>NZ_VOYU01000006.1:0-217687 GCF_013420135.1 Acinetobacter sp. YH12023
TTATAATCAGCGAAGAATTCAAAAAGGCTTGGATTTTAAGACACCAAATCAAATGGCAGAAGACTTTTATCGGTTAGCTGCCTAGAATCTCCCAAGTGAAAGTCTCCTGCTAATTCAGCACACATCATGTTGACCTTTTCCTTTTAGATCATCCAGAACTTCGCAAAGTGCTCCCTTATATCGTTGTCTAGGGCCGTGCTTAAAGGCCATTGAGGGTCCACCATCAATCAATATATTGAAAGTGCTCAAGGGTCCCTCATGACTAACTAATATACAGTCCCCATGATTAGCTTTGAGGATACGAACAATAACACCCATAATACTCTCTGATAAACATTCTGCGCCATCGGCTAATTTTAGTTTACCGATAAAATTATCATCTAAACTTGATGTTCACTTTTATTAGATAGCAATACCAAGCTCATAGTTTCTTATTGTAATTAAGCAGCTTTCAACTTAATAACAAGATACTTCTTTCACAGAACAACATGTTAGTTGGCAGAGCTTTCACTAAGGTCCATTTAAGAAACTTATAAATCTCACCTTAATCCATATGTATAATCGTTACTCATTATTTATCTAATTTATATAAAAAAAATTCCAAAAGCAAACCCCTTCATTACTAAACCTTTGATCATGATATTTCTCTTTTTATCAATGAGGTCGGCATAAAAAATCCCATGCTGTTTGGCATGAGATCGTTATGGCCTTTAATTGATTTGCTTGCGTATCTCGAAGAATGAATTTATCTCATTCATCAGCTGGGTAAATATTGAAGCGTCTTGAACCAGATTTACTTTGCGGGAATTGGTTCAGATATTCAGGGTACTGTTTTAGTAGTGCTTTGCTATCTAAGCTGATTGAGTCTTTGGCCTTTTTCCACGTGACTGAACCAGCTTTAAAGATCGCACGCTCAGCCCCCTGCATCTTGGCCTGCAGCTGATGATTTGAGCAGACCAAAACAGCCATTATATTAGTCTTGATTAACTTAAACTGCCTGATATACCTTTATAGCCATTGGCTCAATAAAATCCTCTATTTTTTCAATATCATATATTTCACTACCTTCTCTTATTACGTGAAACCTAAACACACATCCTAAACCAAATTCATTATCAGTATCAAAAGAAATTAATGAAATACAATTTATCTCTGGAAAAGATTGCCCCCAAAGAATATTAAATTTTTCTAAAAAAATAAATGCAGAATTTACAATATCAACACTTTCAAAAACATAATCATCAATATGTATTTTATTTATGAAATTTTCAAATCCTGATTTATCTATGAAGGTCTCCAGAAATTTATCTATATTAGAATTCACATCTTCACAAGACGAAAATTGTTCACTAAATGTTCTATTAAAGACTATTATTCCCCGATCCAATTTTTTAAATCCTTCATTTAGTATAATTTGCAACTCATCAGGTAAACAAAAATCTTTCTGAAATACACCATTCATTAAATTTTTCATTGCATTATTAGTAAACATTTATCAAACCTCACCTAAATATTTCTTAGCTTTATCAATTCCAGCCTTAAAAGATGCATTATTAAGTAAGGCTTGTATAGACTTTGGAGCTTCTTGTGTTTTATCAAATCCTATATAAAACTTATTAGTTTTAGGGTCGAATAAATATTTTTTATTATCAATATCCTGATAATGAATCTGACCAGCTCGTTTACCTGGTGCAGGATTTTCAACATCAATACGGGCCTTAGTTCCAGTCATCTTCCACACAGTTTTACTATCCAAGCGGATACCCTTCGCACCAAGCATTTCACTGCTTTCAGCTCTAGTCGGGGCATTTTTCGCAATAACTTTTTGATCTACTTTTAATACTTCAACATTTTTACCAGCTTTAAGATCAATTCCAATTGCTAAATCTAAAATAGCTAATGACTTCTCAAATGCTGTTGTATCAGGATCAATTAATGTTTTTATACTATCTGCACCATTTTGAATTTCACCTTTCACAACATCCTTTAGTAATTCAGGCAAATCTTCAGCTGTTATTTTCTTACCAGCATCCAGTTCTTTTTTAATTACCTTCCCTACTTTCCATGCAATTTTTCCAGCTGAACTTAATGGTTTTAAAGCATTATTTTCAACAGCAATATCCGCACTATTCGCAGCTGTATTAACATCATAGCCTGCAAAAGCCGCTGTAGTCCCAGCAATAAGCTTAGTCGTATTTTTAATTCGAATTCTTTCGTCTTCAGTCAGGTCTAATGCAGTTTTCCCTGCTGGAATCATTAGTTCAGCTACGATTTCACCAACACCAGCACCAATTGCTCCGGCCTCACAGCTAGCCTTAGTCGCTGCCGATACCGCACACCCAACGGCAGCATGCGCAATTTTATGAATTGTATATTCAAAAACTTTTGCATCTACTTTATACAAATGTTCCCCGATCTGACTAGCCAACTCTCCTTGCACAACTCCCGCCAATCCTGCTAACAATGCAACCTTAAGATTGTCTTCTAAGTCACCACCTTTGATTGCAGTTTGAACTAAAGTTGAACCAACAGCAGTGGTAAAATTATTTATTAATCTGCTTGAAAATGCCGTACTATCTAAATCTACGTTCAACGCAGGGCTTACTTGACTGAGTAAACCTGCTGTCACAACACTTGTCGCTAAATTTTTAACGGCATCCTTACTCCCTAAATCTTTTAGGGTAGCTCGAATATCACCACCATTATTTACCAGCCCAATACTTGCTTGTGTTGCAAGAGATGTTACTGCTGCATTTGCCATCGTGCCTAATACAGATGGAACAATTGCACCTGCTGCAGTAGTTGTTACACCAGCAGCTCCGATCATACTAGCGCCAAGTCCGACTGTTGTTCCGCTAGCGGCAGCCCCCCCAGCAGCTCCAGCTGCAGCTGCCGTACCAGTTCCCATTGTTGCTATCGTAACAATAATCACTAGGAGTGCAGCTCCAGCACCAGTTAAGCCTTGTGACTTATAATCCCAATCTTTCTGTGCAAGAATAACCGTATTCCAGTCTACATCCTTTCTATTGACCAACTCTTTTAAGTACGCATTACCAGGTTGATTGGCTAATTTTAAAATTTCATCACGTATAACGACTTTATTTTGATCTTTTTCTGATATTGGGATTTGAACACTCAACCCACCTGCCGCTTTAAAGGTTGGTAAAACAGGTCCATTAAATTGTGGAAGCTGGGCAGTTTCAGTAATTGAACCTTTATCCTGCATAGATTGCCAAACAACTGAATTTTTCTCTTTTTTGAGTAATTCGGTAATAGTAGTTTTTGCAGCAATCAATTCTAGCTTTCCACCAGCCTCAATAGTTGCACCCTTTAAATATTCAAATTCTGTCCCTTCTAGCCGAGTATCAAAACCTGATTTAGTTCCAATATAATCTGCCTTTAATGTCGCTGGTAAATCCGAAACTTGTGTTCTCGTCGAATTTGTTTTTGAATTGTTATATTTTATTCCGGAAAATGAAGATGTTTTTTTGATATCTACATCACTAGTTGAGGATTCTTCCACAGTATAAAAGTTAAGATCCCCCCCTGCTTTAATAGAAATATTTCCACCATTTGCAGTAAACTTACCGGAATAGATATCTATACTGATATCTGGGTTCTGATCTTTACTTTCAATAGTAATATTTTTACCGTAAAAATCTACAGATGCTGCTTCAACATCATTATTTTCTGTTACTGTAGTTATAGTCTTTTTCTTTAATCCACCCCAAGACTTTTTCTTTTGAATCTTAGTTGTCTTGTCATAACTTTGTTCTATTGCGGAATCAAAGAGAATATTTTTATTTGATTCAATTGTAATATCACCATTAGATACAATTCCTGTTGCTTGCATAACTAAATTATCATTTTCTGTAATGCCAACAGTTTTAATATTTACTCCTTTATCACCATTAATTTTTGTAGGGTTAACTAAAGTCCTCATGCTATATTTATTAGCATCCTCACTACCAATATCATAAAAGTTTGTATGACCATCAATAATCATACTAGCAGCCATAGTTTTAGGGGTACTTGATGTTTCAGAGTTTGATGTTAAAGTATATAACCCATCTAAGGCACCGCGTGATTCCAAGTTAATTAAACCTGATTTTGCAATTAGATCACTTCCACTAATTGATAGCCCATTATTTGAAGTTATATTTAGATTACCTAATTCACTTACAATACCTGCTCCCGTATGTTCATAGCCATTTAGATTTAGATTAAAAAAATCAATGTCCTTTTGTTTTTCATCTATTAGAATTTGAAATGGCTTTTTAGCGTTTAAAGTAAAAGTATATTTATATTTATTTACAAGTTTATTAAACCACGTCTTAGTCGTCGTAAATGTATTACTAGTATTATACTTTTTATTAATTGCATCTACTTTTTCATTTATTTTCTTAACTGCTTTATCTTTTTCACTAGTACTCATTAAACCTAGTGAAGATTCAAAAATAAAAATTGAGAGCAGCCTTAATTCTTCCGTATAAGCAGGATTATCTTCATTCGAAACAACCTCTAATTCACCCTTTTCTATTTCTAATTGATTTACAATTTTTTCATTATTTTTATTTAAAAAAGTATTTTTCACACCATCAATTAATATATCACTACTACCAGAAATAATATTGATATCATTTTTTGCATTTAGCTGTGAGCCTTGCAGTTCTATTTTTGAACCTTCCAAGTTAATCCCACCACCTATTGTATTTAACTTAACTACTTGCTCAGAACCATTACCTTGCGTACCACCATATCCTGCAAGCTTTAAAACGCCATTTTTTGCAATCAGCTCAATATCCCCAACTGCAGATAAAGTCATAATTTTAGGGTCAATGGTTAAACCTGTTGTACCCGAAGTCTGAATACTTAAATCACCATTTAAACTATTGAGCTTGGCATCATTTTTAAGTAAATCGCTACCTATCGCATTAAAAACAAGTCCCGGCTTAACAAAAAGATTTGTTGTTTCAAGTAATACTGCGCCACCTGTCAGTGTTGCATTCTGCATCACTTGGTTGCCTGTAGCCGTCAAAGAAAGTATACCGTCAGCATTTAAAGATGTTTTTGCTCCTGTAGCCCATCTCGTTCCTGTTGGTGTATAGTCTGCATTTAAATACAGAGTTCTTTTTGAATTAATAGCTAAATGTCGATCAGAATTTGCCGTTACATTCTTAAGGCTTAATATATCCTTAGCATAAATCTCAGTATTGCCTTTCGATTGAAGAGTTGTATTCTTAACCTTCAGCATGCCTGTTTCACTGTTTAAATGCAGCTGATCAACTGTCGACTCTATGGCCGTATTTTGAATATCAAGATTACCTTTCTTCGTACTTATTGATACCGATTTTGCTTCAATCTGATTCGTCAGAAGCGTATCTCGCGCAGTATCTCCACTAACGACTACGTCTGTATTTGAGCTTATTACTACCCCATTTTGTCCCAGTATCTGCAAATCACCTCTGGCTGAAATGAGATCAGTCGAGTTCACATTAATACTGCCTTTCTCTACACTTGCAATGATAATTCCCTGATCTGCATTGATCACAGTTTTATCAGTAATCTGTTCATCTCGGTCTGCGTGAGGTGCTGAAACAATAGTTTGGCTTGAATTTAAATTTACATTTTCATTCGCGATGATTGAAGTACGACCTTGGGAAGAGTTGGCTTTCAGACTGTCTGCTTCGATACTTCCCTGCAAGGAAGCAAGATTTACATCCTTAGTTGCTGTTAAATTAGCTCCTCTTGCAAGGGTCATCGCTTTTTCAGTTGTTAAATCAATGCCCTGATCTGATTTGATTGCACTATTGAGGGTTAAAGTATCTGATTGTGTAACAATGCCATTTGCAGCATGGATTGCTGTGCCTGAGAGTTCTAAACCTTGTTTTGCTTCAAGCTGAACTTTTCCGGAAATTTTAGCTAAGGGCTTCGCTTGATTATCCCAAGTCAAATTATTTCCACTATAGACATTAATATTCTTTAAACGTGTCGCATCATTAACAAGGTTAAAACTTAGATTTTTAAGGCTAACATCACCTGTACCGTATACATTTAAGTCTTTACCCGCATAGAGTGATCCTCCCTCCACGTAGAGCACTTGAGCGTCTTCTGCAGCTGACTGGATATTGATGGAACCCGTCGTCGCCTGTAATGTGTTTCCAATTAGTTTTAAATTTTTATTACCTGATAAATTCAAATCTTGTGCAGCAATCAGTCTTGCAGTGCTATTACTAATCAAATTTTCATTGGCATTAATTGTGGCTGAACCGCGATTACTGCGTAACTCTGAATTCGCCGCCAGATTGATTCCTTTGGCATCTATATATAAATCACCTGCTGTACTTAAATTATTGATCTTAGTCCCTGTAGCAAGATTAATATTTTCTTTAGCACTAACAATTAAAGCTGCAGAGTTTTTCGTCGTTGCATCATAATTAACCGTTATATCCTTCGCAGTGAGATTTAAATCATTAGCTGAATCAACACTGATCAATCCATAGCTGTTGATCGAACCGCTCACTGCTATGTCTGCCGCGGTTCCCGCTCCTGTCGTTGCAACACTGACTAAACCGTTCTTTTTATCTGTGGTTGAGATTGTTCCACTATGGACAATTTTACCTGTGTTAGTCACCACTATATTATTTACAGCTTGAAGTATGCCAGCGTTAGAAACACCTAAACCCTTTTCATTCCCCATCAAGTAAATATTATTGGCATACATCCCACCCAAACTTTTAATATCCACGGCTAATACAGGTACTGCAGCTGTTGAAGTTTTACTCTCTATGCTTTCAAGGTTTGATGAGATGGCATTTGCACCGGTGATTACATTGATATCTTGATTGGCGTGTAACTGTGCATTTAACTCTAATGCACGTGCATAAATATCCACATAATCCGCATTATTGTTGTTACCGCCCAAACCTAGATTTGAACCTGCATTTGCACTAACTGTTACTGTGCCTTGGTCTACTACAAATTGTTGCAGACTTCCATCTGCGTTCAGCTGTGGTTTTCCAGTGGTAAAAATGGCTTTGTTGGCATTAATAAAACCACCACCTTTGATGTTAATACCCGCTGGGTTGGCAATAACCACATCTGCACGTTGACCGGCAACTTCTAGATTTCCTTCAAAACGCGTAGCAGCTGTTGAATTTATTTCGTTTAAGATAAGCCTTGCTTCACCAGTAGCTAAGAATGGATTCGCCCCCACACTCCCCACAATCACAGAACCTGCACCAGTACGACTATTATTTAATACCACTCCATTATTGAGTACATCCATTTGTTTATACTTATTGTGGGATACGCCATTCACTGGTGTTTGAATGTTTACCACAGGTACATTTTGCCCTTGGTTGTTTAACCCCACTCCAATCACTGGCCGGTTTGCAGCACTGGCAGATGTATCTGCTTGAATTTGTGCATAAACTGGAGCCAAAGGCATCCATAAACTGATGCTCGCAACAAGACTTTTAACCACCCAATGTTGATGTAAAGCTGTATTATCTTGAACCTCGATGGAAGTGCTTATTTTTGCACTTTCTCCAGCCGCTTTAGTTTGACTTTTACTGTTTTCACCCACAGCAATAAACATGTTACGGGATTTGCTAAAAATAATGCGATAAAGATTTTTGTTCATTAAAAGGACTTCTTTTTTAAATTAAGTTTTTAAAAGTTAAATTTTTTAGTAGGAATAACTGAGGCTAAAGCCTGTACTTATTTCTCTTTTCATATTGTTCGGTGCAACCAAACCATGTCCGGCAAAAGCATCTAGATAAAGGCCATGATAGTAAGTACGGATGCCCGCAACTCCACCTGCTAGGTAACGTTGACCTGCAATGCTGTGTTCCCCACCAACCCAACCTTGATCGACACCCACATAGAGCTGATTATTAAAGGGAAGGTTGACATTGATTTCTTGCTGTAAAAAATGACCATTGTCTCCAGACAACATAATTTCCCCATCAAAACCTCGAACACTATAGCGACCTCCAATATAAAACCTATCCTGTGGAACCAAGACTTTTGGGGCATACTGCCCTTTCCAATTAATACGGTATTGGGCCGCTTGATTGAGTAAAACAAAGGGATAATTGATGCGTAAATCAGCACTCCACAAAGGTGCTCGTGAGTAACCTTCTACTGGAAGTGGATTGCCATAGATATCGGTAATTTTTTCTTCTGGGGCTGCAAGTGCATTAAAAGCACCTATACCTCGACGATAATCAAGCGCTGCATCAAACAAAGTATTTCCAACATAATGCTTATGTTGAATACCAACATGCCATCCTGCAGTTCGTCTGCGCTGTACCCCAATTTCAATATCTTCGATATAGTTACGGTTTTGCTTTTGATAGACTTTGCCGTACACAGAGGTTTTATATTGCGTTCCTCTTAATAGCATTTTTGACAAGGTGACATTGGCCTGTTGACTTTCACCACTGTATAAAATCGGCTTCTCGTAGCCCGCAACATACTGATCGTATTCATACCAGTTATAAGCGGCACTCAAGTCAAAGGTCTGGAATGGTAATTGGTAGCTGGCAAAATAACTTTTATTACGATCTTGATGAATATTATCTAATGAATGGCTAAAATTCAGATTTAAACTGTCATTTAATCTTAAGGGGTTATTCAGTGACACGCCTATATTGCCTATATATCGTCCAGTGCTTTTATTCCCTGAATCATCCACAGACAAGCTTAGATTCGCTTTTTTATAAGGTTGTGTCGTCACCACAATATTACTCTGACCAGCTGTCGAGCTTTCCCCATTCGCTTCTATTTGTATATCAACATCTAGTCCAGAAACTTTTTTTAAGTTTTCTAAAGCTTGGTCTAGATCACGAATATTCAGAATGTCGCCATCTTTGAATGGAAATGCAGTATTCAATTGTATTTGAGAAATTTGTGGACCTTGATGAATAATCTGCGAAATGCGTCCAGGTACAACTTGAAAGCTTAAAATACCTTCTGTCATATCCTGTTCAGGCACCACAATTTGAGTCGTCACAAAACCTTTTTTAATCAACTCATTCTGAGCAAATCTGACTATATTCTGTAGACTTTGCGTGCCGATACATTGCCCAACGATTGCACTACTTTTTTTATTCAGGGTCTTCATCAAAAAACTAAAAGCATCCAACACTTTTACACCTGAATCACCAGTACTAATTTCTATTTTCTGGATATTAAAACATGGTTCTTCCTTAATAATGATCAGTTGATTGCTAAGTAGGTTTCGTTCGGTAGGCTGAATAATAGTTTGAGTATCCAAATATTGCTTTAAATCAGCTAAACGCTGATCTTGCCGAATCAACTCAGGTAAAGATAAATCTTGCGGATATACTGATTGAACATTAGAGGTGTCGACTCCCCCATTAGCAAAAGCATTACTCACAGCACTTAGACAACATATGGCTAAATATTTTATTTGACTCATTTTTGTTAATTTTTACTATGTTCTCAAAAAACTTACAAAAAATACATAATAAATACACAATTATCAATAGCTTTCTCAATCAAAAAATCACATGCATTTACATAAAAGAAAAAGCATAAATGCTTAACAAAGGCATCCTCAGATGCCTTTAATCTTAATTCACCACCCTCACACTCCCCTGCAACCCTTTCTGTATATCTTGCACAAAATCCTCACATTGATTCGGCTTAGGCTTTGCCTTAGTTTTCGGCGTTGTTACAAGCTGGAAATGTTCAGTGTCAGTATCTTGATTTTCATTCGTATAAAACTCCCCCATCAAATCCAAACCTTCCCCCACATTCACTTCAAACTGCGCATTAGCAAAGCCTTGTCTTGCAACTTGATCTAAAGCTTCCTGATTAAAACCACTATTCTGACTTTGCTGATCAATATCTTTTGCTATGTGAATGGCTTGCTGAAGATTAATCCCATCTCGTAGGGTTAAATCTACGTAGTACACAGGAGTACGATAACTCTGTATTGTTGATTTTCCTCTTAAGGTCAGTTGTAACGGTAAACACGACAATAGCCCACAGGATGCTGCATGGTAGTAACTCAGTCGTGCGGCCAAAGTTCGAATACTGTTAAAGCCTGTGGTTCTAAAGATGAATGTGCCCAGTTCATCCGATTCATCTAAATTGACATGCAGTCGACCATAAGGCTTACAGTGCCCACCTTGAGCCATTGAACATAAAGCGGGCGATGGACATGGGTGCTGCTCTACACCTTGACTAGTCAACCGCTGACAGGTTTCACCATTACCCACACAAACGGGTCGTCCGGTTTGACGGTCAAATAAGCTGTACTCTGCTCGTAGATTCAGTTCAGGATCATTAAAGATCATACGGACTGGTATGGTTCTGAGTTTTTGATTTTGCGCTTTAGCTCGAAGTTGTTCATCTAAAGGATGTTTGATCCAACCACTATCTTTATGGATTTGACTGGTAATGGTGAATTGATCATCCTTTTCAGGCAGACGCTTGCCGTTCTTTTCGACCATTCGGCCAATGCTGATTCGCCCTAAAATAGGCGGTGTGATTGCTAAACCTTTAATCATGGTATTTCTCTTTTGAACAATGAAATCGGCATAAAAAATCCCATGCTGTTTGGCATGGGATCGTTATGGCCTTAAATTGATTTGCTTGCGTATCTCGAAGAATGAATTCATCTCATTCATCATCTGGGTAAATATTGAAGCGTCTTGAACCAGATTTACTTTGCAGGAATTGGTTCAGATATTCAGGGTACTGTTTTAGTAGTGCTTTGCTATCTAAGCTGATTGAGTCTTTGGCCTTTTTCCACGTGACTGAACCTGCTTTGAAGGTTGCGCGCTCAGCCTCCTGCATCTTGGCCTGCAGCTGGTGTTTCAGCAGATCGAATTGCTCTTGGTGCTTTTCAATTTGATTGCGTGCTTGAATCAGCTGCTCAAACTGTTGGTTGGCTTGATCATCTAACGAGAGATCGGTCGTACTTAGCGGTACATGCTCTGGATACAGTAATTGCAAAGCTTTAGCGGCCGATTCACTAGCATCTGCATCAGGCGGTGTATCCTTTTCCACGCACTCCCAGAAGTAACGCTCTGCATTCACGATATGCTGAATCACCGATTCTGAACGGGTCACTTTAAATATTCGGGTTTCATGTCCGCAAATCAGTACACAGATATGTGCTGCCTTCTTCCCCGTCACAGCCAGTTGATGCTGGACCTGACACAGTACATATAGAGGCACACCATCCCGCCAAAGCTTAGCGCCATATTCCCCTGCGGTTTTACATTCTAGAACCTGCACATCTGCGTCACCCACTACTGAATAATCTAAGTTGGCTAACATGAAATACTTGTCTGGGTCAGGATGCTGCAGCACAGCATTAACCCGGCGGACTTTATAGTTGGTATGCATGCTGTAATACTCAGCGACCAAGGGTTCCAAACGCTTGCCCCAATACAGTGGTGCATGGCCCTCACTTTCATCTTCAATCGATTTGCTTGATCCGTCCAGTCTTGATCATCCAGAGTTCCAGCATCGACATATAAGGGTTGAGCCCACAGGCTGCTGCGCAGTCACTGCTGCCGATGCCTTGCCTTCGCACTTCCAGCCATTCGGCCTGAGTCATATTTTTAGTCGCCATAAAACGTTTTGCGGTAAAATTTTTAGGAGCACGGAATACTTTAGGCTGTACATATGCTGCAGGTAGATTTGATAAATGATTCATTGTTAATTCCTCTAATTTAAATTTTGGGCATAAAAAAGCCGTGCCCGAAGACACGGCTTTAAGAGCTTGGTATTTGATTCATAAGTGAAGAAAAATATTTGGCCTTGTTCTGTAATATTTAGGCTAATTTATAAAAAAGAGAACTATTGAACTTAAGCAAGCATACGCAGCGCTTGTTCGAGTCCACGTTGCTTCAACCCAGCACCTGCGCCAAACCATGCTGAATCGAGTCGGTGATCTTGACTCATAGCCCGGCGTTCATGATCGGCAAATTCTGTAATACTGCATAGCAAACCATAAGCGGTATCTTTAGCTGAACTGAGTTCTGCCCCACGGCCATGACCATTAAACATGGTCATGACTTTCGACATGGCACGTCCATTCGGCTCAGTCTTGTTTTCAGCTTTAGGGGCTGAATTAGCTTGGGTAGCGACATTGCGGTAGAACTGAATAATACCTTCGTCCTGCTCATTCGGACTCAAGCTGCTATTGTTAAACACGGCATCAAAATAAGCTGCTGCTTCGCTTTGAGTGACTTTACGCTGACTGAGCTGTTTCATTTCATACATATGTTCATCCCATGCCTGGACAGAAATTCCCAACTGCTGTTTAATCTTTTGGGCATCAAAGCGAGTGCTGTGCGGAACTTTGACCACACCTGCACTGCTGTTCTGTCCTTTGAGAGCAATCGCTAAGGTGTTATTGCACACCACACGGATTGAAGTGAACTGTGCAGTTGTCGCTAGTGTTCCATCACAGCCCGTAGCCAATAAGATATAGCCATTACTGACATCTTTACCTTTGAGTGCTGCTGTCTGCCCGGTTTTAGCCAAAGCCCAGAATTTTTTTCCGCCTTTCAATACACCCGCCGTTTCCAGCTCAAAACCTGATTGTTCAGTGAGATCTCGGTAGAACTCTAACACCTCTGCAGGCTGGACTTCCTGATAGCGCTGACTGACCACGGATAAAGGTGCATGGGTATCCGAGCGGTAAAGTACGCGCTGTTCCTCGAAAGGCATGATGATGCTTTGACCGCGTTCATTTTGTGCCATATAGCTGACGTTTGATGATTCAATACGCCAATCCATACCTGCCTGTTTCGCCCAGACTTCAATCGGCTGATTTTGCGACAGTTGATTGCCAAGACCATGCCAAGGGGTTTCGCCGACATAAGCCATTTTTTCAATTAAATGTGCCATATACTTATTTCCTTTTAATTTTTACTGACTATTCAAATTAGGGGGATTAAAAACAACTACCGTCTAAATTCCATCAAATCTAGTTAAAGTAGTGTCCGCACTCCAAACAATGGTGATGTACTTGCGGCTGAGATTCATCTTTCATCAGGGTTTCGGAATGCTGCTCATGGATGTGTTTCAAGATGCAGGCTGCACAGCCAACTGCCCCACCGATTAAAGCCCCAAATACATAAATCATCGTACGCTGCCCCTTAATCAGCCGAGCGCTAGATGCGCCCATCGCTGCATAATTCACAAAGTTCTGAATCAGATTTTGTATAGGCGGCTTTAAAGACCTTGGCTGCTGAAATTCAATGGATGTAGAAAGTTGAGGGCCGACCCTTTCAATTTGGTCACCGCCACATGCAGGACAAATAATTAAATTCATCTTTATTTCCTTAAAGTTTAGACATAAAAAAAGCCGAGTCCTTCATGGACTCGGCTTTTTGATTCGTTGATTTTGCTGTCTTAACCAATGAGATCGGCTAGTTAAAGCTATAACTTACAGTTCCTTCAGTGGTTTCAATATCCACCTGTACCACATTGGCAAAGCTGCATTTAGTGATTCTTAATCTAGCAAGTTGCCCCATCTGAAAATGCAATGGAAAGTTAAATCTTCGATCATGACCGATAAAGCTGCACTGTCCTTTATTGACTATGACATTCGTCACCTCTATCGGTTCAGCTGTATTAGAACGAATGGAAATCACTGGAGTACTCCACGAGTACAAACCCGCTTCATTTAACTCTACTGAAAACATATCAGGATCAAGACTTGAACTGCAGCCTTGTAAAGTCAGTACAGATATAAATGCCAATACAGCAAAGCTCAGATTTTTAAATAAATTATTCATTATAAATTTTTCCTAAATCGTGTATTCAAATGTAGACATATACTTTCCTCAATAGGCATTGAGAAGAGAAAGCCATTACATTTCGGTAATATGTATTTGAAATTTCTTTATTTTTAAAAAGCACTAAAATACAAATTTTTCATTTTCACCCATGACCCAAATACTGAAGCTCATCAGGTTCTTTAGGAATTTCTGGCTTAACGTATTTTTGTAATAATGATTCTGGAGATAAATAGTTTTCTAGACCAAACTTAAATTTCCATATCGGTGATGTCAGCACGTCTTTAAAAGGTAGTGTGTCAATTTCCTCAACAGCATCATTGTTTTTCCAGAATACATTGACCGCACTTTTTTGCTTAAATGTATTCGGCTTAATGATTGGTGAGAGATATAATCTAGAGGTATAGTTCTGCTGATCAGGATTGCCATAACGTACTAAATAAAAAAATATCCCATCCAAATTCAAGGTGTTATTTTGGCGTGTAAATACATAACCGATGTTAAGTTGGCCAAAGTTTTCTGCGAGAGTCTTTGCTAAATCAGGCGGAACCTTGATGATTAGTTCTGATTTAACCACAGAGGAAACATATCGGCTTTTCTGTTTAAAGTTAATTGTCATTAACTCTTTATCAGCATCATATTGGTAAGCGCTTTCGCTTCCGATTGAAGTAATATCAGGAGCAATATAATTCAACACCCTTTCCAATAATTCAGCATCATAGTCGATTGCATTATTTAGTGAATTTTGCTGAGCTTGTTTAACTCGTTCCTCATAATGCTGTGTTTTTTCAAATTCCTGTTTGGGTTTAACCTTTGGTACTTGTAAGGCGCGTATATAGTTTATGGCGAGATTGTTAGCATATTTGAAATATTCATCATTACTCAAATCGACTAACATATTGTTGTCTAAGTTATGCCCCGGCATTCCAATAACAATAAGCTGACTCTTATCTAAATGTAATTGTTTCTTGACAAATTCATGATTGTCGGGGAAGAATAAATCATTCTCAAGCTTGCTCGGTTCTTTGTAATGGAGCACATTCATTTTTTCAGGGTAAAAGTAAATCAAATTACTTCGCAGTACATCACTGTCTATTTTCTCCCAACTTTGATCAGGACTGATTTGAGCTTTCGGCACAATCACGACTGATGTTTCAGTTACACTCTGCAAAGCATCTTTGCTTTCTGTGGTTTGCTCTTCTACAGCGGGATCACTTTCAGGCTGATCTTTACTAGAGCAGGCGCCCAGTCCCATCAGTAAAATACATAAAGACAGACACTTTAATTTTGTTGTCATCTTGCATCATTCTCTTTTATTGTCCATAAGTTCCTCTCAGAAATCGTAAAGCTAGACTTATGGCGGTTTGATGTTCTTCTTGGAGTACTGCCTTTTCTTCTGATGTGACTGTTCCGTAGAATGAGTTGATCTACAGATCAGCGATAAAATGATTCAGATATACAGGCCAATAAAGGAACAAATGCCTTCATTGAGCGTTCCCCAATTGCTAAATTTTTATAATGCGGTTCTATCTTGCGAAGACAACGCCACAGAGAGTACTGGGGTAAAAAAGAGAATGAGGATTTAAGAATGTAGTACGCATGGCGGACTCCTTTGGGTATAAAGAAGTTTCACCACATTACTGTCAAATAATGGTGGCGAAACGAAAGAGGGTTGACAGACTGATACCCAAAAAGATCAGCACATCCGAAGATGTCCCCCTCCCGTTCCGCCGCAGAGGGGGCACGTAGGGATGCCCACAAAAAAGAGAGACTTTTTCGTGTGCTTTGGGTAAACGGTCTGTCAAAACCGACTGACCATGTGGGCCAGCAGGTCAAGGATAATCGGCAATTTTTTGAGTGTCAATGTTCAATAAAAAATGATATCGCTCAACCATGATAAGTAATAAAAACTGTACGCCTTTTATTTTTAAAACGATTAACATTCAATCAATACACTTTAAACAACAATAAATACAGATCAAAAATCAAATTACTCAGACTGAAAACCTTGTAAAAAAACAGGTCCCTTAAAAGGGTGCTACTAACCCCATAACAGATTTATATCCCTCATTTTATCAGCTAAATTTGTACATTATTTATGACCGATAGCTTTTACAAGATTTATGATAATATTTGCTCTTGTTTTAAAAATGATCTTTTTCGTTCCACTTCTAAAAAGGAACCCATTGAGTCTAAAATAATTGCAGTAAAATTAGGCTCATATTTACGCTAAAAATCAATGATATCAAATTCATATTCAAGAGATGTATAAATGTCAGATCAGTCGTTAATTGATAATCAAATTAGACTCATGAAAGTACTTGAGGATTTTGTTTTAAAGAATATTAAATATCTAGGTGTGGGTGACCAAACAGCATTACATGAGCGTTTAAAATTTTGTGGTGTTGATTTAGGTCCAAATCGACAAGAATACAGTTATGTGCTTACAGAGTTTGATAAACAAAGCATTTATGCTTTCCATACTGCAGGACACTACAAAGAAACTGAACAACAAAAAAAATATCGCACAAATGCTATACAAAGGATTTATCTTGCTGAAGATGAAAATGATACTGTCGAAATACCCTTGATTGATCGTTTACCTCGCTTCTACGACGATATTTTGACAGAGATAAAACAGTTTTTTAATTATGTGGAAGCAGAAGAATGTATCAGCTTAAAGCAAGTAGAGAAATTACGTAAAAAGGCTTTTCATACGTATGCCTTACATAATGATTGTAAAAGCTTAGAAGTTGTTCCTACCGAGATTTATAAAATTTTTGAAAAAATTCACAATGGACATCAACAACAAAAATCAACTGAACTCATTAAAGTAAGTTTTCTTAAATATGCTGAAAAAATACTACTCGACAAAAATGAAGTTTCAAAAATTAGTTCTATCATTAAAGACGTCATTATTAGTGACTTAACTAATGGCTCCATCTCTTCTGTAAAAGAAGCAATCATGCAGCAACATATATTAGAAACAGAAAGATTAAATCTTCAAGCCGCTCGTTTGAACCTCAAAAAAGACTGTCTCCTAATGTCTACTGACGCTGATGATCAAACAAAACCAGTTTATATATTCAATAGTATTGATCGCACATTTTTAAAAGACTCAAATCGAAGGTTAAAAAAAAGCGCTTCACTCCATCGAAGAAAATTCGAAGCATTGCAAGGCACTAGAAAAAGTATCACAGAGGATATCATTAGAAAAAAATATTCAGGAAATAGTGAAATTTGGCTAAAACAACATCAGGTTGGTAATCAATCGTTATATCACCGGATTAAAGAGATTGTTCAAAAGAATAAACAGCGCTCTCATCTTAAAGATAACAATTCATAATTTTTTAAAGCTGATCCAATCTTCATGATTAGATCAGCTCTTTGAACTGTTAAATATAAACTTTTCCTCAATTTCGCCATGAAATCCTAAATGTCCGTGCAAATCGGGTATTTTGGTGAGTTTTCTTTTTTTATTGTAGAAATCATCCAATCACTACCAAATAGGACAAATGATGGTTTCTGTATCACCTCAATTTAAGATGATCTCTCGTATAGATTTAGAAGAATTAACTGGTTTATCCAGATCTACCATTTATGATCGTCTTAATCCCAAGTCCAAACGCTTTGACCCAGACTTCCCAAAACCAGTGAAGTTTGGTCATTTAACCCGTTGGCAACTTATTGAGGTTCAAGCATGGATTCAGTCCAAAATTGATACCCGCGACCTACTTCGAAAGACGGCTTAACTGTGTACATCTAATTCATTTAGACATTCACGTAAACACAAGATGAATTTGTGCATAGGTAGTCTATTTGCCTTGAATTGCAATATAGGTATTAAATCATTTAAGTCTATCTACAATATATTCTTATTAGATATACTTAATATTTATTAGTAAGTTACATCATATATTCTATATTTATGATCTGACCTCGTTACCTTCCAGAGGTCAATATCAAATTAAATCTCATCAATAGTGAACCTGACTGCCTAGAGCAAGTCAGATCACGAGTTAATTACTCACTGATGGTCGGATATATTGATTTAACCTTGTTCACTACTAATCCCTAAACATGCCATTCACTCAGCATAGACGCTTCTTAATTTAGCGTCGATGGACAACTATTGCCCAAATTCTTGGAAATTAATTTTTTGAGAAATTTATGGAAGCACTTAAATTACTTGACCACTCAGCAGGCACCTTCACATTTGAAGAACAGCTTGCCCTAATGAACTCTGATTCTAGTTCTGCACTTATCGCAGGAGAAGATTGCATCGCTCACACTCTTCTTCGACACAATACTGATTATGAAGTAGAAATTTGTTCAAATATTTTGAATGTGATTGCTAAATGTGAAAAAGCTCAATTACCTATCGCAAAAATAACCAAAACGCATGTATTCCGTTCGACTCAACATTATCGGGTTGAGTTCGCTGCTGGCTGGGACAGTTTGGTAAAGAAGATTTTCCCAGCATTCTATTATCAACTCTCTGATCAATATTTCTATGGTGAAGAAATAAAAGCATGGATATCTGTACGTACTCAATTTTCAGAAAAGGATCTTGAGTTTCTTACACAACTATTTTCACTCGACCCTACTAATCAGGATAGTTTAAATAAATACACAGATTTGTTTAATCTGTTCATTGAACGTCTAATTCAACATATGCAGAGTTCATCTTTCCGCAAAAAAATCAGAGACCGCGATACAATCAAAAAAAATAATAAGAAAGCCTGTATTGAGCTTCTGAATCACTTAATTGCTAAGTTTGCAAAAGTATTAGTTATTAGAATGGATTTCGCATCTAAACGAGATTTAGCTACCATTCTAAAGCAAGCCTCTTCAATGACTACCCCTTACTCACGCCATGATTTAAGTGCGCTTAAAAATTTCATGACTAAGTTTAAAAACAATTGGCGTAACAATACCTTATTAAACGATATCGAAGGCTATATCTTCCAATATGAGTATTCTCAAGCAACAGGGTTCCATATTCATGCATATTTCTTTTTCGATGGTAGCAAGCATCAAGAAGATATCAGTATTGCTCAATACATTTCTGACTATTGGAAAAAAATAACCAATAATCAAGGAAGCTGCTTTATCTGCAATATGAAGAAAGATCAGTACAGATACTGTGGTATCGGCATGATTCATTATTCAGATCTTGAAAAACAATCTTTCTTAATTAAAACCTTCGATTACATCTGTAAAGCAGATCAATTTTTCATTTTTTCAGAACTTAAAAATTTTAAGCGATTTCAGCGTAGTCAGTTGCCCACCCCAAAGGCGAAGTCTGGACGCGCTCGCATCTTAAATTCAACGCAATCAAACTAATCTAAGGAATCAATTATGTCGTTTAATGCTATGGAAAAAATGGAAGCAACTAACCAATTAAACTTTATTACCAGTCTATATCCTAACCAAGGATATACACCGATTTCATTGTTTAATTATTTAGAACTTATCCAAAAAATTAAAAGAGGGAATCGATTCAGGATATTTACCAATAATTTGACTGCATTTCCACATCCAAACATTCCAAATCTATATAAGACTAATTTAGGGAATACTGTCTTCAACCATATTTTCGATAATATACGAAATCCTTATACACTTGGGCAGTTTCAAAATGTATGGATTCATCCCGAAATAGTGTTACTCAGCAAACTGATGCTGAAACATAATTTAGATCAATTCAATATAGATGCTTATCAGCAAATAGAACACGCATGTGAAACTTGTTTTGCTGATTTCAAAGTCCATATTCAAACTAGAGCTTTCATGTCACAACTTCAATCATGGAACACTCGTTACCGCTCTTGTAGTAATCGCTACGATCGTTTTTTTGAGTTTATCTATGGCGAGTCCAGTAAATTTGAACTGCATTCATTAATTGTACAACGTAAACGTCCTAATGGTTTGGAGCCCGCTTTTGGTGATCCTGACTTTCGTAGTATGACTGCTTACGAAATTGTTAAAGAAAAATGTAATGAAATTATTCAAGATATCTGGAAAAAGAGAAGTAAAAACAATGTCTTAGGCATTATCTCCCGTAAGGAAACAGATATAGCTCAAACATTCTCAATACGGCTTATTTTCATTGTGAAAAAAGAATATTCTGATCTTGTGCAATTCAAAGATACAGATCTGTACGAAATGCTTGAACCACATTTTATTGAACTTAACAACGATCGTATTGCTTTAGGTAATATCGGTACAATCAATTCTGGAATTGCACCCCTATTTCAAGGGCAAGAACAGAACTATTATGACTTAAAACAGATTCATGTTGGCAACCGTTTAAATGCACTAAAAGCTCAACTCGTGATTCCAAGTTATTTGTTTAGAATTGGTGATGATTCATGCAGTTTAAATATTGAACGAGGTCAAACCCAATATAATCGCTAGTTAACACCTTTTAAAACAGCATGACTTTGATCATGCTGTTTTATTTTCATAGCATTAAATAAATAAAATTAGCCGAATCATTTGTGATCTAGAGCATCAACAATTCAGTTTTAAATGCACTTCTAATTTTTTATAGGCTTCCTATCCGGTTCAAGATCCGCCATTTATGTTCAATTGAAGCCAAAATTTTATGTGGGTTATAATGTGGGACAAAAGCACAGGTAAGAAAAAAGCCCTTGAAAATACAAGGGCTTAATTCAAAATTTGGCGGAAGCGGTGAGATTCGAACTCACGGAGGACTCGCGCCCTCGTCGGTTTTCAAGACCGGTGCATTAAACCGCTCTGCCACGCTTCCATGTGCGCCATAATACGGAGGTTTTATTCATCTGACAAGTAAAAATTACAACTAAACCTTTCAAATGAATATTGTTTCGCCAAATCCTTAAAGTTTAGCCGCAAGCTCCGCACCTTCACGTATTGCGCGTTTTGCATCTAACTCTGCTGCTAGTTTTGCGCCACCAATAATATGGTAATTGGCAAGGGTTTTCTCACCCTGTTCTGGCATCAAATGCTTCACCGATTCCTGACCTGCACAAACGACGATTGTATCTACACGTAATAATTGATCATGCCCTGCATGTTCAACCCAAAGACCTTCATCAGTAATGGCTTTGTATTGAACACCACGCAGCATACGAACCGCATTTTTCTTTAATTGTGCACGATGTACCCAGCCTGATGTTTTACCTAACCCAGCACCAATTGCAGTTGTTTTACGTTGTAATAAGTAGATTTCACGAACAGGAGGTTCGAGCTCAGCAGCCTGCATACCACCTTCTGTTATGTAGTTTGGATTTGGATCAACACCCCACTCCCGCTGCCAATCCGCTAAAGGCATTGGTTGTGGCTGATGTGGTGGTTTGAGTAAAAATTCAGATACATCAAAGCCAATGCCGCCTGCACCAATCACAGCAACTTTATTGCCCACAGCTGCGCCTTTCAGCACTTCTGCATAAGACAAGACATTCGGTGCATCACTACCTTCAATTTTTAAGCTGCGAGGAACCACACCTGTTGCAATAACAACTTCCTCAAACCCTTCACGTTCAAGCTGTTCACGGTTTACACGCGTATTTAAACGCAAATCCACACCCGTTTTTTCGATTTGAACTTTAAAGTATCGAATCGTTTCATGAAATTCTTCTTTGCCAGGAATGACTTTTGCCAAATTAAATTGACCACCCACCTCTGCACCAGCTTCAAATAATGTCACCGCATGGCCTCGGCTTGCCGCAACCGTAGCTGCAGACATGCCTGCCACGCCACCACCGACGACTGCAATACGCTTCGGTTTTTTGGTCTTTAAATAAACCAATTCAGTTTCATATGCCGCTCGTGGGTTGACCAAACACGTCGCACGCTGATTTTTAAAAGTATGATCTAAGCAGGCTTGGTTACAGGCAATACAGGTATTAATTTCATCGACACGGTTGGTCGCCGTTTTATTTACCCAAAATGGATCTGCCAAGAATGGACGCGCCATTTGCACCATATCTGCCTTGCCTGAAGCTAAAATTTCTTCAGCTGTATCTGGCATATTGATACGGTTGGACGCAATGACAGGGATCGCAACATGTTTTTTGACTTCAGCGGTATAGTCCACAAACGCTGCGCGAGGCACTGAGGTCACAATTGTCGGAATACGTGCTTCATGCCAGCCAATCCCCGTGTTCAGCAACGTCACACCTGCTGCTTCCAATGCTTTAGCAACAGTAATGACTTCTGCCATGGTGTTCCCATCATGAACCAAATCGAGCAATGACAAACGGAAGCAGATAATAAATTTCTCACCCACTTCAGCACGTATCGATTTCACAATATCAACTGCAAGGCGCATACGATTTTCAATTTCACCGCCCCAACGGTCTGTCCGTTGGTTGACATGACGGCTTAAAAACTGATTCAGCAAGTAGCCTTCTGAACCCATGATTTCAACACCATCATAGCCGGCCTTATGTGCAAGGCTTGCCGTTTTGACATAATCATCAATGGTTGAAAGAATTTGTTTGTCCGTTAATTGACGTGGTTTAAAAGGTGAAATCGGAGATTTAATCGGACTTGCTGACACTGCAAAAGGCTGATAGCCATAACGCCCAGCATGCAAGATTTGCATTAAAATTTTGGCACCATGCTTATGTACTGCATGGGTTACCAAGCGATGCGGAGCAATATCACCTAACGTATTCATGGTACCGCCAGCGGGTAACAGCCAACCTTGACGGTTTGGCGAAATACCGCCTGTAATAATCAGGCCAACACCACCTTTCGCACGCTCACCAAAATAAGCTGCAAGCTTAGGATAATTATAAAAACGATCTTCCAGCCCACTATGCATGGACCCCATCACGACACGGTTTTTAATCGTGGTAAAACCCAAATGTAAAGGCTTTAAAATATTTGCATAGCTAGTCGTTGTCATGCTGAATCCTTATTTTGGCTTTGCAACTTGTTGCATAACACTTTAGCGGTTTTTTTATATTTTGGGATGACAATTTAGAAAATATTCTTCGCCTTTATGGTCAATACCTCCGGATATATCAATTCTCGAACCATAAAAAAGCCGTGAACTTTCACATCACGGCATGTTGTTTTTAAAAGCATTATTTCCAATGTTTCAGCTTGCTGGTTTGTCCAATCCCCACATTAAAGCTATTAGTCGGATCCAGCTTTTGATAATGATTTTTCAGCGCAGGCTTCGCCACATACAAATGCCCAACATTGTGTTCTGCAGGATATTCAGCGCCACGGTCATCGAGTAAATGCCACATTGCATGTTCCATTGCCAAAGGGTCTACACCTTTTTTCACAATATAATCTTGATGAAAAACATGACAGAGAAAATGTCCATAATAGAGTTTATGGATAATTTGCTCATCCATGGCTTTCGGTAAAGTTTCCACCCATTCTCGATCATTGCGACGTAATGCAATATCCAGTGCAACAATGTCTTCCACTTCTGAACGATGCGTATCACGATAACGAATGGCAGCTCCTGCCACCGCAAAACGATGTAAAAATGCCTTACGACCTTCTTCATCCGTACATTTAAAATAATTGCCTGAGGTTTTATCTAAAAAATACGTTTTCAAATACGCATCAACTTGATCAACATCCTGATTTTCAATACGAATCATCAAATGATGTTCATATAAATCACGAAATTCATTCATACGTTTTGGCAAATGATTCGGCAAAAATTTAGTCACCAGCTGCAAGACTTTATCCGACAAACCTCGCAAGCCCAGTTTTTCTAAATAGCCATCGACTTTATCTTTCATGGCAAAAGCAGCAGGAACTTTTGCGGTGCCGAATTTTTCAATAAATACAAAAGAATCTTTGCCATATTCAGCCCCAATATCGTATGCCATGCGATGAATGTACTCACCCGCAATCGGGAGGCGTGCAAGATCTTTTAATAGAAAACGACGAATTTCTGTTAAATCATCTTGTGAATTGGTCCCTACATAAAACACCTGACTAGGAATTTTTTCAAAGGTATCTAAACGTACTGCAAAGACGCAGACCTTACCTGCTGAACCTGATGCTTCAAATAGTCGACTCGGATCTGCATTAAAACGTGCAGGTGTATTTTCATCGACTTGTTTAACATCATGTGAGTAGCGTTGATCTGATGCACAGCAACTTGAATTATTCACAATATCATTGATTTGATAATTTTTATTTTCCAGCGCTGTGAGGATTTCTTCAGGCGTATTGCCAAGATTGACACCTAGATGATTGACCAACTCTAACTCACCTGACTCATTCACTTGTGCATACAATGCAAGCTCTGTATAGGCAGGACCGCGGCGTACCAAAGCACCCCCTGAGTTATTGCATACGCCGCCCAAAACCGATGCCCCAATACAAGAAGAACCAATCACCGAATGAGGTTCACGATTAAATGGCAGCAAATCTTTTTCAAGCTTGTCTAATGTCGCCCCCGGTAGGCAAATCACTTGCTTGCCTTCATTAATCACTTGGATGCCAACCAAACGACGTGTACTTATCAGCACCACAGGACGGTCATAGTCATCACCAAAAGGCGTTGAACCACCTGTCAAACCAGTATTGGCGGCTTGCATAATCACAATACAATTTGCATCCACAGCAGCTTGCAACACATGCCATTGCTCAAGTAAAGAGCCCGGTGTAACCACAGCCAATACTTTTCCTGCACCGTAACGGCGACCTTGGCGGTATAAACGTGTGTCTTTATCTTCAGTTAAAACGTGTTGCTTACCGACGATGTTGATGAGGTTTTGAATGGTTTGTAATGATTGAGTTTGCATGCTCGTAGAATTTTCCATTTTCATTATTTTCTCTCCTCGCTAAAGAGGAATTGTATTGTTATACAATGAAAAAATATTGATTTAAATAATTTAAACAACGTAGGTTTATTTGCACATATCAAAAGTTTTTAGTCATTGTTATTAAAATCTATAATGAATATCCCTTCTCCCTTTGGGATGAGTAGCAATGCTACACAAGAGGGTTAGGAGAATTAATCAATAAATACCTCTCCCTAACCCTCTCCTACAAGGAGAGGGAACTTTCATTGTTAATTTTTTTGATGACGAATAACTTTCCCAAGAGATCTATTCAAAAAATCACCCAGCCAACTCTTTCTCTAACTTCACCAAACAATCAGATGTAATATCCGCAATGGTTTTTGCACCTGTTAAGGTCATCGCAACACGCATTTCTTTATCAATCAATTCTAGAAGATTGGAAACACCCTCACCACCTGCTGCACCGAGTGCATAAACAAATGCGCGACCGAGCATACAGGTATCTGCACCCAAAGCCAGCATACGCACCACATCTAAACCATTTCGAATACCTGAGTCAGCAAGAATTTTAATATCGCCTTTTACTGCATCTGCAATTGGCGGCAATGCACGCGCTGATGATAAAACCCCATCGAGCTGACGGCCACCATGGTTTGACACCACAATGCCATCTGCACCAAAACGCACTGCATCTTTGGCATCTTCAGGGTCAAGTATGCCTTTAATGACCATCGGGCCATCCCAAAATTCACGAATCCACTCAAGGTCTTTCCATGAAATTGATGGGTCAAAGTTATTGCCCAACCAGCCGATATAATCTTCCAAACCTGTTGGTTTGCCCAAGTATTTAGAAATATTCCCTAAGTCATGCGGACGACCTAATAAACCCACATTCCACGCCCAGTGTGGGTGGAAACACGACTGCATATAACGGCGCATGGCAGCATTTGGGCCGCTCATCCCCGAGTGTGCATCACGGTAACGTGCGCCCGGAACAGGCATATCCACGGTAAACACCAGAGTTGAACAGCCTGCTGCTTTGGCACGTTCTAAGGCATTTTTCATAAAGCCACGGTCACGTAGTACATACAACTGAAACCACATGGGACGCTGAATCGCTGGCGCCACTTCTTCAATTGGACAAACTGAAACGGTAGACAGCGTAAATGGAATGCCCTTTTTATCTGCGGCAACGGCTGCTTGAACTTCACCACGACGTGCATACATCCCGGTTAAACCCACAGGTGATAAAGCTACAGGCATCGATAAGGTTTCATTAAACAGTTGGGTTTCTAGACTCAGCTGTGACATGTCATTCAGCACACGTTGACGCAACGCTATTTTTGATAAATCTTCTACATTACGCTTTAAGGTATATTCGGCATACGCCCCGCCATCGATGTAATGAAATAAAAATGGCGGTAAACGACGACGTGCCGCTTCACGGTAGTCATTGGCAGAAGAAATAATCATGCTTATATCCTGTTTAATCGACTGGCACGCTGACGTCGAGCTTCTTCTTCATCAATCATACGCACCTGTTGTACTACAAACTCAATGTGTCCACAGACTGCTTTACGTGCAGCTTCAGGATCACGGCGTTCAATTGCATTCATGACTTGAAAGTGCTGATCATGCAATTGATCAAATCGGTGTGCTTCGCTATAAACTTTTCGACGACCTAAAACGACATTAAATTGCAACAGATCAAATAGACCACGCATCATCTGAATCAACACTAAATTATGTGATGCTTCAGCAATTGCTAAATGAAATTTGGCATCTGCACGCGCTGCTTCATCGTCATTGCCTAAAGCCTGAAAATGATTGATCTGATCATAATAATGTCGGATATGTGCCAAGTCCTCTGCTGTAGCACGTTGTGCCGCATACCATGCGGTACCACCTTCCAAAATAATGCGCGCCTCTTGCACATCAAACCGGTAGGCAGGGTCTTCACTAATCAAACTGCTAATGGGCTGCACAATTTGATAACTCGACCATGTCGCTGGTAATTGCTTTAAAAAAGTCCCCGCACCGACTTTACTGACCAACACGCCCATGCTGGTCAATTGAGAAATCGCTTCGCGTAAAGAGGTGCGTGAGACGCCAAGTTGTTCACACAGTTTCCGTTCTGCAGGCAGACGATCTCCAACTTGCATATTGCTTTCTTCAATCAATACGCGAAGACTTTGAACAGTTTTATCAGAGACTTTCATCTGCTTTCCTTAACGTTGTTACACAATGCGTGTTATGGAATCATCCAAGGGAACACATAAGCTTGTAGGGTGATTAAAATCCCCATCATGATTGTGAACGTTATACTGTGTTTTACGGTAAAACGGAATAAATCCGACTCTTTACCTACCAATCCAACTGCCGCACATGCAATTGCAATTGACTGCGGAGAAATCATTTTTCCAGTCACACCACCACTGGTATTGGCAGCAACGAGTAATACTTCTGGCACACCAATTTGCTGTGCAGTAGTTGCCTGTAATGCAGCAAATAGTGCATTGGCTGACGTATCTGAACCCGTTAGAAATACACCAAGCCATCCTAAAAATGGCGAGAAGAAAGTAAAGGCTTGACCTGTATGCGCAAGTGCTAATGCCAATGTTGCTGACATCCCTGAATAGTTGGCGATAAATGCAAAAGCCAAGACCATCCCAATTGAATAAATTGGAATTTTTAATTCATTAATGGTTTCACCAAAGGTCACAATCGCGTCTTTCGGCTTCATTTTTAAGAAAATAATGGTAATGATCGCAGCGATAACAATTGCTGTACCTGTTGCCGAAAACCAATCAAATTTATAGATAGCATCGTAGTCCTTCATTTCAGGTACGACTGGCGGCATCTTTTGAACCAATTGATGTAAAAATGGCACTTTGATCGAAATAACCATGTCATGCAGCGCGCCATCTTTGGTAAATAAATCCTTAAACGGTTTAATACTCCAGATCGTGACCATCACCGTTAAGATCGCAAATGGCGACCACGCTTTTGCAATTTGCCCCAAGCTATATTTTTTCTGTTTTTGTGCAGCAACATCTTCATTCATCGTCGCATCTTGATCTGCAAAGCGGAAAATATGTTTAGGCTGCCAATATTTAAATAAAATCGTTAATGACACTAAAGAGGCAATCGCCGCGGTAATATCGGGTAATTCAGGACCGACAAAGTTCGAGGTTAGGTACTGTGCAATCGCAAAGCTACTCGCGCCAACAACAACTGCAGGCCAAGTTTCCTTCACACCGCGCCAGCCATCCATAATCGCCATAATCCAAAACAGTACAATCGGCACCATAAATGGCAGCTGTCGACCAACCATCTGACTGATTTCCATCGTATCAACACCAGACACTTGTCCAGCAACGATAATTGGAATACCCATCGCACCAAAAGCCACTGGCGCAGTATTGACGATCAGACAAAGACCTGCCGCATATAAAGGCTTAAAGCCTAAACCTACCAATAGTGCTGCGGTAATCGCCACAGGGGCACCAAAGCCCGCCGCACCTTCGAGGAAAGTACCGAAAGCAAAGCCAACTAACAGCATCTGTAATCGTTGATCTTCAGTAATGGAAAGAATCGAAGAACGGATGATGTCAAACTGCCCTGTTTTGACTGAAATTTTATACAGGAACACCGCACCAATAATGATCCATGCAATCGGCCATAAACCATAGAAGAAACCGTAGACCATCGAAGCCAATGCCATAAGCGCAGGCATGTCATAGGCAAATAAAGACACCAAAAGTGCCAGTACAACGGTGATCGTACCTGCCACACTGCCTTTTAAACGAAATACAGCAAGCGCCAAGAAAAAAAAGATAATCGGAATGAGCGCAATTAAACTTGATATCCATATATTCCCCATTGGGTCATATATTTGCTGCCATTGAAGCATTGTCATCTCCTTGAAATGCTTACTAAGATTTAATTATTGAGCAATATCAGCATGTGGTCTTTTTGTATTGGTATGACCAATATAAAAATCAAAGACATAAAAACTCATACTATTTTGCTGAAATACTCCGCAATTTTTAAATATTTCAACTCAATCATTCAAGCTTTTCTTGTTTTTGGTATGACCAATATAAAATACAAAAACATTATTTGTCCGTTTAAAAACATCTATATAAACTTTTAAATAATTGTTTTGTAGTTATTATTTATGAATAGATTTTATAAAATATACTTTAGTCTAATAACCAAGCTTTGTTTGACCTCAGTCTCATTTCAATGGGAAGTATAAAAACCAAATCAACACCATATTGGTATGACCATTTATTAAAATCAAATAGATTTCTTTATATTTGCAACCTATTTCTTTCAGAAAATGCATTTTTCGCCCGCAAAAACTGGATGAAGTATTCACCAATAGATTTCAACGATCATTTTTTTCCAACTCATCGCTTGTATCTCATGATTTTTTAGAAAAACCGTGCAGAAAAGTGCTACAATCGCACACATATATGTATTCTTTCAGGCCACCCATTCTCGGTGCCTATATTTATATCGTTAGGATTAACAATGACTGATAATGCAACTATCTTGCAGAATGTCCCAGTTGGCAAAAAAGTTGGTATTGCCTTCTCTGGTGGTCTAGATACTTCAGCTGCGCTTTTGTGGATGAAACAAAAAGGTGCAGAACCTTATGCTTACACAGCAAACTTAGGTCAACCTGATGAAGACGACTACGATGCGATTCCAAAAAAAGCGGAAGCGTATGGCGCAGTTAAAGCTCGCTTAGTTGATTGTCGTTTACAACTTGCATTAGAAGGTATTGCGGCTATTCAATGTGGCGCTTTCCATATTTCAACTGGTGGTATGCCTTATTTCAACACGACTCCTCTTGGTCGTGCAGTTACAGGTACGATGCTTGTAACCGCAATGAAAGAAGATGACGTAAACATCTGGGGTGACGGTTCGACTTATAAAGGTAACGACATTGAACGTTTCTACCGTTATGGTCTATTGACTAACCCAGCACTTAAAATTTACAAACCGTGGTTAGACCAAACCTTTATTGACGAATTAGGTGGCCGTGCAGAAATGTCACAGTTCCTAATCGACAACGGTTTTGACTACAAAATGTCAAAAGAGAAAGCGTACTCAACTGACTCAAACATGTTAGGTGCGACTCACGAAGCAAAAGATCTTGAATACCTTAATGCGGGTATCAAAATCGTAGACCCAATCATGGGCGTTGCGTTCTGGAAAGATGACGTAGAAGTAAAAGCTGAAGAAGTTTCTGTAACTTTCGAAGAAGGCTTCCCTGTTGCATTAAATGGCAAACGTATCGAAAACCCAGTTGAGTTCATTCTTGAAGCCAACCGTATCGGTGGTCGTCATGGTCTAGGTATGTCTGACCAAATCGAAAACCGTATCATTGAAGCAAAATCTCGTGGTATCTACGAAGCTCCGGGTATGGCACTTCTTCATATTGCTTATGAACGTTTAGTGACTGGTATTCATAACGAAGACACCATCGAACAATACCGTATTAACGGTCTGCGTTTAGGTCGTCTTCTTTACCAAGGTCGTTGGTTCGATTCTCAATCATTAATGCTTCGTGAAACTGCGCAGCGTTGGGTTGCTAAAGCAATCACTGGTACGGTGACTTTAGAACTTCGTCGTGGTAATGACTACACTATTCTAAACACTGAATCTCCTAACCTCACTTATGAAGCTGAGCGTTTAACTATGGAGAAAGGTGACTCTATGTTTAGCCCTGCTGACCGTATCGGTCAATTGACTATGCGTAACTTGGATATCACAGATACTCGCGCTAAATTAGGTATCTACACAAACTCTGGCTTACTTGCAGTAGGTACAGGTTCTGCAGTGCCTCAATTAAAAGACAAAAACAAATAAGATTTGTTGAGTCATAAAAAACCGCGCATTTTGCGCGGTTTTTTATTGCCGATTTCAGAGAAGTTCTCAATTTTATTAAACATTAAGCCACATGTGCTGAACGAATCGACTGATAGTAAATTTGATTCCGGCCTAATTGTTTCGCACGATACAACGCCTGATCGGCAATATTTAACAGTTCATCCTTCGTCATATTTTCAGCACGATATACCGTAATACCCAAACTAATAGTGACGTGATTTGAAACCTGTGATTTGGCATGTGGAATTTCTAAACGATCGATTGCTTTATAAATATTTGACGCTACCGCATAAGCACCATGCGCATCGGTTTCAGGCAATAAAACCACAAATTCTTCACCACCATATCGCGCTACAAAATCCATATGTCGAATGGCATTTTTAATGGTTTTGGCAATGGTTGAAATTACATCATCGCCTTTTTGATGACCGTAGAAATCGTTATAGTTTTTAAAATGATCGACATCGATAAATAGCACAGCAAGCGAGGTGTTATTACGTCGAGATTGCTCATAAAATGTATCAAGCATTTCATCAAAAGTACGTCGGTTTGAAATCTTGGTTAATTCATCATGCTGACTTAAATGTAAAAGCTCTGTGGTATGAATACGATGGATTTTTTCACTAATATCCGCGCGCAGCATATTCAAAAATATCATCCGTTCACGCGCACAGAGCATCTTACTGATTGCAAAACCCAATACACAGCTTCCAATCAGTACACGCCCCAACACCATCACATCAAATTTCACTTCTAATGAAAAAAGCATCAACATGGTGACCACAGCAGCCAACAATCCAGACATCAACATTTGGACTGGTTTAACCCCCGTCAAAATATAGCTCAAGATGTAAATCATACAAAGGATCATCATGGCCTGATGTTTAAGTGCTTCGGTATACACGGTCATGGTGAGCCAAGACATTGAAATAACTGCCCAAAACACTACAAACATACTAGCATGTGAAAAATAAGGCTTCAGACGGTCGTAACGAGCAAAGGCATATAAAGTCAGAAGACACAGCGCACCATTGAGCTGACCAAGCAAACAACGAATAAAATCATGCACAAAATGCTGTTGATTAATTATCCAGTAATCTCCGGGAATGATCAGCATCGTGAGCACAAAGTAGATCAACACTCCCATCCAAAAAAAATGACGTATGTTGGTTTGCGCACGATCGAGGCTTAAAGTCCAAAATTGAGTTTCCAGTTTTTTAGGAAACATTTCCCCTACACGACGAGTTTGCCGTGTAATCAGTTCCTCTATTTTTTCTTTATCGTATTGCAACTTTGCAAGGTTATACTTGTATTCCATTTCCAAGCATTTATCTAATTCTTTTAGTCATTTAAAAATACCACAGTTTTATTCTTTATTTATATCTGTTCAGTCATTTGTACAGAAATCTCGTTACCATTTTCACATTATTTGCATTATCATTTGTTTTATTTCCAAGCTTGGAATCGCTGTGAATACGATTACTCTTCTTCAGCCAGATGATTGGCATGCACATTTACGTGACGGTCTAGCCCTAAAGCGTACAGTTCCTGATTTAGCACAACAATTCTCTCGCGCGATTTGTATGCCAAACACCGTACCACCGGTAAAAACTGTTGAAGAAGCAAATGCATACCGTGAACGTATCATGGCACATGTTCCTGAAGGCGTTCACTTTGACCCGCGCATGGTGCTCTATTTCACAGACAACACACCTGCAAGTGAAGTTAAAAAAATTAAAGAATCTGAGCATGTTAATGCCATTAAGCTCTATCCAGCAGGTGCAACCACGAACTCAGACAGTGGTGTCAGCGACATTAGTAAAGTCTATGGTGTGATTGAGCAACTCGAAGAGCACCAAGTGCCATTACTGTTACATGGTGAAGTGACACATAACCATGTCGATATTTTTGACCGTGAAAAACGTTTCCTTGATGAAGTACTTTCTCCACTGTTAAAACAGTTCCCTAAATTAAAATTGGTGCTAGAACACATCACCACCAGTGAAGCTGCGCATTTTGTATTAGAACAAGACCGTAATGTCGCTGCGACAATCACACCGCAACATTTATTGTTTAACCGTAATGATATGTTGGTGGGTGGTATTAAACCGCATTTCTATTGCCTACCGATATTAAAACGTCAAACCCATCAGCAAACTTTGCTTGAAGTCGCGACCAGTGCGAACCCTAAATTTTTCTTAGGTACAGACAGTGCGCCGCACTCAAAAAATGCTAAAGAAAATGCATGTGGCTGTGCAGGATGTTATAGTGCACCAACAGCAATTGAGCTATACGCTCAAGCATTTGATCAAGTCGGTAAAATCGACCGTTTAGAAGGTTTTGCAAGCCACTTTGGTGCAGACTTCTACGGACTCCCTCGAAATACCAATACCATTACTTTGGTAAAAGAAGATCAAGTGATCCCTGAAAGTTTAGACTACTTGGATGGCGAAAAAATTATTCCGTTGTATGCGGGTAAGACCATCCAATGGAGAAAAGTGTGACAGATGAAACTCGACCAGTCATTGGTCAACGTTTCCGTGGATTCCTACCTGTTGTTGTCGATGTCGAAACAGCAGGTTTTAATTCACAGACCGATGCCTTACTGGAAATTGCAGCTATTCCTATTGTGTATGATGCAGAAGGTAATTTTGTACCGGGTGAAGCCCACCATGCACATATCAATCCGTTTGAAGGTGCCAACCTTGACCGTCGCTCACTGGATTTTATTGGTGTAGATCCATTTAATCCGATGCGTATGGCCATGGCTGAAGATGAGAAATCAGCATTAAAACGTATTTTTAAGTCAGTGAATGAAGTACGTCGCCAACAGAACTGCACACACGCGGTTTTAGTTGGTCATAATGCCCATTTTGACTTAGGTTTTGTACAGGCAGCGATTGCACGTACAGGGACAAAAAATCAAAATCCTTTCCATAGTTTTTCCGTATTCGATACAGTGACTTTGAGCGCTGTAATGTTTGGACAAACTGTGCTGGCAAAATCATGTATTCAGGCAGGTATTGAGTTTGATGGCAAAGAAGCACACTCTGCACTTTACGATACTCAGAAGACCGCTGAACTGTTCTGTTATATTTTGAACAAACTCGGCCCTCACCTACTTGACACTATGATGGCGGATCAATAAGATACCGCCATCTTCTAAACGTCCCTATCGTCTAGAGGCCTAGGACATCGCCCTTTCACGGCGGTAACCGGGGTTCGAATCCCCGTAGGGACGCCAATTCTTATTCAGACTTTCTCCAAGCTGATTATTCAAGTCTATTGAATACACATCACCATCTCTTCTGATTATTCAAAATTTTCATTGAATTCGCTGTGTATTAAAAAATCACTTATTGAAAATAATTCTCATTTCTATTGATTATTTTTATAAAGTTAATGATAATCGCTATCGTTTTTATCTGCATAATTGTTGACAGCCATGCGCTTTGCATATTCTCCCCTCAATCTCGCAATTTTGACTGCTTTAGCATCACAAGCTTATGCCAATGAAATTGATTCAACTCAAGTTATTCAAAGCAATAACCTCAAAATGACGCCGATTGAAGTTGAAGTCAAAGCCAAGCAAGAAGTAGGTAAAACCGTCTACACCAAAGAAGATTTAGAAAAAACGCCGAATAGCTCGAAAAATATCACAGACTTTTTAAAAGTTAATCCAAATGTGCAGTTTAGCCAAAGCCAAAATGCTTCTGGATCTCAAGCAGAACTTAAACCAGCAGAAATTTCAATTAATGGAGCGCAGACATTTCAAAACAACTTTATCATCAATGGGGTCTCTAATAATCTACTCATAAACCCAACAGATTCCGACTCAAATACCATGCACAGTTTTGGAACTGGGTCACAGGCTATGGCTGTCAACACAGATCTACTATGTTCGCTTGAAGTCTTAGATAGCAATGTTTCTGCCGCTTATGGTCAATTTACAGGTGGCGTAATAAGCGCAAAAACATGCGCACCAAATACTGAAATTGGAAAAATACATGGTTCAATCACCTACGATTACACCGAAAGTGATTGGGCTCGATACAATATTATTAGCCAAAAAGAACAAGATTTATTTGAAGAACCGAGTGAAGCCAATCAAAAAGAATATACAAAACAAGGCCTAAGCACAAATATCTACGGAAAGCTTTCAGAACAATGGGGCTTTAATAGTTATGCATCAAAAAGAACCTCGGTTATACCTGTTTTAAGTGGTTTCGATAACCCTAAAAAAATTGATCAGGAACGAAATAACATTAATCTTGGAACAACTTTGTTCTACTCACCTTCAGAAACAACTAAAGCTAAATTTGGCTTCGATTATGGGATCTTAGATAGTCTAAATTATGCAGATAGTCGCCGAAATTCAGAAAGTACACTTAAAACCGAGACCGTAACCTTATTTTCTGAACTCGAACACCGGTTTGGCCCAGCAACACTCACTCATAAACTCAATTTCCAGAACTCTGATAGTAGCCGCCAATCGGATAAAAATTACGGCTTGATCTGGCATTTTGCCGAAGGCAGTAAAGATTGGACAGACTCAAAAACTGTTTCAGAAGGGACTATGCTAGGACAATTAGAGCAAAATCAGACTGCCTTAAGTTATGATGCCCAAGCTGCTTTCGATTTATTTAAAATAGGACAAACACAACACAATATACTGGCTGGCCTTGGTTACAGCCATGCAGAAGTTGATTGGAAACGTGCTTCAGATGTTTTGATCACTAATAGTAACTCAACAAATCTTAAAAATTTAGGCGATTACACTTGTTTTGCAGATGACTACCTATGTGATTCCAACTCTACTATACAGGGATGGACTGGACAATATTTTGCATCAGCATCAATTTATAAAGCTGGTGAATTCTCTGCACAACAAGACCGTTTCAATGCATTTATTGAAGACAATATTCAGTGGTCAGATTACGTTTCAACACGTTTTGGCATTCGTGCAGACTATGATTCTTTAAGCTCTAATTTTAATATTGCCCCGCGTAGTTCAATATCGTACAAACCTTTTAAAGATGACAGACTGCAAGTTTTAGCTGGATGGAACCGATACTATGGACAACAGACATTAGGCACAGAACTGAATGATGCAATTGGGGAGTTATTGTATAAGGCAACACGTTCAAACCCTGAAACTGATTGGGTTGAATCTATGACGAGTTCTTCAACATCTACACGCCGCTCAGAACTTAAGACACCTTTTAGTGATGAAATAGTTTTCGGGATTAATAGCCAGATTAAGAACTGGGATTTAGGTCTAAAATGGGTCAATCGTAAGTATCAAGATGAAATATCCCGTAACCGTACGGATATTCCTCAAGACGGCTTCAATTTTTCTTATGAATATGCCAATGATGGACATGGTGAGGCAGACATCTATTCTCTGACACTAAAAAACCAAGAGCCTTTCAACATTGCAGGTACGCAACATTTATTTGCATTAGGTTTTGACTATAGTGAAATATTCCGTAGTTATATTGACTATACTTCTGAATATAAAGATGCCGACCAAGAACGCTTGATTTCTTATGACGGTAAAATTATAAAATGGGCTGACCGACCTGCGACAAATTTTAATCAACCTTGGACTGCACGAATTAGTTGGGATATTACTTTTGATTCAGCTCCAATAAAAGTTTCGAATTTCTTTAGTTACAAAGATAGTTATGACGATATAATTTCTAATGGAAAAATCGACTATAACGATTCAAAAATTGACTCTTATGTTGCTTCAGAAATCAAACCAAAGTTTACTTGGGATATGCGTACAACGTATGACATTAATTTAGGTAAAGATTTAAAAGCCATTTTGGGTTTAACCATTAACAATGTAACGAATCGCGTAAATACATATGTAACTGGCGCATCAAGTACTTCTAGTACACCTCGCGTTATGACTGAAATTGGGCGACAATTCATTGCTGATGTCACTTTTAAGTTTTAATTATCCATATCAAGAGCGCTAAAAGCGCTCTTGTTTTTTATGAATCATATAATGAAAAAAATAATCCCACTCTTTGGCCTGTGCAAAGTATATCTCGGTATCTTCATCTACATTTTTAGACCAGAAGCCTGCCTACCTACAAATCATTCAAATACTGTTGAGTAGGATCAAGCATACAAATCAAACAACATCGAATTAACCCAAAAAATTTTAAAACTGGGTGTCGAGCCAAATGCTTCAACCATCACAATCATGCAACAACGGAACTTTAAACAACACTACCCCGACATTTACCAAGTCATACTGTCCAATCTAGAACAGAAAAACCACAAACTTTAATTAATTACAGCCTGACTGGTTTTGTTTATACTTCAGTTTGATCTATTTTGATGTAAGAATACCCTATGTTTAAAAAGTTGCTCTTGGTTTTAGCCATCTTATTTCCATCTGCACTCTATCTGTATATTGTGAGCCGCGATGACACCAAAGCCCCTGTAGCTGAACAAACTCAAGTACCTGCAACTTCTGAAGCTGAGTATCAAACTCCTGACCATTAATCCAATGGTCAGTGCTAAAGATTTAAATTTTAGATCAGTATTATCACATTATAAGAAAAATTCGATTTATCAATCATTTCACTGCATTCAATCATAAAATATACCTTTCGTTTAATTTTCTTTTCACTATGCAATCTCCCTCTGAACCTTCGCAACACTCGTCTGCTGAAGGTAAAAGTCCATCGCTTAAACGTGCGATGACGACTCGACACCTTGTGATGCTCTCACTTGGTGGTGCAATTGGTACTGGTTTGTTTATGGGTTCAGGTGAAGTTATTTCACAAGCTGGGCCTTTGGGCGCTGTACTTGCCTACATTATTGGCGGTCTAATCGCCTACATGGTTATGCTCTGTTTGGGTGAGCTTGCCGTACATTTACCTGTTTCTGGCTCTTTTGGTGCTTTTGCGACAAATTATATTGGCCCGGGTACCGGTTATATGGTGTCTTGGATGTACTGGTTGGGCTGGTCTGCCACCTTAGGTACAGAATTTACTGCGGCGGCTATTTTGATGCAGGAATGGTTTCCACAAACCTCTATTTGGTTATGGACACTGATCTTTGCTGCTGGTGTACTGATTTCTAATCTAAGTTCTACACGCGCATTCGCAGAGTCAGAATTTTGGTTATCCATGGTGAAAGTTGCAACAGTGTTGATTTTCATCATCCTTGGTTTTGCCTGCATCTTTGGTTTCGTGCCTTTCCAAGGCTATGAATCAGCTCCAATGTTCCACAATCTGACTGAACATGGTTGGCTGCCAAATGGTTTGTTCCCACTGTTTGCAACGCTATTGATCGTGAACTTTGCCTTTAATGGTACGGAGATGATTGGTATCGCTGCAGGTGAAACTGAAAACCCTGAAAAGAATGTGCCTAAAGCCATTCATGCTGCGGTATGGCGCTTAATCATTTTCTTTGTCGGCACTATTATCGTTATCAGTTCACTGTTGACCTATACCGATGCAGGTTTAAATGTCGGTGGACATGGCGGCTTAAGTAGCAGTCCATTCGTTTCCGTATTTAACCTGATGGGCATTCCCTATGCAGAAGACTTAATTCGTTTCGTCATTATTACGGCTTTACTGTCTACAGCTAACTCTGGTTTATATGCTGCATCACGTATGATGTGGGCGCTGTCCGCACAAAAACAATTACCACGTGTTTTCGGCAAATTAAGCAAAACTGGTGTGCCTTATATTGCTGTATTGGTCACTATGATCGGTGGTTTACCGGGTCTATTGTCAGAACAATTTGGGGCAGATGTCATCTTCAAGAACTTGATGGGGGTTGCTGCCTTCACCATGGTGATCGTGTGGATGAGTATTTGCTGGAGTCAATTTAACTTCCGTCGCCAATGGCTGAAACAAGGTCATAGCGTTTCAGAGCTTAAATTCCGTACACCATGGTTCCCGCTGGTTCCAATTCTTGGCTTTGTCTGCTGTACCGCAACAGGTTTAAGTATGGCTGCAGATCCTGAAATGCTTTCTGGCTTTATTGGCTGTCTGATCTTTATGGCAGCGTGTTATGCAGGTTATTATTGGTTATATCACGATAAATAAAATAGTTAAGGTGGCTCATTAGCCACCTTTTTTTATGAAACTATTTCTCTTCCCTATGAGAGAAAAATTAGGGTTCCCATATAAATTCAAAAATGATTTGTGGGAGCAGTTTAATCCACAAAAACCACTGTACAAATTATAATTTAAGGAAATAGTTCAACTGCTTTTCGTCAATGAGTTTTTATCCTCGCTCAACACCAAGATATAATCCCATACTTTCAACTCTAATGAGTCCTTTTCGGATTTTGCCCCTTTAGAAACATTAGCTAAAAGACACGCAGCTACTATTGCTAGAAATATTTGGATAGATACTCTCAAACTTGTATTAGATATTAATTCAACAAAAGTAAAGTTAAAAACTATTAATGAAAGTGGCAAAAGCACCCGACTTGAATTCATCTGTTTTTTAAATTCAGGAAAATCACGATTAATAACCAATAAATCTTGTTTGTCTTTACTCCACAACATTGGCTCAAAACATACATCCAATTTTTTTTCTAATTTTTCAAGTTCTACATCATCACTAGACAACTGATATCTTCGAACCTTTAAGATTAAATATAATTTAAAAAAGCTCTGGATATCTAAAAAATAATGAGAATCATTTAAAGATTTGAGGTGATTATACGTAATTCTACTTTCCCCATCTAAATCCCTAAATAAAAGTTCATCAATAATTCTTTCAAACTCTGATTTACTAATATACGAAGAAAAATTATTTGTATAAACTTCAAACCAATGCAAATAATTCAATAAAACTATATAGAATCTTTCATGGACTTTGCCCACATTAAATTGATTGATTTCAAATAAAATTCGAGAAATAAACTCATTAAAATTATTTTTCATTAAAAAAATTCTGTTTTTGTTTCATTTATATACATTTAGAATATAACAATGAAACTCTATTTTGACAAATATAGATGGGCTATGTACTATACACCCACCTCAAAACGTCCCTATCGTCTAGAGGCCTAGGACATCGCCCTTTCACGGCGGTAACCGGGGTTCGAATCCCCGTAGGGACGCCAATTCTTCTGTCAGCTCTGACAAACTTAAAGTTTATTTATCTATAATTTATATTAATTGATTGCATCATCATTGCATTCTTCTCTACAATTACTCGCTTCATTATTTGATTCTCCTTTTTCTCTATGCAGTCATCACATTCTCCGAATGATGCTTCGCATCAGGGCAATTCTGCGCCGTTAAAACGCGCTATGAGTACTCGACATCTGGTGATGATTTCGCTTGGCGGCGCAATCGGTACTGGTTTATTTCTTGGTTCGGGTGAAGTCATTGCACAAACGGGGCCTGTAGGTGCCATTATTTCGTATTTTTTAGGTGGTATTATCGCCTATATGGTGATGCTTTGCTTAGGCGAGCTCGCTGTACATATGCCAGAATCTGGTTCATTTGGCGCTTATGCTAAACGCTATATCGGACCGGGTACGGGTTATACCATCACTTGGCTGTATTGGCTGACATGGTCCGTAACGCTAGGAACTGAATTTACTGCTGCTGCACTTTTAATGCAGGAATGGTTCCCAGACAGTTCTATGTGGATGTGGACTTTAATCTTTGGTGCTTTTGTATTCTGCCTGAATATGATTTCAACCAAATGGTTTGCTGAATCTGAATTTTGGCTAGCCTTAGTCAAAGTCATTACCGTTGTAGCCTTTATTATTTTAGGTCTATTGGCCATTTTTGGTGTTTTAGGCTATCAAGGCTATGAAGCTGCACCACTGTTTAGCAACCTCACTGCACAAGGTTGGTTCCCTGAAGGCTTGTTCCCAATCTTCGCTACAATGTTGATTGTGAACTTTGCATTCTCAGGTACTGAACTGATTGGTGTTGCTGCGGGTGAAACCAAAGATCCAGCGAAAAATGTACCTAAAGCCATTAACACGGCGATTTTCCGCTTGTTGATTTTCTTTGTAGGTACCATTGTTGTTATTACTGCATTATTGCCCCATCAAGAAGCTGGCTTATCTGCCGAAGGTGTAAGTAGTTCACCTTTCGTAACAGTATTCCAGCACATTGGTATTCCTTATGCAGAAGACATCATCCGCTTTGTGATTATCACAGCCCTACTTTCTGCTGCTAACTCTGGTTTATTTGCTGCATCTCGAATGATGTGGTCATTGTCCTATAGTAAGCAATTACCTGCAGTGTTCTCTAAAGTGAACTCGCGCGGTATTCCTTATGTTGCCGTGATTGTGACCATGATCGGTGGTATGCCGGGCTTACTGTCTGAACAATTCGCTCCAGAAACCATCTTCAAAAACTTGTTAGGTGTCGCGGCATTTACCATGGTGGTGGTATGGATGAGTATTTGTTTAAGCCAATTCAACTTCCGCCGTCAGTGGTATAAAGAAGGTAAAACTGCAAAAGATTTAGCTTTTGCTGCACCACTCTTCCCAATTGTGCCGATACTCGGTTTTGTATTCTGTCTTATTACCTGTATTAGTATGGTATTTGACCCAGAAATGTTAACTGGCTTTATCTGCTGTATGATCTTCATTGTGGCGTGTTATATCAGCTACTACACCTTGTATCACAACAAAAATTGATCTGCGTTGTCATGCCAAACACGATAAAAGAGTAACTTCGGTTGCTCTTTTTTTATGGCTATATTTTAATAAAAGTAGAATAAAAACTGGTCCGTCGATGAGGTGCAATATGCAGATCATCTTTATCCATGGCATGAATCAACAGCAACAAACTGCACGTTCGCTCGAACAGCATTGGCTTGCACTGTTGTCTCAAGGCTTAAAGCAAAGCCATCAAGAGACTTTTTTATCGTATATACAGCACCATATGCGCATGCCTTTTTATGGAGACTTACTCACGCGTTATCATTTGCAGAATATGCTTCAAGCCAGCACCTTGACACCTCAAACGTGGCCACATTTTCCGTTTATCCATCGCACTGAACTCCCAGAAAAATCACCAAAAGTACTTGAGCATCATGCCGCACAAAACAATCTACCTAACATCACCCTCAATGATGCTATTGGATTAAGTCAATCATTCAAATCGATCACCGCACTCGGCAAAGATCTTGCCCTACGCGATTTTGCAGTTTTAATGAATTATTTCCCAAAATTACATGCCACACTTTTGCATAAATTTTTGGTCGAAACTTATCTCTATTTATCCAATCCACACTTTATTCAGGCAGTTCACACTCGGCTGCATGAGCAATTACATCAAAAGAAACCTACCCTATTGATTGCACATTCATTAGGTAGCGTGATTGCGTATCATTTTTTACTGTTACATCCTGAACTCAACATACAACGCTTTATCACCTTGGGCTCACCTTTGGCTTTTCGTGTCATCCAAGCCCACTTACCTCAGCCTTTACAGCGACCTGATGCAATTTCAGGCGATTGGTTAAACTTTTATTCACATGATGATTTTCTCAGCGCTTTTCCGCTGAGTCAGGCACCATTTGATTTTCAACCCGCCATTATTAACCAGCAAATTCAGACATCGATTGAACACCCACACGATATTGCAGGATATTTAACACATCCAGAAGTTATTGCTACAATCTTACAAGTGTTGAAAAAATCGACATAAATAATGTATTTTTCAAACATTTTTAGCAAATTGTTTTAATTTTATGCACTCAACATCAAAAACTGAATTTATTTATAGAAAAGCGTTTGACACCCCCCGATTTTCACCCTAATATACGCCCACCTCTGAAACGTCCCTATCGTCTAGAGGCCTAGGACATCGCCCTTTCACGGCGGTAACCGGGGTTCGAATCCCCGTAGGGACGCCAATTTTTCAGAAGTACATTTTATTAAGTCCCTATCGTCTAGAGGCCTAGGACATCGCCCTTTCACGGCGGTAACCGGGGTTCGAATCCCCGTAGGGACGCCATATTTAGTCTAAAAACTTAGACTGAAATGAACGGTTTTAAAATTTGCTTTCTGTACTGTCCCTATCGTCTAGAGGCCTAGGACATCGCCCTTTCACGGCGGTAACCGGGGTTCGAATCCCCGTAGGGACGCCATATTCGAGTCGGTTTCAACCACTCATTGAGAAGCCCAAGCATTTCGAATTGGGCTTTTTTATTGCCTTAATTTCTAAATATTTCTTTTAAAAGTTTTGAATCATAAATGGCCTTAGGGGCAATCACCTGCTCATTTAGCGGAATATTTTGACCATAGCGCTGCCGCATTAGACGCTGCACTTCATTTTGTTTTAAATCAAATTGTTTAAGTTGTTGTAACGGCGAAAGTTCGATTCCTAAAGCATGCTGATAAGCTTTCCAAACAATTTCAGAACAGTAAATTGCACGGTCATCCCATTCAAAATAAATATCATAGGGTTTGCCCAAGTACTTTTCTGCATTTTGCACCAGCTTCGTTTTCTGCCGCACATTTAAGGGTTGTTTGAACCTTTTCACCACATAGTGAGCATTTTCCCCACGCGCGATCCATTGATTTAAAGTGGTGTATTGCACAGGTTGAATGGCTTCAAGCACCCACGTTTGGTTATTTTTATTTACGATCATGCCCATGTGACTATAGGGCGAATGTGTGGCCTTTTGAATGCTTAAACTTTGCTGTGACTTTGAGATATGAAAAATAATATCTCCCGTCTGAAATGTAGACTGAGCATAGAGGGCAGGACTGAGCCCCGAAAGAATGACCGTTAATATTAAAATTTTAGACATTTTTATTGTAAGCAATATTGATATGAATGAAGGCAACCATAACATGAATATATGTCGGTTGCCCTGATTCTAAAAATTCAATGATTAATTAAGCCGACTTACGTGAATTGACTTGCCCTTTAATGACCGCGGTTAAATTGCCTTTGAGATATTTAAAAAACACTTTTAAGGGTGAAAGTTTAGGATTTGGCTGTTTGCCTTCACCAATCGATTTAAACTGAGCGGCATACCAAATAATTTCCATAATCGCCATTTTATCAATCATCGGTATGCCAGTTTTAATTTTGTCTACGCCGTAACGAACATCCTGCCCCGTCAATAAACGATCAGCCAAATCGACTTCAACTGCGAATGGACGTGCAATACCAATAAAATCACAAGCTCCACTGTCTAGTGCAGCATTCATGCCTTGCACGGTTCTAAACCCGCCGGTAACCATTAACGCGCATTTCACTTCTTTACGGATATTGTCCGCAAAATCGAGGAAATAAGCTTCACGAGCAATGGTACTGGCTTTACGTTTTTCTTCTTTAGCGCCCGCCATCGCTGGCGCTTCATAGGAACCGCCCGAGATTTCAATCATATCAATCCCTGCGGAATCGATTGCCTTAAAGACCTCAATCACATCTTTTTCGCTAATTCCGCCACGTTGGAAATCAGCAGAGTTGAGTTTGACCGAAATAATAAAATCATCTGTCGTCGCTGCACGAACTGCCTTATAGATTTCAAGCAAAAAACGCATGCGGTTTTCATTTGAACCACCCCACTGATCTTGACGTTTATTGGTCAGTGGCGACAAGAACTGACTAATTAAATAACCATGCGCACCATGCAATTGCACGCCTTCGAAGCCTGCCTTTTCACAAATGTGTGCGGCACGTGCAAAACGCTGAATGATATCTAAAATTTCATCTTCACGAAGTTCGCGCGGTGTTCCAAACGTTGTAGCTAACATTGGACTAAATGGCACAGCAGATGGTGCAACCGTTTCTTTATTTAAACCTTTAGGACATTGGCGGCCCGGATGTGAAAGTTGAACCAATTGCACCATGCCGTGCTTCTTGCCTAGCTCAGCCCACTGTGTTAATTGTGCTAAATCTCGCTCAGTTTCAGCGACAACAACCCCCGGCTCATTTTTAGCACGAAAATCCACCATGACATTACCCGTAATGGCACAGCCTAAACCACCCTTCGCCCAAGCTTCATATAATCCAAAATGTAAGTGATTGGGTTGGCCTGCGGTATTGGCCAATGCTTCACTCATTGCACCTTTAATGATGCGATTTTTAAATGTGGTATTACGAATTTTAAAGCTTTCAGCTAAATGGCTCATGACAATGTCCAAAATGAAATAATAAGTCCTGAGTATTTACTCTAATTATTATTTTCTAAAGGTCAAGGATATTTTGACAATGACACTTGTCAAAATATCCATAAGTTTGATTTTAGTATTGGCTGGCTTCAATTAATTTACGGGTATACTCCGTTTGTGGTCGCGCAAATAAATCTGCGGTGTCTTGAAATTCCATGACTTTGGCATGTCGTAGTACCAAAACTTTTTGACAGAGGGCTTTGACCACGTGTAAATCGTGACTGATAAATATATAACTCATATTAAATTCTTGCTGCAAACGCCGTAGTAGCTTCACGATAGCTTTTTGTGTCGTCCGATCAAGTGCCGATGTAGGTTCATCGAGTATCAGCAATTTAGGGCGTAAAACCAATGCACGTGCCAAGGCAACTCGCTGTCGTTGCCCACCGGACAACTCATGCGGATAACGCTGCTTAAACGAGCTGGCTAATTCGACTTTCTGCAATGCTTCATCTATACGCTGTGCAATTTCATTTGCAGATAAATGCTGTAAGGCCAGACCTTCCCCAATGGTTTGCTCTACATTGAGCCGTGGATTTAAACTACTGAATGGATCTTGAAAGACGATTTGAAATTCACGACGTAAAGGTCTGAGCTGTTTTTCTGAAAGTTGATTGATGGCGTGTTGATTTAAAATAATTTCGCCATCACTTTCTATGAGCCGAGCAATAGCCAATGCTAGGGAGCTTTTCCCTGAACCACTCTCTCCAACAATACCGATCGACTCACCTTCAGCTACTGTTAAATCCAAAGCTTCTACCGCAATGACATAATCTTTGATGCGGTTCAATAAGCCTTTTTTAACTGGGAATTTCACTCCTAACTGGCGTAATTCTAAAAGTTTTTGAGTTTGCGAAACCTGTATTGCTTTACCAAAATCATGGTCTAATAAATTTTGGGTATACGCCTGCTTCGGTTGCTCAAAAATTTCCTGAACATTACCTTGCTCCACCACTTGACCACGATTCATCACAATCACATGTTCGGCATAGCGCTTGACCAAATTCAGGTCATGGCTAATTAATATCATCGCCATATTACGCTGCTGTTGTAGCGACTTTAATAAATTTAAGATTTGCGCTTGCAAAGTGACATCTAAAGCCGTAGTTGGCTCATCAGCGATTAAAATATCAGGATCTAAGGCCAATGCCATGGCAATCATGACACGTTGACGCTGCCCGCCTGATAACTCATGTGGATAGCGTCTTAATTTATCTTCAGCATCAGGAATACCCACATCATTTAATAATTCTATAACCCGCTGCCGAGTTTTTGCCTTCGACCATCCCTGTAACAACAGCGACTCACCAACAATCTTTTCCACCCGATGTAAGGGATTTAAGGCCGTCATCGGCTCTTGAAAAATCATGGCAATTTTCTGTCCACGAATGTTTCGGTGCTGCTCAGGACACAGTCTAAGAATATTCTGTCCATTCAGGCTGACGCTGCCTGTGACCTGCAGATCACTTGGCAACAAACCGAGTATAGCTAGGCTGCTAATCGATTTACCAGAACCGCTTTCACCAACAATGGCTATCGTTTCACCTGCATGCAAATTAAATTTCAGGTCTTCAACCAAGACCTGTGCTGCATGGGAAATATGTAAATGTTCCACTTCTAACACGATGGGAGGTACATTAACTTGATGATTATTGACGTCTAGGATCGAATGCATCACGTGTCGCCTCCCCAATGTAAATCAATAAAGACAGCACAATCGCTAAGGTAAAAAACCCCGATAAAGCAAGCCATGGTGCATTCAGATTGTTTTTCCCTTGAAGCAATAACTCACCTAATGACGCGGCATCAGGCGGTAAGCCATACCCTAAGAAATCTAAGGCTGTCAGTGCTGTAATATTTGCCGTAAGCATGAAAGGTAGCTGTGAAAGACTGGAACTCATCGCATTTGGTAAGATATGCCGAAAAATAATGGTGCTATCTGTAACACCAAGACTCCGTGCTGCACGTACATAGTCAAAATTACGCGCCCGCAAAAACTCCGCACGAACCAAGCCAACTAAAGTGGGCCAGCCAAACAACAGCATAATGACAAAGAGCCAATACACACTCGGCGTAAACATGCTGACCAAAATCATCACCATGAATAGCATCGGGAGTCCACCCCAGACTTCCAAAATTCGTTGTCCAATGAGGTCTATCCATCCACCATAATAGCCCTGTATCGCCCCAACGATGATGCCCAATACTGCTGAAGCAAAAGTTAATGCAAAACCAAACAGGAGCGACACACGTAATCCATATAAAATACGCGCCAGCACATCACGACCTTGGTCATCGGTACCGAGCCAATTTTGTGCAGTCGGTGCAGATGGCACAGGCACAGCCAACTCTAAATTCGGTGTTTGATAGGAAAATTTAATCAGTGGCCATACAGCCCATCCTTTATCATCAATCAGTTGCTGTACCACAGGATCTTTATAATCTGCCTCAGTTTCAAAAACGCCACCGAAAGCAGTTTCTGGATAACTTTTTAATACGGGAACGTATAAAGAATCATCGTATTTGACCAAGAGCGGTTTATCATTGGCAATAAACTCGACAGCTAATGACAACATAAAAATCAAGGCAAAGCTGATAAAGCATGTAAAGCCTAATTTATTTTCTTTAAAACGTTGAAAACGCGCTTGAATGATCGGAGACATTATTTTGCCCCTTGTGAATCAAAATTAATTCGTGGATCAATCATTTGATACATGACATCACTGATTAATCTTAAGATCAGCCCCATCAAGGTAAAAATAAACAAGGTGCCAAAAATGACTGGATAATCGCGCTGTACGATGGCTTCAAACCCCAACAATCCCAGACCATCTAAATTGAAAATAATTTCAATAAATAGATTTCCCACAAAGAAGATGCCGATCAAGGCTTCTGGCAGACCAGCAATGACAATGAGCATTGCATTACGAAATACATGCCCATACAGCACACGTGATTCGGTCAAACCTTTAGAACGAGCAGCAAGAACATATTGCTTATTTAATTCTTCCATAAAAGAGTATTTGGTCAGATAAGTTAAGCCAGCGAAACCACCAATTACCATAGCAAACAAAGGCAACACCATATGCCAAAAATAATCTGCAATTTTGCCAAATACACTTAACTCAGCAAAATTCTCTGAAACTAAACCTTGTAGAGGAAACCACTGAAAATATGAACCACCTGCAAAAAAGACAATAAGTAAAATGGCAAAGGCAAAAGCAGGAATGGCGTAACCTATAGCCAATAAAATAGACGTGCTTTTATCAAATAGCAGACCATGTTGACGGGCTTTTTTAATGCTTAAAGGAATAGACACCAGATAGATCAGCAAGGTACTCCATAAGCCAAGGGATAAGGATACAGGCAGCTTTTCCCAAAGCAGCTGAGTCACAGACTTATCTTTAAAAAAACTGGTACCAAAATCTAGCGTTACATAGCCCTTTAACATGAGCCAAAAACGTTCGAATAATGGTTTATCGAAACCATATTGTGCCTCGATTTTTGCCACCATTTCTTCACTTAAGCCTTTGGCACCTTGATATTTGATGCTAGACGTTGCCGTTTCGCCACCGCTCCTTGTCCCAATACCCTGAAAAGCTTCGGCTTGCTGAATTGCTTGCTCAACTGGCCCACCCGGAGCAAGCTGAATTACCACAAAGTTAATCAATAAAATGAAAAACAATGTTGGAATAATCAGGAGCAATCTTTTTAAAATATATGTGCCCATGTTGCTTTCACATTCCTAGTCATTCAGGTGTATTTATTGCTGCCGTAGATATTGTGTTATTTGCTTGGCTTTAGCTGCATCACTCCACCAATAGTCAATCCCTACAGAAAGTTTAGGTTTGACATAAGGTTGCTTATACATATGCCAATAGGCAAACCAGTTTTCACTTTGCCCAAACATTGGAATTTGATAATAACCCGCTCTAAGCAGGCGGTCTAAAACACGCGTACAAATAATCAATTCCTCCCGATTTGGAGCATTGATCACCTGTTGAATGAGCTGATCTATTACAGGATTTTTAATCCCTGCGTAATTATAATTACCCACTTGGTCAGCTGCTTGACTGCCCCAAAGTTGAGCTTGCTCACCCGCTGGAGTGAGCGATTGAGGCATTTCATCCACGATCATATCAAAGTCAATATTTCGCATACGCTCGGTGTATTGCGGTCCATCGACTTGTCGTAATAACACCTGAATACCTAAACGTTTCAAATTTCGTATAAATGGCATTAAGGTTCGCTGCAAATCTTGTTGCTGAATCAAAAGTTCAAATTTCACAGGCCGAGATTTTGCATCCACCAATCTGCCGTCTTGATAACGATAACCCGCATTCAATAACAGTTGGCGTGCATGCAGCAGATTTTTTCGATTAAATCCACTGCCATCAGAAACGGGATATTGCCAATTGGATAAGACCCCCTGTCTTTGAATAGGATCAAGTTGCGATAACATCGGTTTTAAAATATCCAACTCTTGGATAGAGGGTTTCCCCTTCGCTTCTAGCACACTATTACTAAAATAACTCTGCAAACGCTGATACTGCCCATAAAATAATGCTTTATTTTGCCATTCAAAATCATAAGCATAGGTTAAAGCTTGTCGAAAGCGAATATCACTAAATGGCGCACGACGAGTATTAAATACGAGACTTTTTGTGGGAATCGGTCGTTCATGTTTAAAGCGATATTTGACAATTTTACCGTCTTTAAAAGCAGGAAAATTGTAAGCCCCCACCCAATTACGTGCGGTCTTTTCCTCATATAACGTAAATTGGCCTGCTTTAAAGCCTTCAAAGGCTATGTCTGGGCTGCGATAATATACATATTTCAGATGGTTAAAATTATATCGACCACGATTAACAGCTAAGTTCTGCCCCCAATACTCAGGATTGCGCTTGTAGCGAATACTCCTACCTGCATCGATCGTCTCAATCGTATAAGGGCCTGAGCCTAATATGGGATGCAATGTAATTTGAGTAAAATCTTTTTTTTCCCAATCTCGTTTGGAATAAATCGGCATTTGCGCCAAAATCATGGGCATATCAGTGTTGTGTCCAGATTTAAAATTCATCCTTACCTGATATTTAGATAAAACATCTGTTTTGTCTAAATCCGCTAAATACATTTGCAAACCTGGATTTGACTTGGTCTTAAAAGTATCAAAACTAAATTTAACGTCTTCAGCAGTGAGTTCAGAACCATCACTAAACCGTGCTTTTGGGTTTAAATGAAAAATAACAAAATTAGTTTTTTTCGGGTCAAATGTCACCTTTTCGGCAAGCAATGGATACATCACACCCGGTTCATCTAAAGATGAACTCATCAAGCTATCAAAAAGATAATTGATACCTTCAACAGAACGCCCTTTTCCATTCATGCTGTTTAAATTATCAAAACTCCCAATACTCGAGGTCGTGATATATCCCCCTTTATTGGCAAGAGGATTGGCATAGGGCATTGCCTGTAATTGATGATATTGAGGGCTACTATGTATGGCAAGAAAAGGCGTGGTCTGCAACGCAGCCCACGCCCCTGTTGAAAGTATGCTCAAAGTCACACCAAACACGTAACGCGAAGTTGAAGCAGAATACATTCAACTTAACTCCTTAATGTTTGGACTCAGTTTGGTACTTTAATGACTTCACCAATACGTAACTGAGCAGACGGTTGTATATCATTCATTTCAGCAAGTTTTGATGTATCAAGTCCATAACGGCTTGCTAAACCAATCAATGTATCGCCGCGTTTAATACGGTATTCACTGATAGTTTTAGGGACTTGTAAATTTTGACCGACACGCAGTCCTGCACGGGGGTTCAAGTTATTTAATTCAGCCAATGCTGCCACAGTTAAACCTGTCCGACTAGCAATCGAATTTAAAGACTCGCCTGATTTCACAGTATACCTTTCAGTATTTGTTGGTTTCACATTGCTCGTAGAGGATTTAGCTTCCGTTTTTTTGGTTTCAGTTGCTTTACTAGCTACATCAGCAGGTAGTTCACCATCTACTTTTAAACGCTGCCCTACACGAATCGCACTATTGGTATTTAGGCCATTTAATTCAGCTAAATAACGTAATTGAAGATGATATTTCTTCGCAATCACACCCAATGTTTCACCTGATTTCACCACATGAATATCGGTCGCATCAACGGAATTCGTTCGTGTATTGGTTTTGCTTTCAATTTTGGTCGCCTCAGCTTTGGTTTCTACTTTAACCGGTGCGACATCACCTGTTAATTTTAATTTCTGCCCAACGCGTAGACCAGAACTACGCTCTATACCATTTAAATTTGCGACATAGTCCATGCCTAAATCATAGCGACTAGCAATGCCTGTCAGTGTATCGCCAGACTGCACCACATATGTATCAGGAACAGTTGAACTTGCAGGAACTTTAATGCTTTGCCCAGCCATCAGCCCACTATTTACCGACATATCATTTAGACTCGCCAATTCTGACAAACTGATTTTTGACCGCGTCGCAATACTATAAAGCGTATCACCACGCTGCACTTTATAGCTTTCAACTTTATACGCAGGATCAACTTTGACATTTTCAATGCGATTCACGACTTTGCTTTCGAGCTTCTCAACTTCTGCTACAGCTTGTAATGGCACATTAATTTTTTGCCCCACCATCAAGCTACTGCCAGCCGTTAAACCAGTTGTTAAATCTGCCAACTCTTGATTTGACAGCGCATAACGATCTGCAATGAGTTTTAGATATTCACCACGTTTTACCGTGTAGGATTTGGTTTGAACTTTTGCAGATTTTTCGACAACTTGAGCTGCTTTCTTGTCAGCTTCCAATTTTGCTTTAGATGCTGGCGGTTCTTTTAAGGATAATTTCTGCCCAACATATAAACCACTCGTGGTGGTTAAACCATTGTAGTCGGCGAGTTGCTTCGTACTTAAACCAAATTGACTCGCAACAGCTGTAAGACTGTCATTTGCTTTCACCACATAGCTATCTGCGATAGGCTTAGCTTTCGATTCTTCATTATTTTGCACAATCGGTTTCGCATCATATAAATAGATGGTCGTACCGACATACAAGGTCGAATCTGGCGAAATTTGGTTCCAAGCTGCAATATCACGCCAATTCACGCCATTTTTCATCGCGATCAACGCTAATGTGTCGCCCGCCAAAACTGTATAAGTACTGCGTTTACCTTTAGGTGGTACAACTACAATTTCAGAATCTGTACGAATGACATTTTTACCTTGGTTGCGTTTGGCTTCTTCGGAATCTGCACCTGTATTTTCAGCCACGCTTTTCGGGTAAGAGAACCCTTTCGTCAGTTCTTTACCTTGTTGGTCTGCAATTGACTGACTGGTCTGAATCGCAGTCAACTTAATCTTGCCATCATAAGGATCGACAATTTCAGTGCCTTTCGGCGCAATAGCTTTAATTTCCTGAACGACTTCTTCTTGTTCTGCTTTAGTCGCTACTGGTTTTAATACCTCATCTATTGTTTTGGTCTCACCTTCAGCTTTAATAGCCGCCATGATTTGCTCACGCTCATTTGCGCTGAGTGGTGGCTCGACAGACACGGCTTTCACAGGAGTCGAAGGTGTTACAGCGACTGGTATACGCGGCGCACTTGGAATATCACTATTCGATGCAAAAGCAGCCAAAGCAGATGATCCTATTGGCGTTTTGCCTTTCGTTCCTGATGGAACACTCGGCGTTACCGTTGCAGCGACTACAGGTGGTTTGGCAGAAGCTGTCACTGTCGGCTGAGTTTTGAGCGTAGGTGGCGTCACTTTTGCAGGCTGAATAGTTTTACTATTTAATTCCGGCGGAGTAACACGTGACGGTGTTATTTCAACATTACTTTTTGGTAAGTTATAAGTTGAATTACTTGCCCAATAACCTGATGAACCACCTGATTGTAATTTCTTCAAACGTGCATCGACTGATGGACTCACATCCGCAGGAATTAAAATCCGCATTGGACTACTGCTGTCAATCACATCGCCACGATGCCCGGGATTTAGTGCATAGAGTTCTGCACGGCTTAAACCGGTAATAGATGCAATTTCATTTAAATTTGCAGGCCCTACAGCCACTTCACGAAAGTGTGGACGGTTGGCAATTGGCGGTAAACTTACGCCATAAGCACTTGGATTTTTAATAATTTGAGCAACAGCCAAGAAACGTGGGACATAGTTCATGGTTTCTTGGGGCAGTTTTAGTGACCAATAATCCGTTGGCAAACCTGCCGCACGGTTACGGTTAATCGCCTGTTGAATGCGGCCCGGCCCTGCATTATATGCAGCCAAAGCCAATTCCCACGAACCGAACTGGTTATGTAGCGCACCTAAAAACTCATAAGCTGCACGCGTTGATTCCACTACGTCACGACGACCATCATACATTGAGGTTTGTTTTAAGCCGTAAATACGTCCAGTACTTGGAATAAATTGCCATAAGCCTGCTGCGGCTGCACTTGAGGTTGCTGCTGGGTCATAAGAACTTTCAATCACTGGTAATAACGCCAACTCCGTCGGCAAACCACGACGTTCTGCTTCTTTAACCGTGTGATATAAATAACGGGACGCACGCGCACTTAAACGATCAATATATGGTTGACGTGAAATAAACCAACCACGCTGCGCTTCAATTCGCGTATCCCAGTGGTTCAAATCCATTTTGAAACCCACAGTCATACGCTTCCAGACATCACCATGCTTCAGTACTAAAAGGCGATCGCCTTCTACGGCACGCATGTCTGTTGCAGAAAGTAAATCTTCGAGTGAATCTAAACTATTGGCATCGAGAAAGTTTGAGCCAACTTGTTTACTTGCTGAGTTCTGCTTAGTCGTTTGCGATGAAGAACAGCCCGTCAGACCAAGAGCTGCGAGCGCAGAACCCAAGACTGTAAATTTAAAAATTTGTGGTAACGTAGGCTGCCAGACAGTCGCAGTTGATTTATACATAAAAAAATCCAGACAACTCATATAAAATTTATTTTTTAGATATGCCATTGTAGTGAAGCAGAACACAGACACAAGGCGTTAATTTAACGCTATTTCAGTATAAATGTTACAAGAAATTAAAAAAATCGCCAGAAATGGATTTCTCTCTGTCATTTGCGTTATACAATATACGGTTCTGAATGCTCGTTTTTCTCCGGATTTGATTTATGTCTCAAACAATCACGCTTTATGTTGATGGTGCATGTAAAGGCAACCCTGGCTTAGGGGGTTGGGGGGCCTATATCATCCGTGAAACTGGAGAAGAAAAACTCTGCGGCGGCGAAGCTGAAACCACCAATAACCGTATGGAATTGACTGCTGCAATTGAAGGCATTCAACACTGTCCGTCCGATGCAAAACTGATTATTTGGACAGACTCCAACTATGTCAAACAAGGCATTACCGAGTGGATACATGGTTGGAAAAAGAAAAACTGGAAAGATGTTAAAAATCCTGATCTGTGGAAATTACTGGATGCAACTTGTCAGGGTCGGGAAATTGAATGGAACTGGATTAAAGGGCATGCAGGCCATCCAGGAAATGAAATGGCCGATCAATTGGCCAATCTAGGCGCAGAAAAAACCCTCGAACAGATCAAACTAGCGGCATCAACTACAGCTGAAGCACCTAAAAAAAAAGCTGAACCTGACTGGCTATTAAATGATCCGTTTGGACTTGAATTTGCTGATAGCGAGGATGTAGCAGAAGAAATCTCAGCCGAGTCAGCTATTGACGCAGAGCAGATTGATGACATTACGATAGAACAACAAGCAACTGACACTGCTTCAACGTTGAATGAAGCTGCCCCTATCCAGTCTAAGCAAGCTGCTGAAATCCATCCAATGATTGTCATTACACCAGCAACTGTCGATGTATCTGGCCCACGACAATTAATTTTGGATACGGAAACCACAGGTTTCTATTTCCAAGATGGCGACCGTATTATTGAAGTCGGTGCAGTGGAAATGATTAACCGCAAACTGACCGGTAGCTCAATTCATATTTATATCAACCCGCAAAAACCTGTCGGTGAATCTGAAAATATTCACGGAATCAGTGATGACTTTCTAAAAGACAAACCACTGTATGCTGAAATTGCTGATGTCTTATTTGACTATCTAAAAGGCGCAGAAATCATTGCGCATAACGCAACCTTCGATATGAACTTCCTTGATATGGAGTTCAAACGTGCTGGTTTTGTGGCCTTATCTGAAGTTTGCAAAGTTACCGATACCTTGGCTATGGCCAAAGCCAAGCATCCAGGCCAGAAAAACTCACTCGATGCATTAGTGCGTCGTTACGAAATTCCACAACGTGACCGTACTTTCCATGGTGCCTTACTCGATGCGGAAATCCTGTCTGACGTATACCTAGCAATGACGGGCGGTCAGGTTTCCTTTGATATCGATGCACTGACCCACTCGCAAAATGAAGATGGTTCGCAAACCCGCGCCGCTGTTGAAATAGAATTACCTGTGATTTTACCTTCAGCAGATGAACTTGAAGCCCATGAGACATGGGTCAAACAATTTGAAGAAAAACATGGTACACCTTGCCTTTTTGCGAAATAAAATCTAAATTTCGTGTTACTTTTTGTATATAAACAATTCTTACATACGCTATAGTAAAACCATAAACATGGACCGCCTTAAGGGGCGGTTAATAAACAAGATAAAACATCTAGGAAAGGTGCAGATACATGTCTTACCAAACCTCTATCCATTTTGATCCAACGGCTTTGCTGATAATAAAAAATGAGGTTGATAACTCAATCAAGTTAGTCGAATCAGCAGTCAGCACCTTAGTTGAAGATCAAACTTTACCTTTCGGGATTGATGATGCACTGATTCAATTTGAACAATGTGCTCAAGTACTAGCTTTAGTTGATATGCCAAGTTTGGCAAAAATCGCTCAATATTCAGCAGAGTTAATGCGCAAGATCATGGGGAATCCTGCGCAAATTAACACTCAAGATGTCATCGCACTGAGCGAAGGCACGACCATGCTGAAACGCTACATCGAATTTATCTGCCTACGTGAAGTTAAAATTCCACAATTCCTGCTGGACAGTCTTAATCGTCTAGAACTATCTTTAGGTAAACCTCTAACGTCGGAAGGCCAACACATTGAGTCCCTACTCGATTGTATTACTCCTGACTTTGACCTACCTCAAGCTCCTGCACTTGAAAAATCAAAATACGTTCACCGTCTGTATAAGTTGGCGTTGAATAAATTGATTAAACAAGAAGAAACTGAGCTGGATCTGCAAGCGATTAAATTGGTCGGTGCGTATTTAGCAGGTCTTTCAGACAAACATCCAAGCAAACAATACTGGAACTTAGTTTTTGTTGCGTTTAATCAAATTGATCAAATCTTAATTACTGATGCTCGCTTACGTACCTTGGTAAGCATTGAACGCAATATGGCTCAATATTTTGCAGGAACTGAGCGCTTTAAAGCATCCATTTCTGATTTAGCCAATGTCTTAAGTCTAAACATTAGCCAAGAAGATGACATTTCTCATCATATTCGTGGCAAATTAAATATCGGTGAAGACCTTCTTACCGACACCCAATTACAAGTTTTCAGTCGTCATTTATATGGTCCTGACTTCGACACCATGCATACCATTGGTGAATTGGTTACGACTGAAATGACGCAAATTCGTAATGATATTGAATTTAACTATCAAAATATGACGCCTGAAAAAACCCAAGAACTTCAAGCGAAATTGAACGAATTGGCAAATATTTTCAAAGTTTTGAACTTAAATGAAGCGTATAACGACCTGTCGCGTCAAGCTGCGTCATTAGGTAATGCTGAGATTTTACAAGATGAAAGCTTTGCCCAGCAGTTGATGAACAATATCTTGTCTGCCATGAACTCGATCGGTGTGCTTGAGCGTCATCACACTTCTAGCCGCTTACAACTTCGTGTGAATAATATGAATATTTCACTCGACCGTTTAGATGAAGCACACGCTGCTCTGTTAAATGAGACCAAGGTTTTAATTGATGCTGCTAGCCAATCTTTGGTTCAGTATTTACAAAACCAAGATCTGACACAACTTGAAGCGACTGCAACTCAATTCCGTGAAATTGGTGGTGCAATGTTGTTCCTCAATGCAGATGCGGCTCAAAATGCACTGAACTCAACAGCTCAATTCATTTTGAAACGAGTTGAATCTTCAACAGCGATTGAAGCAAACGAAGTGAATCAAGCATTAGATTCATTGGCAAGCGCAGATATGTTGATTGACAATTTAAAGAACAAACAACCTGTTTTACAGGGCATGTTTAAGGTAGCATTGGACAGTAGCGAAAAACTGAAATCAGCAGCAGCCTAATGTCTAAATTATCACTTGCGTATATCTTCAAACAACAGCAATTGCTGGTCGATGAAAACTTTCAACTTCCCGAAGTTGAACAACTCGCAAGTGATTTAAATATTGGCACGGGTGATCAAGTGATTGCCCGTGATCTACTTGAAAATGAGCCAATTCCTGAAGGCTTACAGCTCATCCCTATTCGTCAGCTTTTACAACTTTGGAATGTTCAGCAATTTGAACAAGCCAGCCGTGCTATTCAACTCTTAGAATGGCGCCGTAATCATAAATTTTGTAGCCACTGCGGTACTGCAACTCAAGTCCATGCCACAGAATATGCCATGGTTTGTCCCGCTTGCGGTTATCACCAATACCCTCGTGTCAATCCTTGTGTCATTACCGTCATTACCCGTGGTGAAGATGAAATTTTATTGGCAAAAAATGCAAAAAATGTCCGTGCCATGTATGGACTGATCGCAGGTTTTGTTGAAGTCGGTGAAACTCTAGAAGAAGCAGTTCGTCGTGAAACTGAAGAAGAAGTTGGGCTGAAGGTCAAAAATATTCAATATTTGGCAAGCCAACCTTGGCCTTTCCCAAGTAATTTAATGATCGCCTTTAAAGCAGAATATGCTTCAGGTGAGCTTCAATTACAAGAAGAAGAAATAAGTGATGCGGCTTTCTTTAAATTTGATGCATTACCTGAAATTCCGTTCAAAGGAAGTATCGCCCATTCGATGATTATGCATGTCATCCATGGGTCTGCTGTTGCAGATGACACCGAAGCATGGTTATAAGTAGCTATTTTTAGTAAATAAATCATGCAATAAAAAAACCGCCATACTTGGCGGTTTTTTATTCTCAATCATTTAACCACAGACATTAAGGTGGACTAATTTCATCGAGTACACGCATGATTTCAGCTTTGGTTTTAAAGAAGCGACTAAATAAACTCGAAACTGAACCAATCATCGTGATGTGCCCAACGCGTGGAATTTGAATCAACTGACTGTGGTTGCCTGAGGCTTTTAATCGACGATCAAAATCTTCACTATTGCTATGGCCAACGATATTGTCTTTATCCGCAGTGAATAGATAATGCTTCACTTGATTGTGCTCAACAAAATAATACGGCATCACTTGTTGATACGGTACATTTTGATCAAAGGCATCTGCACAAATCGGATCACCTTTATAATCAAAATGATATGGCCCTGCCAATCCCACAATTGCACGAATATTCTCTTTCACTTGTAGCTGATAAGGCGTCGGATGATACAGTGCAGACATGACATTAAATGCCCCTGCCGAATGTCCCATTAACACCACATTTTCCACTTCAATCTGCAACTTATGCTGAGACTGCGTCAAATAGTTTAATGCAAGGCTAAGATCATCAATTGAAGCCGGAAAAATATATTCAGGTGCGAGATGGTAATTAATGACAGCAACATCGAAGCCTTCTTTGGCAAAAGCTTCACCAATGAATCCATAGTCCTTTTTGTCACCATGCATCCACGCTCCACCATGTACAAACACGATGAGTGGACGTTGCTGACGAGGTGCTGACGTGCGATACAAATCTAGGCGATGTCGCGCTTTAAGACCATAAGGGATATTGTTTTGAACATGATATCCTTGTTTGGGTGTCAGTCGATTTAAGGCATAACTGCCAAAATCATATAACCGAAAATCTCGGTATAAGGATTTAGCCAACTCCAGTTTTTGCTGGAGTTGCAGAGACCATTGATTCATATATTACAACATCAATTCCAACAAGTTATTGAGCATTTGGATCGACAGCATCCGGATCTATCGCAACAGGCGTTTGTACTTCAGGTTGCACATTGCCTACAGCAGGTGTGGTGTAACTTGAGTTAATTGAACGTGCCTGTGGATTTGGGTTCTGATCAATATTATCGATTAAAGTGACAATTCGCGTTACATTACCCACTTGTTGCAAGATTTGATTTAAGTCTGTGATTTCCGCACTGTTTAAACGGCCCATCACATAAAGAACAGCATCTTCAGTATGAATGTGTACTTTGCTGTCAGATACCACAGGCGCTTTCATAATCAAACCACGGGTATTCGCAGTAACCGCAGTATCTTGCATGATGGTGCTATAGCTGATCTGATTACCCACTGTAATATAGTTATGTACAGTTTTGACATCACTCATTGAACGGACATTTTCTTCTGCCAATTCTTTTAAATGATTATCTGGCACTTGCCCAGTCAATAAGACATTGCCATGAAAACTTTCAATATTGACACGTGACTGTTTAAACCGAGTATCTAGTTTATATAAATTAATTTTTGCTGTTCGAACAATGGAAGAGTCAATAAAAACTTGTCCCAATGAGCGTGCGCCGCTTTCAGTTCCTACAGGTGCTGATCCTGTTCCATTCGAAATAAAACTCGCACAGCCAGATAAACTTGCGACACAAAGCATCGTTATTGCAATACGCTTAACCACTCAGCACGACTCCTCAAATTTCCACACGTATTTTTCTATGCGTTTACACAGTTTGTTTTATCAGAGATTAATCAACTCTTGATCAAAAGTAAAAGCATTTTCAATCCATTGCTGATGATACGGGTATTTAGAAAAGTCTTGCTGTAGTGTTTTTGCAAAGTGCTGATAAAAATCAAAACAAATTGCATCAAAGCGACAATAATAATTTTGAAAATGTGACTGTTCATTTAAAAAATGCAACGCAGTCTTCATCATCTTACGTTGTTTGTGAATAGAAATACTTTCAACGGCTTGGGCATAGCGGGTATTCGAACGGGCTTTAACTTCAATAAACACCAATTCTTGACCACGTGCAACGATCAAATCAATTTCACCATAACGACTATGATAATTCTGTTGCACCTGTACATAGCCTTGCTGCTTAACCAAACGCAGCGCTTGCCGTTCTGCCCACTGCCCCAGATTCATCTGTCCCAAATTCATCTGCTCTAAGTTTAGCTGCATCGTTTCATCCCTAAAGTGAGATCGCCACGATGCCTTTTTTACTTCGCTCATAGCAGTGAGGAACACGCTGAATATTATTTTGACTAATTTTGATTAGCCCTGTTCGCCCCTGAAACTCAATGCTTTTTAATTTCGGTTCTTGCAAATATTGTTTTGCGATATGCCATGTGTCTCCGCCAAAAGCTAAAAGACGTTGATATGGCATATCTACTGGATTTTCCTCATAAGCTCGGATCAGGTCAGGCCAACGTGCATCATGTAAGGCAGGTGCATCACAAAATTTCAGTCCTATAGGAATGGGCTTTGTGGCTTCAATCGCATTGGCGACGCTATATAGTTTTGCTTTAGGTAGTTTTTTTTGACTGTTTAACCATTCATTATTGCCTAACAACAGCACCCCTTGATTTTTGTCCAGCTTCGTTGGGAGTTGTTCAACCACTTGAATCGGCACTGAACTTTGGCTGATTAAGGACATGAGCAATAATTCATGTTCTGCCTCAGTTGCAGGCTGACGTAACACTATCACTTGCGCTAATTTGTCTTTTTCGAAGACTTTTTGGAGTGCTAGGGCATCATCCCGTTTCGATAAACTGTACTGCCAGACGTTTGGAATTTGGCTTGTCGTTTCATTTAAAGCCAACACGCGGACTTTAGGCTTTGCTTTTACAAGTGCTTCAACATCTTGACGTGCTAAAGGGCCAATCACCAATTGAGTTTTTTTATTTACCTGTTGCTTCAATATCGCAGCAATTTGCTTTTGATTTGAATCCACAAACTTAATGGGTACTTTGTAGTCTGACGATTGATATGCGCTATTGAAACCTTGCTTAATACTGGATGCGGCTCGCGCCATAGGGCCAGATTCAGGTAGAATGACCAAGACGTCTGCCTGTGCAGCTGTAAACAGACTGCTTAAAAGGCAAAGACCCAAAATTTTGTTCTTATTATCCAACATGGAGAAACCTATGAGTGCTCAGTTATTTGTTGTTGCAACTCCAATCGGGCACTTAGATGATATTAGTTATCGTGCAATTGAGGTATTGAAGTCGGTTAAAATTATTGCCGCCGAGGATACACGAACTTCCGCACAATTACTTAAACATTTTAGTATCAATACGCCTTTAACTGCATGCCACGACCATAACGAAAGCAACAAAATTGACCAGCTGATTGAACGCCTAGAAAAGGGTGAAAATATGGCGTTGATTAGTGATGCAGGCACACCATTGATCAGTGACCCCGGCTTTAAACTGGTTCGTGCTGCACAAGAAAAAAATATTCGTGTCATTCCTGTGCCGGGTGCCTGTGCTGCCATTGCAGCTCTCAGTGCTGTCGGCCTACCCAGTGACCGTTTTAGTTTCGAAGGCTTTTTACCTTCTAAACAGTCACAACGTCTTTTAGCACTCGAAAAACTGAAAGACGAAACTCAAACCATGATTATTTATGAAGCGCCGCACCGTATTGTGGATTGCCTAAAAGATATGTCGAATGTCTTTGGTGCCGATCGTCCTGTAGGCTTTGCACGTGAAATTACCAAAACATTTGAAACCATTAAAAAAATGTCTTTGGGTGAGTTGGTTCATTTTGTCGAATCTGATCACAATCAGCAAAAAGGCGAAATCGTTTTGGTAATTGGTGGTGCGACCGAAGAAAAAGACCTAGAGCAAGAAAAGTTAGACAAATTGCTGACGCGTTTACTTCAAGATTTGTCCGTTAAAGCTGCCTCTCAGTTGGCTGCAGATTTAACTGGGATTAAAAAGAAAGTGGCCTATCAACGTGCTTTAGAATTAACCCAAGCGAACGATTAAGCTTAATTTTTTTTATTTTTAATTTGAACCGCTTATGGGACCTACGGGTTCCATAAGCTATCCCATACAATAATTTAAATAGAATGAAAAAAGTTGCTTATAACATGTCCATAAATCTGTCTGTCAAAAAAACGCTGATGTTCATTCTCTTTAATCTGGTTTGGCTCACCGCCCTTGCACATATTATTTATACTGGCATTCAACCCTATCCGCACTATATTAGTGGCGAGCAAATGACGGCCGATCATAGCGTGATTGCGATGGTCTGTGGATATTGTTCCCTCTATTTTGTAGTCGGTAATTTACTGAAACTGAGCCAATTTTGGGATAGGCATCGCTATTGGGCTTATGTCGTTTTGAGTGCGGTATTACTTTTTCAATCTTTTGTCGCTGCTGTGGCGGCCATGCATGCACCACCGTATATTGGTGCATTTATTATTAATTGTATGTTTTTGCTTTTACTGCATTTTGTGTTCTATCCTATTTTCGCGATCAGTCGTAAATATATGAAGCCAAAGACGGCTTGAAGCGACTTCACATCTTATTAACGACTTAACTTCTTGAGCAAACATGCTACAGAGTTAAAAAATGAATGACGTTCATCATCGCACAAGCGAATGAAGCAAAAAAAAACACCACATGACGTGGTGTTTTTTCATTTTAATCTTTTGCCGATTCGTCTGGAGGGACTTCGGTAATACGACCACCACGCGCTAAGAACGCAGCAACTTCATCTTCAAGCGCCTGACGTTGTTTTAGTTTTGCAGTCACTGTTAATGTTTCAGCTTCAGAGGTGTCACCATCAGAGGCAGAATCAGCTGCGTCACCTGCACCTTTTTCAGCTGCTTGTGCTTCATCTTCATCAACTACTGAATCTTCTGGATCATCATAATCGTTCATATCAGTCATTGTGTTCTCCCCGCGAATGACTTCTGTTTGCCAGTGAATGTCTGGTTTTAAATTAACAGAAATTTAGCAATCTCTGAGCATTTCGACTAGTACCCACAACCAAAAAATCGTATCTTTTTTAATCAAAATCGTAACCTTGTTTATACGACTGTCTAAAAAATATCAGACTTTGACCTAAGCTGCGTAGATTGTATCTTTTAAAATACTCAGACCATTGGCTTGAGCCATAAACGCATCTTTTAGAACAGTCTGATTTTCCACTTGTTTTAAACCAAAGTTTCTCGCCCACACCACAGGAGAAAAAGTGGTAGTTTCTAACCAACCAATTGCGGACATACTATGCATCATGGCATCGTTTTGCCCTTTACGACGGTGTTCATAGCGTTTCAAACTTTGTTCATGTGCCCACACACCTCGTTTTTTATCGGTTAAAAGCACATCACAAAGCACTGCTGCATCTAAACAGCCAATATTCACGCCTTGTCCTGCAAGTGGATGAATCACATGGGCAGCATCTCCAATCAGCGCTAGACCATCATGAACATATTGCTGTGCAGCTCGTGCCTTCAATGGAAATTTAGCACGTGGGGTTGCTTCTAAGACTTCGCCGAGCATGTGATGGCTTTCTCGAGTGAGCAACGCAGTAAATTCAACATCGGATAAAGCCACATATTCATCGGCATAATCATCTGGTAAGGTCCACACAATCGATTGCCAATAACCGCTTTCTTCTTTTTTCAGACTCGCCATCGGCAAAAATGCTAAAGGGCCAGTTTCTAAGAAAATTTGACGTGCTAAATGCTGATGCGGTTGGGCGGTTTTAATTGCACAGCTCACACCGGCTTGCTTATAGTCCAATACATCTAGATCGATGAAAGCTTGCTCACGGACAAATGAGTTTGCACCATCTGCACCAATCACCAGTTTTGTTTTGAGCTGGGTACCATCTGCGAGGTGAATGATCCACACACCAACGCCGCGCTCAACGCGACTGACCTTAACTTGGGTTCGATAGTCTTCGAGTTGTTCTAGCATTTTTTCTTGAATGGCTAAATTCAATACGCTTGGTTCAACCATTGAACCTAAAGCTTGCTCAACTGATGGTGTTTGCTCTGCAACATGACCAAAATTGATTTCTCCATAGCCATTTTTATTCCACACCTGCATGCCTGTATACGGCTGCTGACGGGCAAGCTTTTCCCAAACGCCCACAGTCTTGAGTAAATGAATAGTGGCTTGACTAAGTGCCAAAACCCGAGGATTCGCAATACTTTTGGTTTTTTCTGCATCCAAAATAGGTGCCGCATCCAATACCGTAGCCTGCACACCGCCTTGCGCCAACAGCAATGCCGTTAAGCCACCGACCAAGCCGCCGCCGACAATCACGGCATCCAGTACATTTGTTTGATTTAAACTCATGCTTTTAGCCCCATTGCATAATTCGCGACCAAAGGCTTAATCCCCGGAATGGTGTCAAAGGCAACTAATCCAGTATTGCGAATCAATTTTAAAAATGGGTTCTGGTTGCTAAAACCACGTACAACTGAATCACAGAATTTAATCACCCGCTGCTGATCGGTCAGGCGCGATTTTTCATAATCCAGCAGCATAGCTGCATCACCCAAATCGGCATTTTTTTCAACTTGCTCTGTTAAATAACGACGCAGTACATAGGCATCGCGCATACATAAGTTAAAGCCCTGACCTGCCACTGGATGAATGGTATGGGCAGCATTTCCCATGAGCACTACACGACCTACAGCTTGTTTCTCTGCAAGTACTTGCGACAATGGGAAGCTGAAACGTTTACCAGTTTTTTGGAATTTACCTGCACGGTCGCCATAGGTTTCTTGTAAAGCATCTAAGAAGTGCTGATCATTTTCATCACCCATCCACTCGCCTTCAGTTCCTTTAGGAACAGGCCAAACCACTGAGCGACGGTATTCACCTGGAAGTGGCAGCAGCGCTAGCGGACCAAGCGAACTAAAACGCTCGAAACCAACATGACCATGCGGTTTAGAGGTTTGTACTGTAGTGACAATCGCCACTTGGTTATAATCATGCACCGATGCGCCAATACCTAAGGCTTTACGGCAGAATGAATCACGGCCATCGGCGGCAATCACAATTTTAGATTGTAGTTTGAGCTGTTCTTCAGCACGCTTTGCTTCAATATAGGCATGGTCTGCATCTTGCGTCAGTGAAGTCACTTGCACACCATCAATTAATTCTATCAGCGGTTCTTTTTTGACTTCTGCGAGCAACACACGACCTAACCATGCATTTTCAATCACCTGCCCAAAGCTTTCGACTTTTTCTTGTTCTGCTTTGAGTCTTGCCTTACCAAAACTACCTTGCTCTGTAATATTCACTTCTAAAATAGGTGTGGCGTGTTCCTGCAAAGCATCCCAGAGGCCTAGTTCTTGATAAATTTGCACCGTACGGCGTGACAAGGCGCTGTTTCGTGCATCAAAACTCGAGTGATAAGGCTCAAGGTTTGCATCATCATAATTGGGGTATTTAATGGCTTCTAAAAGTTTTACGCCAATTTTGTCTTTGGCCAACATGAGTGCCAGACTTAAACCGACCATACCACCACCAACTATGATGACTTCTTGCTGCATGCTTGTTTCCTTTTTTATCAAGTATTCGAATTTAGGACATTCACTCGAAATACATATAATCTGTAATGAATTTTATCTTACATCAAGGGCATGATTTTTTATAATGAAATACAAATTAGTTGCAGGTATTTGCACTGATTAAATACAAAATTAATCATCCCTTACCGTAAATATTGATCTTTAAAAAAGAGAAAATCACAATAAAAATGGCTGAGTCCATCAGTATGAGCCATCATTTGCGTAAATCAGCGTCATTTGAACATGTCATGTTTTGATGCATTCAAAAGGACGATATCAAGCTAACTACCTGATGATCAGCCTTTAGCCATTGTTCAATTAGTTGAATAAGTGATTGCAGCTGCAAAACCCAATTATGTTAAACCATTCGGTTTAATGAGCTTTTCATTACACAACATTTTCTGGATATATTCCGCAGCAGAATATCCAGAATATGTAATTTTTGTTGTGTTATTGGCGCCTTATCCTAAAGTTGATGCACGTACCAAGCTTTAATTTGAGTTAGGTACAGAGCAACTCTAAAGCGATGTCGAGCACTATTATTCAAACAGGTTTTAGCGCCAACTTTACCTTGGCATGGTGTGAAAATACTATGGCGCAAACCTTAGAAAATACGCTGCAAACCAATAATTGAGAAAGATTTACCCACCAAGCTGAGTTGTAGATTCATACCGATGTGATTGAGACAGCGAAAAACAAACAAACAAACATTAGTGAATGGCTGTAATTATGAGTATATGCCCCCGAGTGTATTGGTCAAATATGCTATAGATCTGATTTCACATGCTGAACCGGCAACCGGACATTTGGCCGTATATGAAAACCGGAAGAGTTTTTAAAATTAGCGACAGAATTTTTACAAAAGTCTTAATCGCAAAGTGAAGCTAAAAAGCCGATCAATAGATCGGCTTTTTTTATATTTATTTAATATTTTCCATGATTTGGTCAAAATATTGCGCTCATGTATTCAATTTATTTTCATTGCTATAGATAAAGATATAGAACACAAAAGACAGAAACGATCTCCTTAATACGGAATAATTTAAATGAATGGCTTAAGCATTAAAATGCTGGATTAATTTCTGCAATCGAATTTCTGCATCTTGATTAAAAGCATTCGCCGCTTGGTGATACCAGCGTTTCGCCATCTTTAAATCTTGAGCTGCGCCATTGCCTAGCTCATACATTAAGCCAATTTTATAGGGAGCAATTGCACAGCCTTGTTTTGCCGATTGCTTGTACAAGCTCATTGCTACATTATAATCTTGATCAAGAATTTCGCCCTTTTCATATATTTCAGCAAGAGTCGTTCTTGCGTTTATATTTCCCTTTTCCACTGACTGATTCAGTAGATCTAAAGCGATATGAATATCTGTTTTAAATGGCTTTTTGAACAACAGCACGGCTAACTTCAGCATCGCTGCATCATCACCCTGATCAGCCGCTTTTTGATACCATCCTTGTGCTGTAACATCATTTTTTTCGACGCCGCATCCCGTTTCATACATTTCACCCAATTTAATTTGGGCTGCAATATCCCCTCTTGAGGCTAAACTCAAATAATCATCATAAGTACGCTGATTGTTATACTTAAACTTTATTTTCTTTACTGGATTATAATCACTATCAAAGATTTCAAAACCGACATAGTTTTTAAAGAGTTCAATCAATAACTGCCGAACCAATTGAGTATGATAAATTAAATGATCCTTTTCGCTAAAATAATAATACTGATAATAGCTTTCCAAATCTTGATTGATTTCTTCTTTTAAACTGTTTAAATCAGTCGTCCATTTTTTTTGAACTTTGCCATTTTCAACATATTCGTATAAATACCTTGTTGAAAAGTTTAACCATTCCTTTTCAAAATCTTGTCTTTCTCCATCCATGTAAAGTTCCTCTTCTTCCGCTTGAATGACACATCTGATTTCTACACCCTCTTTATAAAGCGCATAGCTATAGCTTGAATTTGTGTCTGCAAAATCAAAGAAGATCATCCATTTCATCGGCAACTGACTGCTTAGCAAACTGCTCCATTTTTCAGGTTCAGTAAAAGCAAAATGTGCTAATCCGGCACTATTGATACAAACAATATGATCCGTCAGCCACTCTATATCTAATGCAGATTTTGAGTTTTCTTCAAAATAAACCAGCCAATCATTTACCAGTCTTTCAATATCCTGTTGATTGCCATTAAAGGGAATAACCACCCCAGCTTTTCTAACGCCCATAATTATGATTAAAATAAAAAATTTATACGATTAATTTAAAAAGACTTATATCTAATTTTTGTAAAAACTTAACATAATAAAATCAACTACATTGCTAATTAACCTTGTCTATATGACTAGTATTTATAAGACTGCTTGTAGATAAAAAAAGCCGGTCATCTGACCGGCTTTTTTTATTACTATATTAACTTAAGCGGCTTTCGCTTTCGCCATCAGCGCTTCAATGTCTTCTACAGATTTCACCACTGCAGCCGTCAATACACGTGGACCATTTTGAGTCGCTACAACATCATCCTCAATACGGATACCAATACCACGCCATTTTACATCCACTGTTTCATCATCTGGCGCAATATAAAGACCAGGCTCAACAGTAACTACCATACCCTCTTCATAGGCACGCCATTCACCGTCTTGCTTGTATGAACCGACGTCATGCACATCCATACCAAGCCAATGACCCGTACCATGCATATAGAATTGGCGGTAACTTTCTTTTGCGATGATTTCGTCAATATCTCCTTGCATAATGCCAAGATCCAATAAACCTTGAACTAAAATACGCACTGCAACGTTATGTGGTTCTTTATAAGAGTTGCCGATACGCACCGCATCAATCGCCGCAATTTGCGCATCGAGTACGATATTATAAAGTGCTTTTTGTTCAGGGCTGAATTTACCGTTGACTGGGAAAGTACGGGTAATGTCTGAGGCATACAGCTGATATTCACATGCTGCATCAATCAGTACCAAATCACCATCTTTGAGTTCTTTGTCATTTTCCACATAGTGCAAAATACAGCCATTTTCACCACCGCCGACAATGCTGTTATAGGAAGGCACACAGCCATTTTTACCAAAGACATAATTCAGTTCTGCTTCTAGTGCATATTCCATCATGCCCGGTTTAACCGTTTGCATGGCACGAGTATGCGCTTCTGCTGAAATATCCGAAGCAATTTGCATCAATTCAAGTTCGTCTTCAGATTTGTGCAGACGCATTTCATCAATAATACGATCAAGCTGAATCACTTGTGCAGGCGCACTTGCACCCTTACGTGATTCACCACTTGCTGCCGAAATCCACTGCGCCACACGAGCATCAAAATCTGGTTGCTGCCCAATACGGTAAAATAATTTATCTTTATTTTGTAATTTTTCTAAAATTTCTTCATCAAGCAAATCAATTGCATAAGCTTCATCGGCTTCATAATCATCTACTGCCCCATCTACACCCGCACGGTAGCCATTCCAAATTTCCATTTCACGGTCACGTTCACGGCAGAACAAACTATAGCTATAACCTTCTTCTTCGCTATCAAAGGTTTCAATCACTGCAACCGCTTCAGGTTCAGCAAAACCTGTTAAATAAAAGAAACTACTATCAGCTCGAAATTTATAATCTGCGTCGCGATTACGCATGGCTTCTTTGCTCGTGGCAATAATTGCAATACTACGTAGTCCCATTTCACCCGCAAGGATGTCTCGACGTTCTTGAAAATCCGCTTGAGTTAATTTCTTCATTTAAATACTTTTTATACCTGCTGGCTGATATTGTTTAAATTTTGATTCAATTGAATATGAATCTCTCAATCTATGTGAGGCATGTATAAAAACACGTAATACCTCACATAGATATAAGCAAAATTAATGCCTTAGCTCGGACGATGTGGGGTGAACATTTCAACCACATTACCCACTTGAGCCGATGAATTTTTAGCGCTCAGTTGTAGCAACGGTGTTTCTGAAACATCAACTTTGGTACGTCCCATAGACAGGCTCACTGGGATTAAACGAACAAATTCGTATAATTCCTGATAGCTTTCTTCACCTTCTTCATCATCATCTGAATCTTCAAATTCTACTGAAGCGACATCCTGTAAATGCTCAATCAATTCTTGTTCATTGGTGCGCAGATGACCTGCCGCCAAACCAAAACCAAGAACAACACCTGCACACCAGTCTGCCAAGGCTTGCACACGTTCACCAAGTAAGTGATCATCATCTGGTAATAAAGGAAGATAGTCGAGTTCATCATCTGAAAGTGAATGAGCTACATCTTCTGCTTCTTCAGTCAACAATGCCACCGCATCTTCGTCTAATTCAGCCACATCAAGCGTTGCTAAAATTTGTTGCCACTCTTCACGACTCGGAGGTTGTGACACACAAACTATACCAGTGAGTAGACCATGTAACTCACTTGGGCTTGAAATTTCTTCAATTTTAGAAAAATTCTGGGACCAATCTGACCAACCTGAAATATCGTCTTGCATTCGCTTATCCAATCTCTATACTTCGTATATATTACCTTTGTTTGCAAGACTGTGCGACTACGTTATGTTAGAAGAATTACAGCGTCTCCAAGCGCATATTAGCGTTTTAAAAAAGCGACTGGCGCAATTTGAAAGCGAAAATAATGCCCTACAAGATGAGAAAAACTCGTCTGATGAGCACCATCATGCTCAAATTGTACATAAGAACGGTATTATCACCTCCAAACAAGAAGAAATTGATACGCTGAATGAGCAATTAACTGATTCACGTGCTCAACTTCAACAGCTGAATACTGATGCAACTGCTTTGGCTGACCGATATAGCCGTCTTGAAAAAAGCTGTACTGATCTAAAAAATCGTTTTCAAGAAATTTTGGCAGAACGTAATGAGCTACGTATCGTTAAAGAAAAGATGCAAAATGAACAGCGTCATGCTCAACAAGAAATTCAAGGTTTGCAGCAAGAACGTGAACGTTTATTGCAAAAAAATGAACATGCCAAAGCAAAAGTTGAAGCGATTATTCAACGTTTAGCTATTTTAGGTACAGCTCAAGATCAACATGCGCAAGAAATTCAACAATTGGCACATCCGACTGAAAGTAATGAGGAAGTTTGATCATGAGTGAACAAATTGCAGTTGATTTAAAAGTTCTAGGTCATAGTTTCCGTTTAGCAACTACTTCTGACCAACAAGCCGATTTAGAACGCGCAGCACAATTACTGAATGACAAATACGATGAATTCCGTCGTAAAGCGCCACGTATGGAACCGAGTAAACTGATCATTATGGTCGCACTTGAATTAATGCAAGAAGTCCTGTCAATGAATAAGAGTTTGCAAGAATATGCAAACTGCGAACTTTTGTTGCAAAATATTTTGGAACAAGTTGAAGAATTGACTGATTAATCGGTGGTTTAGTGATTATACTTTGCCCGATTGCTTCATTTTAAACACTTCGTCAGTGTTTGGTGATTTGCCAATAACGCTGAATTCGTTATACTGAGCACATCTCTGAGGTGTTCGCCAGCTAGGTCTAATCCCCTGCCGATACTTAAACTTATGGATGTGTTCTGTATATTCTGAGCGTATGCCCTCCTCGAGTGGGAAACCCAGCGAGTGTACGTCGCGTCCACCTTGAACTCATCGGGTTCAGGGTCACGACATTTGCAGCGGCATCTTCGGAGTGTTTATTTTCCAAATCCTTATTTAAATTATAAGCATTTGATTTAAAAAATTTTTTTTAATTTACTATTCTATTTCCGCGCCACTCTACTTTTGCTCTCCCCCTTAATTATTTCATTTAAGTTTGGTTAGTTTAAAAGTTTATTTATTCAAGTTAATTCATTTTTTGAGTTGTTCCAGTTTAGCTAGCTGTCTATCCAAAGCTCTGTCCATTTCAGGAAGAATTTGTCGTAAATATTGAATTGATGAAATGGCTTCATCCAATTTCACGACGCCTTTTTTAACCAAGTTATATTGTTGCTCGAGTAGAGCGAGTACTTGATTTTGATTCGGCTGCTGTCCCTGACTCATCAGCGTGTTTATTTGCTGAAATTGTTGATATACCTGTTCACGTTGCTGTAATAGCTCAGAGTGCGTTTCACTGTCGAGTATTGATTGTTTGGAATTAGAACTTGAATGCTGCAATACATTTTCTATAGTTCGCTCTGAACGTGTTTCAGACACTTTTTGTTGATCTAACGGTAGCTGTTCATGAACCTCCTGCTGCTTTGGTTTTAATAACTGAATCATCAACAATAAAATCAAGCCAACCACTAACCCAATAACAATCCATTTCTTATACATGATTCAATCTCTAAATGTTCTACTATTAAAAAATTCAGAGCCGATTTGACTCTGATTTTTCCATTTTCTTTTGATTTAAACTGTTTTACTGACTGCCCCATCCTGCTGGTGCATAACCAAAACGAACACGCTGTGGATGATTGCCAACTGGAACTGTGATGACTTTTTCACCTGTTGCAAAATCAATCACGGTTACTGCATCTGTGGCACTTTCAGAAATGACACAACGCTTACCATCTGGACTTTGCGTTGCCCAATACGGTTTGCCTGCAGCAATCAATTTCGCCGCGGTCAAAGTTTTACGATCGACGATGGTGGCATAATCATCCATCGTTCCTGCAACACATAGTTTTTCACCATCTCCACTGATCGAAAGCCCATGATGACGTGAGTCATTTACCCATTTCGTGCGATCAGAGGGAATAGTTGTACTTCCCGGAAGCTGTGCAATGCGTGTGACTTTGCCTTGATTGAGATCATATTCGACCAAGCCATTAAAAAATGAGACTTGTGCATAGATTTTGGATTCGTCTTTGCTAAACACAATTGGACGCACAGCGTTTGATAGGTCTTTACGACCAAAGGCATCCAATGCAGGACGAAAATCAATTTTCTTCAAGACTTTAAAATTATTAGCATCGGCAATGGTGATATAGCGTTTGCCTTTGGTAAAGTCTTGCCAAGATGCATCCATGGCTGTTTCGACATTACCAATGGCTGAATTTAAGATTTTAGTACCGTTGGCAAAATAGATATTTTCATGTGGTTTATCGCCCGTCGCAAAACGTCCTAGTTCTTTGCCCGTGTTGATATCGAGTACTTGTACGACATTCCCTGAAGATGCTGAAACAGCAACTTGTTGCCCATCGGGTGAAACCGCCATATGGTCTGCGCGAAATCCTTCAACGGGTGTGCGCCAATTGATTTTTCCTGTTGCTATGTTAATCGAGACGACATCTGCATAACTTGGGCGTGATGCAACTACCGATTTGCCATCTGGTGTGGAATACATGTCATCGACCAATTGATCATTTCCCTCTCCTGCTGTATTACGAATATAGCTATAGGCGATCAACTTTACTGGATTGAGGTAAATCTCAGTCAGCCGTTCTTTTTTGTCGGGCACCATATTGATGACACCAACTTTTTGATAGTTTTTTGCAGGATTGATGACTGTAACCGTACCATCCCAGTTATTACCCACAAAAAAAACTTGCTGGCTATTGGGTGGAACGGGTGCAGTGGTTGTCGCTGCGAAAGTAAGTGGTGACACCGCAACCGTCATACAAAGAAGTGTCCTGATCCAGAGATTCTTTTTCATTTTTATTGTCCATTAATTTGTTTTTATGCATAGCTTTTGAGCTACGTCATCAGATAAGTGTCGCTTTTTAAGCGCAAAGAAAGCTTATTCAATATACAAGTGTAGATATAGCGTATTTGTTTTAATTCCGATGAGTTGTTGATTAAAACCACGTCTTCAATCTGCGTTCACTTTTTGGAAAGCAAAAAAAAGCACCCGAAGGTGCTTTTTTAGTTCATCAAATTATTAGTAAATAATTTGATTATTGTTGATTAGGTCATCTAGTTCGACTTTGCTCGTTTGATTGAGCAAGACTACAAGATCTTGTGATTCATATTCCGTACCTGATGTGCCATCACGGTCAATTGAAATCACAGCTGAATCAGTTTCTTCGTCATATGCTACTGTTACAAACTCTGCGAGATTCGCTTCAGTTGCATCGTCAGAAAGTAATGAAGATATATCGATTTGGTCAGCAATAGAAAAATCATTTACTGTTGTTAATGTATTACCGCCCAAATTGTCGTCTGCGAGAAGGTCGAAAACAATATCATCACCAAGAAGTAAACTTTCACTTTCTAATGAGAACATCGCAAACGATGCTGTCGCAGTCACTGTTTCCTGAATAGGAAGCACATTGTTACTGTTTCCTAACTCTGTTTCGAGCTGGGTTGTAAGTACATTTACATCTTGAATTGAGGTTTCAGGGACTGTAACTTTCACTACAAAATCTTCAACTTGACTACTTGAAGTGCCTTGATAAGTATAATACCCATCTAAATCTTTGCTTACTGATATACCATTTACCGAAACTTTGGCATCAACTAAAGCATCAAGAGCAGCAGATTTAAATTTCACACCATTTACATTCACATTTTCCTCTGCATCATTTAAAACTTCTGCATGTAAAGTAAATTGTAAAACTTTCTCTGGAGCGTCTGCTTCCGGAGCTACTACACCAAGTTGATCCTGTCCATTTTGATTTTTCTCACCTGTCTTAGCAATTTGAGTTCCATCCGTAAATAGTACACCTTCCAACATATTAATTTGGAAACCACTTACATTTTGGACACCCGTAATACTTAAGTTAAAACCATCAATATAGTTGGTTGTATCAGAGTTGTTTAAAATCATTGAATTGACAGGATATTTTTCACCTGAATACGCTTCATCAAATACAATCCAATCACTCGGAGTACCTTTTTGACCTCCAAAGTCTTTAGGGAAACTATTTGAGAAATTAAGCCCAAGCTCATTCTGAGTCAGAACTTTGTTAATTTTCTCCCAATTGATAATAATAATTTCAGAAACGTTAATTTCACTTTTCAAATTAGTAAAGATTCTTAGCGCATCGTTAATTTTATTGAAATCATTACCATACTGTGGATCATTGATAATAGCTTGCATCTGTGCAGCAATATCTACAATTTTCGCACCCGCAACAAGATCATTAGAAACATAATTACCTTGGGCATCTTTATAAATCGTACCTAGGTTTGGAACTTTAATCACTGAACTTGATGAACCACCACTTGTTCCACCTGATGTTGAAGTTGATACCGAAATTTCACTTGTTAATGTTGCTTTTAACTCAATGAGTTCAGCATTGCCAGTTACAGGAGTTGTAACCTTACCATCAGTAACTTGAAGACTTATCGAAGGTAGTGCAGCACCTGAATTTAACTGATCCGCACCTTTCTGAGTTAAGGTTACAGATTGATCAGCCACTGATAATTGATAGAAACCGTCGGCACTAACTGTCGAGCCATTAGCAAATGTCACAGTCAGACTATCATTATCTGCATCCGATGCAGCATAAGCAGCAATTTTTTGACCGGCAACAGCTGCACCAACAGTGACTACTTCTGGTTCAATTTCAATTTCAGGTGCTACGTTTGTTACAGAAGCAGGATATAAAATTACACCGAACTCTAGTTCTGAACTTGCAGTTGAACCATTCGATTTTTCAGTTGCAATAGATTCAAGCTTCACATTCAACTTCAAAGAATTACCTGTAACAACCAAACTTGGTGGTGCAATCGCCACTAAGCTTGAACCTTCGATACTCATGCCATCAGCGACAAAACTTAAATTGCCATTTGTATCCGCAGTTCCAAGTAATACTCGAGTTCCGTCCTCTGTAATAGCATAAATTTTCATACCTTCAACCAAACCAGAGAAATTCAGTGTTAAGCTTTCAGAACTATCGAGATCATTCAAACTAGTATTAAGTAGACCAAGAGAAATATCCTGTCCAACTTCACCACTTAGGTTGAAATATGGTCTATGGAAACCATTTTGATCTTTATCGGTACTACTTCCTTGAATCAAGTCAGATACTTGCCATTCCACAGAAGGATTAGTCTGTTGATAAAAATTATTCAGATCTGATACAGCAGCATCAAGACTAGGATAATAACTTATCTTATCACCATGTGACTGATCGATTAATTGGAAATCATAGTTACCCTGACCTGCTTGGTTATGCATGTAGAAATCAAAGGTATAGAACCCTGACTCTTTAGCGGTAAAGCTAAGGTCTACCGATTGGCTCAAGCCTCCCCAACTCACAAATACAGGATCTTGGTTTCCAATAATCAACATACCACTATCATCTGCTTTACCTTTATAGCTATAAGTATGCCCAGCTTCCAAATACACATAACCTGTAATTGCAACGCCTTCATAGGTTGCTACACTTGAATCAACCAAACTTGTAGTTTCACTAGTGCTTGCAGGTGGAAGAGTTGTATTTTTCGAACTGGTTAAGTATTCAAAAACCGTTCTCAAGGTATCTGCTGGCATGCCATTACCATTACCTTGCAATAAATTATAAGATTTTCCATCAACAGTAACAGTTTTAAGATTATTCCAAGTTTGAATATTTAAATTAACAGCCGTTGGGCTCCAATCTAATAAATCTAATGTTAAAGAAGGCTTATCTGCAACTGCATCAACAACAATTTCCAATTCACCTGAAGTCACATGTTTACCATCAGAAACATTAAATTCTAGGCCTGCATATACTCCGGCGTCAGTTGCTGAAGCTTCGTTAGCATCTGGTGCAAATACAACTTGTCCGGCATTAATATCAGCATAAGATAGTGTTTGACCCGCGATGATTGGTGTTTTATTCCCAGCAGCATCTACGATTGTCAATACACCGTCTTTTGGCAGATTTGTTACCGTAATAACAAGCTGATCATTTGCTGTATTTGCATCTGAAATACCAAAATGCGCCCATGTTAATGTCACACTTTGATCTTCTGTCGTAACCACTTGGGTTGTTTCAACTTCAGGAGCGATATTGTCCACTGAGACAGTTTTATCTACTTCCTCACCCGGATTACCTGATTTATCTTCATAGCTTTCTGTTGGGACAGTTACTGTAATGTCACCATCAACACCCAGAGGAACTTCACCAGTCACCACATATGAGCCATCTGGTTGTTTCACAGCAGGTGTAAATGGTACTTCGATTGGACCATTTGGACCTTCAACAACAATTTTGTCTTTTTCAATCGTGTCAGGGTCCACATCATCCGGATAAATCACAGTGATCTTACCGTCTGGTGTAATCGTCACTTCTGCTTTTGGTGGAATGGTATCGACAGGTGTTTCTGTCGTTGTAACGTCATCACCCGGATTGCCTGATTTATCTTCATAGCTATCTGTAGGGACAGTTACTGTAATTTCACCATCAACACCCGGAGGTACTTCGCCAATCACGATATAAGAGCCGTCAGGTTGTTCCACTGGCGGGTTAAAAGTCACAGGTATTTCGATTGTTTTATTCGGGTCCGTTGGATCTGAAATAGTTACTGTTATTGACTCTCCCACAATCGTATTTGGATCAACATCATCAGGATAAGTCACCGCGATCTTACCGTCCGGAGTAATCGTCACTTCTGCTACAGGCGGAACAGTATCTACATCAGCAGATTCTTGATCTAAAGTACCTTTGTTACCTACATCATCTTGATAACTACCTGCTGGAACAGTCACCACGATACCAGTTTCAATACCTTCTGGAACACGACCCACCAATACAAGCGGATCATCTTGACTTGGGACAAATTCAACAACGATAGGATTACCAGACTTGTCTGTTACTGTGATTTTTCCAGTTTGTATGGTACTTGGATCCGTATCATCTTCAAATGTTAAAGTAATCTGACCATTTGGTGTGATATCGATATCAACATTAGGTGCAATGGTATCTACTGGTTCAGTGACATCAACCTGAGCGCCCGGATTTCCCGTTTCATCGGTATAACTACCAGTCGGAATGCTAACCGTAATATCAGTATCATTTCCGTTCGGTACTTTACCTGTAAAGGTCTTGCCATCTGTCGATGGTGTTAATTCAACCACAACTGGATCGCCATCTTTATCAGTGAAAGTGATCGTCGATATATCAATCGAGTCTGGCTTGGTATCGTCAGGGTATTGAATAACAATGTCACCATTCGGTTGAATTATCACAATTGCAGTCGGTACGTCGGTATCGACTTTACCCTTACCTGAATTTGGTTCACCTGAGTTACCGGATTCATCTTCATAAGATGTACCCGGAACGATCACAGTTACTGTGCCATCAACACCCGGAGGAACTTCACCCGTTACCACATATGAGCCATCTGGTTGTTTCACTGGTGGCGTAAATGGTACTTCGATTGGACCATTTGGACCTTCTACCACGATCTTATCTTCTGTAATCGTCGATGGATCTACATCATCTGGATAAGTCACAGTGATCTTACCATCTGGTGTAACGGTCACTTCGGCTTTAGGTGGAATGGTATCGACAGGAACCGTCGTATCAACCTCTTCACCTGGATTACCTAAGGTATCTTCATAACTGTCTGTTGGAACTGTAACAGTCACATTACCATCTGTACCTTCAGGAACTTCACCTGTCACCACATATGAACCATCAGGTTGTTTCACTGGTGGAGTAAATGGTACTTCGATTGGACCATTTGGACCTTCAACAACAATTTTACCTTCTTCAATGCTGTCAGGATTAACATCATCTGGATAAGTCACTGTGATCTTACCATTTGGTGTAATGCTGATTTCAACTTCAGGAGATTGTGTGTCTACTGTTGCAGAACTACTTCCTTTACCACCTTTATTGCCAACTTCATCTGCATAAGAACCCGCAGGCACAGTTACCGTAACTTTGCTATCAATACCATCTGGCACTTGTCCAACAAGTGTTAAACCATTTTCGCTCGGTATAAATGTCACAGGGACTTTATTGCCATTTCCGTCAACAATCACAATTTTTGAGGTATCGATGGTCGATGGTACAACATCGTTTTCATATTTCAGTGTGATTTGACCTTCTGGCGTAATTACCACTTCAACTTTTGGTGCAATCGTATCCACTGGGTCGGTTTTTACTGACGTCGTATTGTCGTTACCAGTAGTGTCCTTGAAGCTGTTTTCAGGCACAGTCACTGTGATTTTTTCATCAATCGCAGTTGGGACTTTACCTGTGTAAGTCAAGCCATCCTCAGATGGAACAAAATCAACCACAATGGTATTGCCATTGCTATCTTTCACCACAATGTCAGTTGGATCGATAGTTGTTTTATCCGCATCTGGTGAATATGTAACGATAATTTCACCATTCGGTTCAATCGTCACTTCAGCCACTGGAGATTCAGTATCAATGGTTCCTTGTTTTTCAACAGGCTCGCCTGAATTTCCTGTGGTGTCTTCATAAGAACCCGCAGGGACTTTCACGATGATGTCACCATCCGTACCTTCTGGTACTTCACCATTCACCACATATGAGCCATCTGGTTGTTTCACAGCAGGTGTAAATGGTACTTCGATTGGACCATTTGGACCTTCAACTACGATCTTATCTTCAGTAATTGTCGATGGATCGACATCATCTGGATAAGTCACAGTGATTTTACCGTCAGGTGTAATCGTCACTTCAGCTGTTGGTGTATCTGTATCCACATTACCCGGTTGAGCAACAGGCTCGCCTGAGTTACCTGTAGTGTCTTCATAAGAACCCGCAGGGACTTTCACCACGATTTCGCCATCTGTACCTTCAGGCACTTCACCTGTTACTACATATGAGCCATCTGGTTGTTTCACTGGCGGAGTAAATGGCACTTCGATTGGACCATTTGGACCTTCAACCACGATCGACTCTTCTGTAATTGTCGATGGATCAACATCATCAGGATAAGTGACAGTGATCTTACCGTCTGGAGTAATGGTTACGGTTGCTGTTGGTGTGTCGGTATCAATCGTACCCGGTTGTTCAACTGGCTCACCTGAGTTACCCGTAGTATCTTCATAAGAACCCGCAGGTACTTTCACTACGATCTCGCCATCAACGCCTTCAGGTACTTTCGCAGTGTAGGTACCATCTGGTTGTTTTTCGAAAGTCACATCAGAAATTGGGCCTTTAGGACCTTCTACAACAATACCTGTCGTATCAATCGTGTCAGGATTAGTATCTTCTGGATAAGTCAGTGTGATCTTACCGTTTTCATCGATTTGAACATCAACAACTGGAGATTCGGTATCTACCGTAGCTGATTGTTTTACAGGTTCGCCTGAGTTGCCCGTAGTGTCTTCATAAGAACCCGCAGGCACTTTCACGACGATGTCGCCATCGATGCCTTCAGGCACTTTCGCTGTAAATGTACCATCAGGTTGTTCTTCAAAGGTTACACCCGGAATCACTTCACCATCTGGACCTTCCACAATAATACCTGTGGTATCAATGCTGTCTGGTTTTGTGTCATCTGGATAAGTAATAGTGATCTTACCATCTGGTGTCACAGTCACTTCTGCTACAGGCGGAGCTGTATCCACTGTAACTGTTTCAGAACCTTCTTCACCTGGGTTACCTGCTTTATCTGAATAAGATGCTTCAGGCACTTTTACTGTAATCGAGGTATCTACGCCTGTAGGCACTTGACCGGTATAAGTCAAACGATCTTCAGATGGCGTGAAATCAATCACTACTGGTTTGCCGTCTAGACCTGTAATCACAAAGTCTTTTGGATCAATCGTTGCAGGATCAACATCTGGTGCAAATGTTACTTTGATCTCACCTTTTGGAGTGATGTCAATTTGAACTGTTGGTGCATCATTGTCTAAACCTGGGTTACGAATTGCATCTTCTGAAGTCACTGTATCTGTTTTTGCAGTTGCAGTGATTGAGTTTTCAGGTTTGATTTCAGTTGCAGGAACTTTCAGTGTCCACTGACCTGTAGGCGTAATATCCGCAGGATCAACAGTATATTCAGTGCCATTAACATCGACAGTAATAGCCGCATTCGGGTTCGAAATTGTACCGGTGATAATGAAGTTACCATCTTCATCAGTCAATTCAGCCATTTCTTCTTCATTAATGACATCATCACCCGCAATCACATCGATCGAAATCAATGGTAAAGATACGGTGTCTTGCGTTGGGTTGCCATCTTGGTCTGTTGTAGACGCAGATAAGTCATCACCATCTTTTAATGGAAGTTCAGTCGTCGTAGTCCATGTACCATCTAGACCTGCTTTTACTGGTGGTAATTCTGTACCATCAGGCAAAGTCACAACCACATCATGACCCGGCTCAGTTTTACCTGTAATCACGGTCACGTGCGTGCCATCTTCCGCAGTATTTGGTGTAACGCTGTCAATATTGACAGTAATTAAACGATCACTGTCACCCGAACCTTTATTGCCAGCTTCATCTGTATAACTTTCAGGAAGGACTTCAACAGTTACTGTTTGACCCGGTTCAACTTTGAGTTCAACTGACCATTTTCCAGTCACTGCGTCAAATGTTGGCTGACCCACAACTTGACCACCTGTTACTTTCAAATCAGCAGAGCTAAAGCTTTCAGGATCAATGTTCTCGCTGAATTCGAAAGTTGCTGTTGCTTTGCTATCAGTCGCTTGAGCAATAATATCGACAGTCACTGTTGGCGCAATGGTATCTACATCTACAGTTTCTTTATTAGTCTCACCTGGGTTACCCACCAAGTCAGTGTATGAACCTGTTGGAACTTCAACTGTAATTTGCTCATCCACACCTGAAGGGATTTTACCTGTATAAGTCAAGCCATCTTCAGAAGGTGTTAGCGTCACCTCAACAGGTTTACCGTCTTTATCAGTGATAATAATGGTTTCAGGATCAATCGATTTCGGATCAACATCATCTTCAAATTTCACCACGATATCGCCTGTAGTCGTTAAGGTGATTTCAACAGTTGGCGCGATGGTATCGACAGGATATTTACCTGTACTTGGTGTACCTGGGTTTCCTGTCAAATCTTCATAAGAGCCTGCTGGTACATCGACAGTCACTTTACCATCGATGCCTTCTGGCACTTTAGCGGTATAGGTTAAGCCGTCTGGTGATGGCGTTAACTCAACAGTGATCTCTTTCCCTGTAGGATCTTTCACCACAATCGCATCTGGTTTGATGGTTTTCGGAGCTGTATCTTCAGGATAAGTCACCGTGATATTGCCTTGCGGATCAACCGTTACAGTCACTTCAGGTACATCAGTATCTACCAATTTGCTGTCGATATCATATTCACCGTCATTACCTGTTTTATCTTGGTAACTGCCTTCAGGCACGATGACAGTCACTTTTGAATCTACATTTGGTGGAATTTGACCTGTAAGGGTTAAACCATCTGGAGAAACTGTAAATTCAACAACAATTGGATTGCCATTTTCATCAGTAATTACAAGGTCTTTTGGATCAACTGTCTTAGGATCTACATCGTCTTCATATTGAATAACAATCGAACCTTGTGGTGTTAAAGTGATTTCAACACTTGGACGGTCAGTATCGACATTGCCTTGAGTTTCACCCACTTTACCCGGATTGCCAGTCAAGTCTTCATACGAACCTTCTGGTACGACAACAGTTACTTTACCATCAATCCCTTCTGGTACTTTGCCCGTGATGGTAATTGTACCGTCTGTATTCGTTACTGGGGTACCAAAGTCAACAACTAGGTTATTGCCATTCGGATCTTTAACAGTAATTTTGTCAGTAGTAATCGTTGATGGATCAGTATCATCTGGGTAAGTCAGGATAATGTCACCATTTGGTGTTACCGTCACGTCAACTTCTGGACGATCAGTATCCACTTCACCTTCACCTGTTGAAGGTTGACCTGGGTTACCTGTTACATCTTCATAAGAGTTTTCTGGTACTTCAACTGTTACTTTACCGTCTATACCTTCAGGGACTTTACCTGTGATAGTAACTGTACCGTCTGTATTCGTTACTGGCGTACCAAAGTCAACCACGAGGTCATTGCCATTTGGATCTTTAACCGTAATTTTGTCAGTTGTAATCGTTGATGGATCGGTGTCATCTGGGTAAGTCAGAACGATGTCGCCTTCAGGTGTTACAGTCACGTCAACTTTTGGACGATCAGTATCAACATCACCTTCACCTGTTGAAGGTTGACCTGGGTTACCTGTTATATCTTCATATGAACCTTCAGGCACTTCAACGGTCACTTTACCATCTATACCTTCAGGGACTTTACCAGTGTATGTTAAGCCATTATCAGAAGGCGTTAATGTTACAGTGATCTCGTTTCCATCTGGATCTTTAACGATGATTTTGTCAGTCGTAATCGTAGAAGGATCTGTATCATCTGGATAAGTCAGAATGATATCGCCTTCTGGAGTCACTGTTATGTCTACCAATGGGCGATCGGTATCTACGTCACCTTTGCCTTCGCCTACTTTACCTGGGTTACCTGTAAGGTCTTCATAAGAATTTTCAGGAATTTCAACAGTGACTGTGCCATCCACACCATCTGGAACTTGACCTGTATAGGTTAAGCCCCCTTCCGACGGAGTTAAAGTCACAGTGATTTCATTACCTTCAGGGTCTTTCACCACAATCTTATCTGTTGTAATCGACGTTGGATCGGTATCTGTAGGATATTCAACAATGATTTGACCTTCAGGCGTTACCGTTACTTCAACTTGTGGACGGTCTGTATCTACATCACCTTGGCCTTCGCCTGCTTTACCCGGATTACCAGTAATGTCTTCATACGAGTTTTGAGGAACTTCAACTGTTACTTTATCCTCAATACCTTCTGGCACTTTACCCGTTACCGTGATTGAACCGTCTGGTTGAGTTTCAGGTGTACCAAACTCAACGACGATGTCATTGCCATTTGGATCTTTTACCGTAATTGTGTCGGTAGTTATCGATGATGGATCAGTATCATCTGGATAAGTTAAAACAATGTCACCATTTGGTGTCACGGTTACTTCAACTTGTGGGCGATCTGTATCTACAAAACCTTCACCGACACCGACTTTACCTGGGTTGCCTGTAAGGTCTTCATAAGAACCTTCAGGCACTTCTACAGTCACATTACCGTCGATGCCTTCAGGCACTTTACCTGTATACGTTAAGCCATTATCAGATGGTGTTAACGTTACAGTGATGTCATTACCTGATGGGTCTTTAACGATAATGTCTTGAGGATCAATAGTCGTTGGATCGGTATCTTCAGGATAAGTCACGACGATTTGACCTTCAGGTGTCACCGTTACTTCAACTTGTGGACGATCTGTATCCACATCTCCTTCGCCTGTTCCAGCTTTACCCGGATTACCTGTTAAGTCTTCATATGAATTTGTAGGAACTGAAACCGTTACCTTACCGTCAATACCTTCTGGCACTTGACCAGTGTACGTTAAGCCATCTGCAGATGGTGTTAACTCAACAGTGATCACATTGCCTGATGGATCTTTAACAACGATGTCTTTTGGATCAATAGTCTTCGGATCAACATCATCTTCATAAGTCACCACAATTTCACCTTGCGGTGTAATGGTTACATTTACTGTAGGTGAAGTTGTATCAACAGATTCACTTGCAGAACCTTTAGTACCATTGTTACCACTGAAATCTTGATAACTGTCTTTTGGTACAAGTACAGTCACTTTGCCATCCACTGGGCTTGTGATTTTACCTGTAACGGTTAAGCCATCTTCAGACACTGTGTATTCCACAGTCACTTTCTTACCGAACTGATCAACCACTGTATAATCTGCAACATCAACCGTTGAAGGATTAACATCAGATTCGTACTTGATGGTAATCAAACCTTGTTCTGTCATTTCAACAGTCACAGAAGGTGCTTGATTATCTAAACCAGGTTGACGTTCAGCTGTATTTGACGTTGCTGTATCTGTGGTTGCTTGTGCAGTCACGGTGTTGCTTTCTTTCACATCTGCAACTGGAACACGGATGCTCCATTGGCCTTGTGGAGTCACAGTCACTTGTGAACCGCTATAAGGCGTACCATTAAAGTTCACAACCAAATCTGCTGCTGGATTACTGATCGTACCTGTCACTGTAATAAAGTTTTGACCGTCTACAGTTTCAGTTAAATCAGCCAATTCTGTTTCATTGATGACATCATCACCCGCAATTACATCGATGTAAACGAATGGCAATTCAACTTCATCACCAGTGCTGACGACATCACCGTTTTTATCTTCATAAGTGGTTGTCGCAGAAACTTCGTTACCATCTTTCAAAATACCCGGAACGGTTAATTCCCACAGACCATCTGGACCTGATTGTACTATCAATGGTGTATCTTGACCCGGAACGAGCACACTCACTTCGCTATTGGGTTCAGTCTTACCTGTAATAACAGTAATATCATCGCCATTCGAATCTGTATTTGGCGTTACACCGGTAATTTTAAGTGTAATCAATTGATCTTGATCACCCTTACCTGTGTTGCCCGCAACGTCGCTATAACTGTCATCTTTCACTTCAACAGATACGGTTACACCTGGCTCAGTTTTAAGTTCAACAGTCCACGTAAATTCATCGACTTGGGTAATAGTGCCAACAACCTTGCCACCTGTAACAATCAAATCATTCGTAGAAAAAGTTGCAGGATCAATTTTTTCTGTAAAGGTAAATGTAGCCGTTGCTGAAGTATGGTTCGTAGATGAAGAGGTCACTGTTACAGCAACTTCAGGCGCAATCGTATCTACAGTCGTTGTGTCCTGACCTTCAACACCTGGGTTACCTGTTACGTCTTCATATGAACCTTCAGGTACAGTCACGGTAATCGTACCGTCTACACCTGCTGGAACTTTACCAGTTACAGTGATTGAACCGTCTGGTTGAGTCACTGGTGTACCAAAGTCAACCACGATGTCTTTACCCGTAGGGTCTTTAACCGTGATTTTATCAGTGGTGATTGAAGACGGATCAGTGTCATCTGGGTAAGTCAGTACGATGTCACCATTTGGTGTCACGGTCACTTCTACTTGTGGACGGTCAGTATCAACTGTACCTGTACCCGTACCCGGTTGTCCTGGGTTACCCGTAGTATCTTCGTATGAACCTTCAGGCACAGTCACAGTTACAGTGCTGTCCGTACCTTCAGGTACTTTACCAGTTACAGTGATTGAACCGTCTGGCTGAGTTTCAGGTGTACCAAAGTCAACCACGATGTCTTTACCTGTTTGGTCTTTAACCGTGATTTTGTCAGTCGTAATCGTTGATGGATCTGTGTCATCAGGGTAAGTCAGTACGATGTCACCATTCGGTGTCACAGTCACTTCAACTTGTGGACGCTCAGTATCTACTGTACCCGTACCTGTACCCGGTTGACCTGGGTTACCCGTTGTATCTTCATACGAACCTTCTGGCACAGTGACAGTAATTGTGCTGTCCGTACCTTCTGGCACTTTACCCGTTACCGTGATTGAACCGTCTGGTTGAGTTTCAGGTGTACCAAACTCAACCACGATGTCTTTGCCATTTGGATCTTTAACAGTAATTTGGTCAGGCGTAATTGTGGATGGATCGGTGTCATCAGGGTAAGTCAGTACGATGTCACCATTTGGTGTCACAGTTACTTCAACTTGTGGACGCTCAGTATCTACTGTACCCGTACCTGTACCCGGTTGACCTGGGTTACCCGTTGTATCTTCATACGAACCTTCTGGCACAGTGACAGTAATTGTGCTGTCCGTACCTTCTGGCACTTTACCCGTTACCGTGATTGAACCGTCTGGTTGAGTTTCAGGTGTACCAAACTCAACCACGATGTCTTTGCCATTTGGATCTTTAACCGTAATTTGGTCAGGCGTAATTGTGGATGGATCGGTATTCTTCGGGTAGGTCAGAACAATCGTACCATCAGGCGTAATGCTGACTTCAACTTGTGGGCGTTCTACCGGTGGTTTTGATGAATTGCTACCACCTGAACCACCAGCCAAACCAATCCCGCCAGCAACTAAACCACCACCCACTAACCATGGTACTAGCCCACCAAAATTAGAAGATACTGGTGGTAATAAAACTTCTAAACCTGCAATTTCTTTAAAGCTCGCAACACCATTCGTAAAATCGAACCATAAGAATGCACACTCATCATCTTCAAAAACTAAATCAGAAACTAAACCGTCTTCATATTGTGCAAAAAAATTCTCAATGGTAATTACTTCACCATTTTTCAATTTAATTATTAATGTATTACCGTCTTGTAAAAATTCTTGAACATCTTCTCTATGTAATTTGGTTTGGATTATTGATGCATCTTCCAAAACAATACGGCTAGCAGACAAGCTGACCTTATTCAGAGTAATTTTGTCAACTATAACCAATTCTTTCATATTAATTCGCCATTATTAATTTAGTAACATCTAGTAACAAGTCTAACAAAGTGTTATTTTTTCCTCAATAAAGCTCTTTCAATATATTTCTTTAAATAATGTTTTTAATATTATTTAGACGATTGTTTATCCTTATTGCATTAATCGGAATTCATTATGTATAAGACTTTCACTACCATTGCGTTAAGCGCATCACTTGTCGCATGTTCAACTTTTCCTGGCGTAAATAAATATGCAAAACCAGATAATTTGTTGTTTCAAATCAATACTATTGATGCATACAAAATACATGTTCAACGTGATGAAAAATTATGCGCAGATGATCAAGCTAAGAACCCAAAATGTGCAACTAAGCTCTATATAGATGACTTTAAAGCCGGTGATTTTTATATTAATAATTCTACTGATTTTTATTTAAAAGAAGGTAAATACCAATTTAAGGTGAAAAATTGTACAAATCATTGTGAAAATTATTCAGTTAGCTATTGTGTAAACGAAAAGTCACTTTTGAATAATTTATTACTTACAGTTGATAATAACGGCAAACCTATTATATTAAATAATGATGGTACTACAATTAATAATTGCCCGATTAGAGAAAATGCTCTAAATAATGTAATAAAACCAATTGAACCGAGTTTAAATAATATAAACTTAGCTGCCGATTCTTTATTTAAATTTAATGGTGGTAAATTAACCGATTTACTTCCTGCAGGTAAATCAAGCTTGAATGAACTAGCAACTAAAATTAATAATCAATATGCACGTATTGATATGATTAAGCTTACCGGCCATACCGACCGTTTAGGCAGTGAACAATATAATCAGCAACTTGCATTGCAACGTGCACAGACTGTCAAAAATTACTTAATGAACCAAGGGATTGCTGCTGATAAATTAAGTTTCGCTTCAGCAGGTGAAACTCAGCCTGTAACCAATGGTTGTTTTGATGTGCAAGATCGAAATGCCTTAAAAGCTTGCTTACAAGCAGATCGTCGTGTTGACGTCCAAATTCTTGGTATTAAAAAGCCTTAAATAAGTCCGCGTTCCTTAAGCCGACTAGTGTTTTAAGGAACGCTTTATATAAAAAAGATAAAATCTATTTCTTCGGACTTTTAAGCTTGAACGCGTTAAAATGCCTTTGAGAATTTTGTGCTACTTTGAAATGAATCATGACTTTGAGCACCACCAGCCTTCGTAAACAACTCCGTAAGCAGCGTCGTAACCTAAACCTATGGGAGCAACGACAAGCTGAACAACAAGTCCTACAGCGTTTAATCAGACTCAGTTATTTTAAGCGCAGTCAGCATATAGGCGTTTATTTACATGCATTTGGTGAAATTCACACTCAAAAGATCATCCACTACTGTTTTTCGCATCAAAAACACGTGTATTTACCCATGATTTGCAACATGAATCAGCAACTGGTTTGGGTTGAAATCTCACGTCATCAATACATTAATAAACGTTTTTCTCATCACCCACTTGGTATGAAAGAACCCATGGCAAGCCGTGGGAAGCATGTTTCTCATCTTGACCTTTTAATTATGCCCTTGCTCGCTTGCGACAAGTACGGCACACGTATTGGTATGGGGGGGGGCTTCTACGATAAAACATTAGCAACAGCCCACTCTACCCCCTACCGTTTAGGACTTGGTCATGATTTTCAACTCATTCAAGACTCTTTGGTCCGAGAGGCATGGGATCAACCGCTAGATGGCTTTATTAGCCCATCTCAAACTTTAAGCTTCAAACGTTAATTTGATATTCTTGACACTGAGTTACACTTATAAATCACATATTTAGTCATTTTTTATACATTTTAATTGGCATGACCCTTGTAATTTAAAAAATACACATCACTATAAAAAACATGGCAACACCGTTGTCACTCATTAGGAGTGCCCATGTCTGAGATTATTATGAATGAAGAAAGCTTGGAAACTACAATTCCGAGCGTATTACCGCTCTTAGCGCTACGAGATGTGGTTGTATATCCTCACATGCAAATTGCACTGTTTGTGGGTCGTGAAAAGTCGATCAATGCAGTCAATGTCGCACGTGACAGTGACAATCTTGTATTCGTAGTTGCACAAAAAGATTCGCTTACAGAAGAAATTGATCACGACAATTTATATCAATACGGTACTGTCGCGAAGATTGTGCAAGTTGTGAATCATGAGAATGATGAAAACTGTATAAAAGTACTGATTGAAGGCTTATATCGTGCCAAGTTAGAAAAAATTATCGATACCGATAATTACCTGACTGCTGAGCATTCATTAAGCCCAATGACGGTTTCTGTTGACTCAGAAACTCAGAATAACCGTGTCGAAGAATTGCGCACCTTATTTGCTCAATATGCAGAAGCAAAATTGCGTAACGCACGTGAATTGATTGCAGCAGCCAATAAAATTGATGATTTGCTACAATTATTATTCTTCGTAGCAACACGCGTGCCTTTGAATATTGATGTAAAGCAAAAATTCTTAGAGCATGATGAATTTGAAGCACATTTAGCTGAGCTCATGACGTATTTATTACAACAGTCAGAAGAGCAGCAAATTGAGCAAACCTTACATGATTCTGTGAAACGCCAAATGGAAAAGAATCAGCGTGAATACTTCTTAAATGAAAAAATGAAGGTCATTCAACGCGAACTTTCTGACATGAATGGCGGTGCTGAAGACGACGTTGCAGAAATTGAAAAACGTCTAGCTGAAGCCGATTTACCTGAACATGTACGCAAGAAAGCTGAAAATGAGTTCCGTAAGCTAAAAGCAATGCAACCTGCTTCGAGCGAAGCTGCTGTCGTGCGTAACTATCTAGAAGTTATTTTAGATACGCCTTGGAACAAAGCTAGCAAAGTCAGTATTAACCTTGCGAAAGCTCAAGATATTCTTGATGCCGATCACTATGGTTTAGACGACGTGAAAGACCGCATTGTGGAATACCTTGCTGTTCAATCACGTGTAAAAAAACTTCGTGGCCCAATCCTGTGCTTAGTTGGTCCTCCAGGTGTAGGTAAAACTTCACTCGGTGAATCTGTTGCCAAAGCAACTGGCCGTGAATTTGTCCGTATGGCGCTTGGCGGCGTGCGTGATGAAGCTGAAATCCGTGGTCACCGTCGTACATATATCGGTGCGATGCCGGGTAAAATTGTGCAATCTTTGTCTAAGGTTGGCGTAAAGAACCCTCTGTTCTTACTCGATGAAATTGACAAAATGGCGCAAGACTACCGTGGAGACCCTGCTTCAGCATTGCTTGAAGTCCTAGATCCATCACAAAACAGCAAGTTCAATGATCACTACTTAGATCTTGATCTAGACCTTTCTGAAGTGATGTTCATCTGTACTGCAAACAGCATGAATATTCCAGAAGCTTTGCTTGACCGTATGGAAGTGATTCGTCTACCGGGTTACACCGAAGATGAAAAAGTGAATATTGCTGAACGTTACCTTGTTCCAAAAGCCATCAAGAACAATGGTCTACGTGCAAAAGAATTAACCGTTCACGAAGAAGCCATTCGCGATATCGTACAACGTTATACACGTGAAGCCGGTGTGCGTAGCTTAGAACGTGAAGTATCGAAAATTGCACGTAAAGTGGTAAAAGAAGCAGTGAGCAAGAAAGCGAAAAATCTTCAAATTGAAGTGAATTCGAAAAATCTTCCTGACTACTTAGGTCCACACAAATTCGACTTCGGTATGGCCGAAGAAGAAGCTGAAGTGGGTCGTGTAAATGGCTTGGCATGGACATCTGTTGGTGGTGAACTGCTAACGATTGAAGTTGCAGCAGTAAAAGGTAAAGGCAAGTTCATTACCACCGGTTCTCTTGGCGATGTCATGAAAGAATCTATCACAGCAGCGATGACCGTTGTACGTACCCGTGCAGATGAACTAGGTATTGAAGCGATCCGCTTTGAAGAAACTGATGTACACGTGCATTTACCAGAAGGTGCAACACCAAAAGATGGTCCATCTGCTGGTTTGGCCCTAACTACCGCACTTGTTTCAGCGTTTACAGGCATTGCGATTCGTCCAGATATTGCGATGACCGGTGAAACCAGTCTTGGTGGCCGTGCAATGCGCATTGGTGGTTTAAAAGAGAAACTTCTCGCTGCTCACCGTGGTGGCATCAAGCTTGTCTTTATCCCACAAGATAACGTTCGTGACTTGACTGAGATTCCAGACAATGTCAAAGAAGGTCTAGAAATTAAACCAGTGAAATCGATTGATGAGATTTTACCTCTAGCCTTGGTTGATATGCCTAAACCTCTTGCAAAGACACCGATTGTCAAAGCAACTGAAGGTGGCAAAGCTGCTCGTCACTAAGCGCTAGCAACTCGCAATAAAAGAAAAAAACCCTGTTTCGACAGGGCTTTTTTATATCCATTATTTCATACTAAATATTCGAAACTTTTCATTCAAATTCTTCACAACCACTAGATTCAAGACAACAGCTACAACTATGGATTGGATAACTATTTCAAATTCGACATCAAGATCAAGAATAGCCAATTAGAAAGTCTTACAAAATTTGAATGCTATTACTTGAAATATCGCCCTCTATCCCACATATATAGTAGAGAGATATACGCGCTGTATGTTTCTTTATTGGTTCCAATCACGTCTAAAAGCGTGATGATCATTGGAACAAGATGGTCATCTACATCTCCAGGTAGATGACCTTTTATCGCAGTCCACAGGCTTTCGGGGCTGCGTTTTTTATGTCATGTTTTTAAAGACATTCATCTCAAATTTAAAATGGTTTTCACTAAACCATCGATCACTTGAGCCATTTTGTCTAAGTTTAATTTATCCAGGGTATCTTGCTCGGTGTGATAGTGCTTATTACGATAAAATGCCGTATCGGTGATCATCATCGCCGGCATATCAAATTGCCAATAATTCATATGATCTGAAAAATCCACACCCTGAATAAATGAAGGTGAAATCAAACGTTCACATTGCAACTGCTTCAAAGACTCCATCGCCGTACAATACGATGAGGTTAAGTCACGAGACTGAATGTTCCCCACCGATGCTATAAAATTCGTGTGCGATGGATAAATCCATTTCAGTCCAACTGGATATTCTTGGGTAACTTTCGGATCAAAATAACCAATCATTTCCAGAATATACACACCTGAAATTTTATCCTTTTCCTTTGCTACCGATTTTGCATGGATAAAACTGCCCATCGACTCTGTTCTAAAATATGGCGGTTCTTCGAGGGTATAAAATACAAACTCAATATTTTGTTTTAAACGCGCTTTTTCAGCCGAAAGAATCCGAGCAGCTTCGAGTACACCTGCAACGCCAGAAGCATTATCATCAGCGCCATGCTGCTCCTCAAATACATCATAATGCGCGCCAATGATCACTCGGTTGCTATGCCCTGCATTTAAGGGACAGACCACATTACGGTATGGTTGGCTGTTTACGGTATAGGTTTGAAAACGACAATTCACACCAAATAAACGCATCTGCTCACGAATCCAAGCAGACACGCGGTTTAACTCTTGAATGTTCTTATAGTTACGATATTCAGCTTCACTACCAATAATTTGCTCTAAATAGACTTTTAAATTATCCGGTTCAGCGGTTCTAATATTGTTGGCATACGCCGCAAATGAACACAATGCAAAAATTGAAAGCATTGCTGCCTGCTTGAGCAAAAATAACGTACCGTCATGCCATGTTTTTTTCATTGTTATTATTCCAATTTTCATCTTCGATCTAATCTGTTTATGCTGCGTATTTAAACAGCAAGCAGAACACGATTTCAATTGCAAATTGTGTCTGAACATACAAAGCGCAAGCGAACCGTTATAATGCTCTTTTGTATACTTTCAGGCGCTGTATGAAAATTCGTATTCTGACAATCGGTCAAAAAATGCCAGCATGGGTGCTGACGGGTTTTGAAGATTATTTCAAACGTATTCAGCCATTTGTTCAAACGCAAATCATTGAACTGCCTATGGCCAAACGTGGTAAGAACGATTCAGAAGCCGACATTTTAAAATACCGTCAAATTGAAGGTGACAGCATTTTAAATGCCATAAAATCGAATGAAGTGCTGATCGCCTTAGAAGTCGGTGGTCGTGAGTTTAGTACCGAAAAACTAGCTGAAACCATGAAAGGTTGGATGCTTGAAGGCAATGATGTGGTTTTAGCCATTGGTGGGCCAGATGGACATTCTGAGGCGGTACGTAAAGCTGCAGCGTGGCATTGGTCTTTGTCTAAACTGACTTTGCCACATCCAATGGTTCGTGTCATGCTCATCGAACAGCTATACCGTGCAATGAGTATTAACCATAATCATCCTTACCATCGTGCGGGTTAATCCGAACCGACATCCAGCATATACAGCAGTTACAGCGTTGCAACAATGAAACAAACCGTTGAAATTATCCGAATTGTTACGCTGAATAATTTAGTGCATGATCATCATATTCCTTTAAACAACCAACGGTGACCGCGATGAATTTACAAACACTTCCAGGTTTATTTATTTCCCATGGCTCACCTATGCTTGCCATCAATCCTGAGCAAGTCGGTCCTGCGTTGGAACGTTTAAGCCTGAATCTTCCAAAACCGGAAGCCATTATTATCATGTCCGCGCATTGGGAAAGTAACGCACTAGAAGTAAGTACCAGTGCCCGTCCTGAAACTTGGCATGACTTCCGTGGCTTCCCTGCGGAACTTTATGATATTCGCTATCCAGCACCGGGTAACCCAGAGCTCGCTGAAGAAATTCTTCATTTGCTTGCCAATGCAGGATTATCTGCACATGCCAACAGCACTCGTCCACGCGATCATGGCGTTTGGATGCCGTTATTGCATATGTATCCTGATGCCGACATTCCTGTGATTGAAATATCGCTGCCGATGACTATGTCTGCGCAAGAGATCTATAAAATTGGACAAACGCTTGCCCCTTTACGTGACAAGCAAATCCTGTTGATTGGATCGGGCAGTATTACTCATAACTTACGTGAATTGGCTTGGGATGGATGTGCAGCAACCGTGCCTGAATGGGCGTCTACATTCCGTAATTTTGTGGTCAATAAGCTCACTCATCAAGATTTTGATGCAGTTCTCGATTGGCAAAATATTCCGTTTGTACAACGCAACCATCCGACCATTGAACATTTTGCACCCATCTTCTTTGCGATGGGTGCAGGCCCCCGCTTCTCTATTGTTCACAGTAGCTTTAGCATGGGTTCACTGGGTATGGATATTTATCGTTTTGATTAAACATGAATAAAACGAGGTAAATTGACTTATTCATAATTCATATTAATAAGTTAACAAATTATTATTTATGGATACATTTTGCTACTTATTTGAGCTGAATGTATTCATATTTTTTTAAAATGAATGGGTTATGCTACAGGGTGAAATTCACTTAGAACAGTTAGCGTAATGAAATTAAAATATTTAGCGATCGCCCTCTTCCCTTTAGCCCTTGCAGCATGTCAATCAAGCGATATCCAAAAAGCTGGAGATTTAGCCGTGAGCGTATTACAACAACAAAATGCTGATAAAACTTTAGCTTCATATCAATGGAGCACCACCACTGAAAATGCACCAAAACCTTTGGTTTTAAATTTTCTAGAAAATGGCACTTTGGGTATTTCAACCAGCTGTAATAGCATGTCAACCCAATGGAAAGTGGAACACAATACACTTGTAACAGGCAACATTGCATCTACCATGATGGCGTGTCCTGATAATGCGATGAAACAAGAAGGACTTGCATCTTCACTCTTTAGTGACCGTAAAGCACCTTTTGTTTTAAATACTACAGATCCACAAAATCCAACGTTAACCATTATCTCTGCAACAGGTGAGAAACTGGTGTTCACTGGAAAATTAACACCTGAAACCCAATATAACTCACAAGGCGAAACGATTTTCCTAGAAGTCAGCCCTGAAACCAAACAATGTACAGGCGTTGCTCCACAAACTTGTTTGCAAGTGCGTGAAGTGAAGTACGATGAAAAAGGCCTAAAAACACAAGTTGATAAAGACTGGACCTTATTTTACGATCAAATTGAAGGCTTTAAGCACACTCCTGCAGAACGCCAAATTATTCGCGTAAAACGTTTTGAACGTAAAAACCCTGCTGCTGACCAATCAAAATATGCCTATATTTTTGATATGTCAGTCGAACGTGAAGCCGTAAAAGGTACCTTGTAAGTTACAGCCTATAAAAACCGAGGTCATCGCCTCGGTTTTTTATATCTACACAACCGCAAACGCTGATCAGCCGTGCAAAGTTTTCAAATCACGATGTACTGTTCAGCCAATGCTTTAGCGATGTAAATTTAAAGCTACTACAAAAGCAAAATGCCCTGCCTGAATTCATCCTGACGAATCGCAATCAACAGACCTATATTTTTAAAGGCATACAGCGAATTACCTATTGACGCGATTTTGAAGCAGAACAATTAACTCAAAAGACGTGGGTTCTCGTAGAGAATACCGCTCTCCCGCCCAAATAACTTACACATTCAACAATGGCCTGATGACATTTTTTAGTGGCTGTAATCACATTGGCCGCAATTATGATGTAGGAAGTACAATGAAGTTCTGCCCACAATTACATCAGAAATAGCTTCATATTAAACGTTTGCTCAGCCAACCCTTAAATTTTCATTTCAATGTTATGGATAGCGAAATCCAACTTACCCTGATGAACACTAATTAACAATCCAATATATTCCAAACCATTCAGCCATAAAAAAACCGAGGCTTGAGCCTCGGTTTTCAGTTCAACTTACGGAGAACTTAGTAAACGCCTTGAGCAAGCATTGCGTCAGCAACTTTTACGAAGCCTGCAATGTTCGCACCGTTTACATAGTTCACAGTACCATCTTCTTCAGTACCGTATTTCACGCAGTTGCGGTGAATTTCTTTCATGATCGCGTGTAGACGCTCGTCAACTTCTTCGAAAGTCCAACCCAAACGAATTGCGTTTTGAGACATTTCAAGACCAGAAGTTGCAACACCACCTGCATTTGAAGCTTTACCTGGTGCATAAAGAATTTTCGCTTCAACGAATTTCTCAACTGCAGCCAAAGTAGATGGCATGTTTGCGCCTTCAGCAACACAGATTACGCCATTAGCAAGAAGAGCTTCAGCATCAGCTTCATCTAATTCATTTTGAGTTGCACATGGCAGCGCGATATCACATTTGATTGACCAAGGGCGTTGACCTTCTAAATATTCAAAACCGTGCTTAGATGCAAATTCAGAAATACGGCCACGCTTAACGTTTTTCAATTCCATTACTTCAGCAAGAAGTTCAGTTGTGAAACCGTCTTTTACGTATACAGTACCTGCTGAGTCTGAAAGTGAAACCACTTTCGCACCCAAGTACATTGCTTTTTCAGCAGCGTATTGTGCAACGTTACCAGAACCCGAAATCGTTACAACTTTATCTTTAAAGCTGTCGCCACGAGTTTTTAGCATTTCCTCAGCGAAATACACAGTACCGTAACCAGTTGCTTCAGGACGTGCAAGTGAACCACCGAAAGTTAAACCTTTACCAGTGAACACACATGCTGTGTCGTTGCTTAATTTTTTCATCATACCAGCCATGTAGCCCACTTCACGGCCACCTACACCGATGTCACCCGCTGGGATGTCAGTGTTAGAACCAAGATGACGGTATAACTCGATCATTAATGCTTGACAGAAACGCATAATTTCGCCTTCAGATTTACCTTTAGGGTCAAAATCTGAACCACCTTTACCACCACCCATAGGAAGTGTAGTTAAGGCATTTTTGAAAGTTTGTTCAAAACCTAAGAATTTAAGAATTGAAAGGTTCACTGATGGGTGGAAACGCATACCACCTTTGAATGGCCCAATTGCTGAGTTGTATTGAACACGGAAAGCACGGTTAACTTGAGTTTGACCTTTGTCATCTACCCATGAAACACGGAACTGAATTGCACGCTCAGGCTCAACAAGACGTTCTAGCAAACCGTAGTCAGCATATTGTGGGTTCTTTTCGATGAATGGCCAAAGGCTCGTCATCACTTCTTCAACAGCTTGAAGAAATTCAGGTTGATGTTCATCACGTGTTTTAACGTAGTCTAGGAAGTCGTTAAGGCTGTTATATTTCAACACTTAATCCTCAGCAGATGTATGGATCAAAATTGATCACAATTTTGATCAAAGATATATTTTGGCGCAAAATATTAAATATCTTTTGTAACTAATCAGCAATAGTTTTTTTAAAAAATCTTTAAATTCTTTAAAGAACAGCGATTTAAATTGATTAATCAGATATTTTAGTTATAAATATTATTACTTTTAGGAATATTTTAATGAATTATTTTGCTCATTTATGATGCATCTATAGACCCATTTTTGCGCACAGCAATTCATACTGAAACATGCTAGAATTCAACGTCCTCTTTGGTTTTTCACTGCCTTCATTTGTACTCGCGACTACCCATGACTTCTGAAATTTCCCTCATCCAACAAATTGATGCCCTATTGCCACAAACTCAATGTGGACTTTGTGGACACCGAGACGGCTGCTTACCCTATGCCAAAGCCATCAGTGAAGGAGAAGAAGCCAATAAATGTATACCCGGTGGTCAACCTGTGGCAGATTCACTAGCAGCGTTATTAAATCGTCCCCACTTAACAGCAGAAGCCAGCGTTTGGCCAATCCAAAGTGATGGACGCCCGCAACGGGTTAAAGCTGTGATTCGTGAGGATGAATGTATTGGTTGTACCAAATGTATTAGTGCCTGCCCTGTTGATGCCATTATTGGCTCAGGCAAATTGATGCATACGGTCTTGACGGATTTATGTACGGGCTGCGAACTCTGCATCCCACCGTGTCCAGTGGATTGTATCGACCTTATCGAAGAGCTTGATCAAGTGCCATCTGAACCTGTTCGAATCGCAGAACAGAATGATTTACGTCGCCGCTACTATGCACATATTCAACGTGAGGAAAAGCGCAGAATTCATCGTAAAGGCCCAGTCGTACGTGCTGAAATTGACACGGAACTTTTTGCCCAATTTTCGACCCAGACAGACTCAGTACCGGTCATTGAAGTCGTGGAAAAACCTGCTACGCCAGTCGTTCAACTCGATGCAAAAACCACCATTGAACTTGCAAAAATTCGAACACAAATCAAAAAGTTAGAAAAACAACTGAGTGTTCGAGACGATGCAAAAAAACGTGAATTACTCCATACGCTAACGTTACAACTAACACAACTGCAAGGGGCTTAATCATGGCTGTTAAAAACATGACTAAGAAGCAAATTCAAACTTTTTTTGAACGCTTACGTGAGCAACGCCCCAACCCGAAAACTGAACTCAATTATAGTAGTCCATTTGAACTTTTAGTGGCTGTTACCCTATCTGCTCAGGCCACAGATGTCAGTGTCAACAAAGCCACAGATAAACTTTTTCCAGTAGCAAATACTCCTAAAGCTATTTATGCGTTAGGTGTTGACGGACTGAAGGAATATATCAAGACCATTGGCCTGTATAACTCAAAAGCGGAAAATGTCATTAAAGCCTGCAAGATTCTCATTGAGAAGCATAACAGTATCGTTCCGAATAATCGTGCAGATTTGGAAGCCTTACCCGGTGTCGGTCGTAAAACTGCAAATGTGGTGCTGAATACTGCTTTTGGTCAACCAACCATGGCCGTTGATACGCATATTTTTCGTTTAGGTAATCGTACAGGATTGGCTGTCGGCAAAAATGTTTTGGAAGTCGAACACCGACTCGTCAAAGTCATCCCCAAAGAGTTTATTGTTGATTCACATCATTGGTTGATTCTGCATGGGCGTTATACCTGTATTGCCCGCAAACCCAAATGTAATGAATGCATCGTGTCTGATGTATGTAATTGGCCCGACCGTTTTGACTTTGGCGCATTAAGACCGATTAAAACCACCCAAATTGAAGATTAATCTCTTCAATTTCGGGGTAGATGGAATTTGTAAGAATCAATTGATCGAGTTGATGCTTAATTTTTATCTTGTTCTTTTTGTTTTTTATCAAGCTCTTGCTGCAGCTTTGGATGTAAGCGATATTGCTTCGGGCTCAGTTTAGCTTGCTCTGCTTCTTCCACTTGCACCTTACGCAACATTTTAAAGCTGACAAATAATAAGCCCAATAACACCGCTACAGCGATGATGACCATTATAACCAAAGCAAATTTCATAACAGATTCGCCCTAAAAGCCACATAAAAAAAGAGTCCCACTATGCAGTAGGACTCTTTGATTGTCAAAAATTCAAAAAAGCTGAATTATTTAGACTGATCTAAAATCGCGAACAAATCAGTTTGAACTTGATCGATTGGACGAAGACCATTTAATTTGTCATAAGTTGGTGCGTTTTCTCCAGAAGCTGCACGACCTTGGTAGAAACCAACCAATTGCTCAGTTTCAGCGTGGTAAGAACCTAAACGCTTACGAATTGTTGCTTCTTGGTCATCCGGACGTTGAACAAGGTCTTCACCAGTTTCGTCATCTTTACCTTCCACTTTTGGTGGGTTGTAAACGGTGTGATATACACGACCAGATGCTGGGTGTTGACGACGACCAGATAAACGTTGAACGATTTCTTCGTCAGGTACATCGATTTCAATTACGTGATCGATGCTGATCCCTTCGTTTTCAAGCGCTTCAGCTTGTGGAATCGTACGCGGGAAACCGTCGAAAATGCAGCCGTTGACACAGTCAGGTTGAGCAATGCGTTCTTTTACAAGACCAATAATAAGCTCATCAGATACAAGGCCGCCATTGTCCATGACGCTTTTAGCTTGTAGACCTAATTCAGTACCTTCACGAATCGCAGCACGGAGCATATCACCGGTTGAAATTTGTGGGATATCGTAGCGCTTACAGATCAACTGAGCTTGTGTACCTTTACCTGCTCCAGGTGGTCCGAGTAATATAATGCGCATAAAAAAACATCCTCATTTTAAACATTGTATATGACGCTATGTAGTGATCTGAACCGAAGATTCAGATCATCTTCCAGCATCTAATTATAAGAAAGCCACAAACAAATGTATTGTACCCGCGATAAAACCGGTTACACCACCCAAGACAATTAAAATCCATTCGTCTTCCTGAAATGCAGGACGTAATAGATTTTGAAATTCTTTCGGTGTTAGCTCACGAATACGGTCTCTAAACATTTGAAAGATTTTCTGTGCACGGCTCGCATTAAACGCAGGGTCGCATACAGGCACCATCGTAATTTCAATTGAGCGATCGATCAAGTCTGTCTTGAGTTTTGCGTACTCTTTTGGACCTAAAGACAACTGTAATGAGGTACGAACCAGTGGAGATTCCATAATTTCATTAATATGACGTTTCACAATGCGACGGGTCTTATCTTTCTTCCCGCCATACATCATTTCGGTCATGATAGATTTTAACGTAATTAGGTCTTCTGTGACTACACTTGCGAATACATCCGAAACTTCTTCTTGGCGTTTCATAAACGCCCCTTGAACATTGTACGTTCCAATACGTGGAATCACAGGTTTAATCCAAGGGAATTTACGATCTTTAGTTAATTCAAATAATTGCAAATACTTAACAGGGTGCGGCTCAATGGGATTAAATACCATCCAGATGGCAATCCAGTTGGTCAAAAAGCCCCAGATTGCTGCCCAAAATGGAACCGTCCAATGCCAAGGCACCACAAACCAAACGATCATCTGGAAGATACCAAAGAACATCCCAATCAAGGCACTGATATGCCAAATAAAGTTGATTTCTTTTTGGCCAACTTTAAGGAACATCCGCACCATCAAGAGACGATCCGCTTCCATTTGACTCACCACCATTTCACGCATGTCAACAAGTGACTCTACGTTCATGGTCAGTTCGGTCACGAGTTCTTTTAAGGTATTTGGCAGCTGTTTATGTGCTTGCGCATAAATACGGCGTTTAATGGAATACGGTAAGTTTTCCCAAAGCACCGCATTTCGGTCTAGCATGACTTCATCAATCAAATGTTCAAGTTCAAAGCCAACTTGTTCACCAATGATGCGCGCCATATCCTCAGGATCCATTGCATCCAAAAACTCGCGCAAGGAACCCAATTTAGACAATGTATTATCCGTAATAATGCCAGAAATACGTCCAGCTTTTCTTGGCACAATCCCCTGCCATCCCACGGGTAATGGACCTAAATGGAATCCCCAGAAATTAATCGGGTAAAACACCATTTTCAGTGCCATCCAAACGTGTGCCCAGGTAACGAATGCGGTAACGGGGATAATACTCAGCACAGCCCAAAAATCGGGACGTTGCAAAAAGGTTTGCCACAATTCGTTAACGTACTCAAGCATGCATAACTTCCATATTTAATTTTATTCAGTGAGTGCGGTTATAAAATAAAGTTGATTATTTTCACTACAAACCAAAACTTAAAGTATATGAGATTTGTAGTCTCGGTTCGGTTTCCACAATCACATTACCTGATTTGTCTTCTAATTTTTCACCCGCACCCAAGCCTACACTAAACGTACTAATACGCTCGGCACTCAACATCACATAAGCAAGATCGATACCACCACCTAAACGCGCTTCATCTTCACCATCTACTTTCTTGGAGTCGATGTGGCCCGCATAAGCTCCGATATAATAACCATTTTTATCTTTGCCAGTGAAATGAACGGGGTAACGAAAGCCGACTTGCCCACCAGGTGTTTTATCATCGTTCAAGAAAACACCAGCTTTTGCATAGGCAATGCCATATGGGTTTACCCACTCACCATTCACGTGAATAATTTTTTGAGTAAAACCTGCTCCAACATTCCATGGTTGATAACCCTTACCTGTTAACTTTGCCTCAGGTAAAAATGAATTGTCATTGGCATGTGCGATGCTTCCGAGCATCATAAATGCAAGCAATGGATATAATTTATTCATTGTTTTCACAAACTTCCTTAGTATTATTTTTTGGAATATTCCTTTTTTATACGTTTCGACTTTAGCAGAATAATATGAACTGTTATACACAAAGCCCCATATTTTTCATGTCTGCAAAGTCAAAATATAGACTGCAATCACAGCAGAGTCTTTTTTATTTATCAAAAAAATGTCAGTTGCGCTAGAATATGCCTCTTCCGTTATTTTAGCTCTCAGTCTTTAAGTCGATCGCGTATGAAGCAGCATTATCCTTTAAAAAATGTCCAGCAAGAAAAGCGGATTTATCGTAATCGCGTGGTGATTTCGATAGGGATTGTCTCCTTCTTTATGCTGTTGCTTGTGGCACGATATGCATATTTGCAAATCAAAAGTTATGAGACCTTTTCGACTGCTGCCGATCAAAACCGAATTCGATTGCAACCGCTTGCACCTTCTCGTGGTTATATCTATGACCGTAATGGTGTGTTATTAGCGGATAATTATCCGGTTTTCTCAGCAACCATGAGCCGTGCGGATGTTGAAGACATTGATGATACGGTAGAGCGCCTAACGCCTCTGTTAGAACTGACTGATGAAGACATCGAACGTTTCAAAAGTCGAATTAAAACCTCTAAAAAGACTGAACGCGTTTCGATTAAACTTAATTTAAATGAAAATGATATCGCCCGTTTTAGTGAGGTGAAATATCAATTCCCAGGTGTCAATATAGAGACCCAAATGACTCGCTACTATCCACATGGCGAACTGTTTGCCCATGTGATTGGTTATGTAGGTCGTATTAATGACAAAGAACTAAAATCGATTGATAAAGATTTATACGCTGGCTCAAACCTGATCGGTAAAATTGGCGTTGAAAAATCATACGAAGAACTTTTACACGGTATGCCGGGAAATGAGTCGGTTGAAGCCGATGCCTTTGGTAATGTGTTACGACATCTAGGTCGTAAAGATCCGATTCGTGGTAATGACTTATATTTATCCCTAGATTATGGACTGCAAATGGTCGCTTCAGAGCAGCTTGCAGATCGACGTGGTGCAATTGTGGCGATTGACCCACGTACTGGGGAAATTCTTGCTCTTGTGTCCAGTCCTAGTTTTAACCCCAATTTATTTGTTACTGGCATTAGCAGCAAAGATTATTCTGAACTACGTGATAGCCTCGATCAGCCATTATATAACCGTGCTGTGCAAGGGGCTTATCCACCGGGTTCAACGATTAAGCCAATGTTTGGTCTAGGTGGTATTCATTATGGTCTAGTGGATTGGAGTACAGCCATTTCAGATCCGGGCTATTTCACGCTTCCGGGTGACAGCCATCGTTTCCGTGACCACAAAAAAACTGGTCATGGCTCAGTTAATTTACACAAAGCTCAAGTCATTTCCTGCGATACCTACTTCTATGTCTTGTCCTATCGTATGGGCATTGAAAAAATGAATACTTGGATGCGTCAGTTTGGTTTCGGTGAAAAAACCGGTGTAGATTTACCAAGTGAAAGTACAGGGCTATATCCAAATCCTGAATGGAAGCTCCGCACACGGAAGTCCAACTGGCTTAAAGGTGAAACCATTTCTGTCAGTATTGGTCAAGGTGCATTTACAGCAACACCATTACAACTGGCGATGGCAACTGCCATTACCGCTAATCAAGGCTCTCATGTTACACCTCACGTTTTGCGTGAAAGTAAAGGCGCTAAAGTCCACAAAGTACATAACGCCCCGAATGGTCACATTCAATTTAATGGTAAGCCAGATGATTGGATCAAAATGCGTGATGCCATGATTGATGTGGTTCAAACAGGGACCGGTCGTGGTATTCGTACCCCAATGTATCAAATCGCAGGTAAAACAGGCACCGCACAAGTTAAAAGTATTGCCCAAGGTAAACGCTATAACGAATCTTTATTGACAGAGCGTCAGCTTGACCATGGTTTATTTGTTGGTTTTGCCCCTGCGGAAAAACCTGAAATTGCGATTGCCGTCGTTTGGGAAAATGGTCGTCACGGTGGTTCTGCTGCTCAAATTGCTAAACCAATGTTTGACTACTGGTTATTAACACGTAAAAAGAATCCAATTCGTCCTGCAGGCCATCAAATTAGCGGTGGTCTCATGACTGCAGGTCTAAAACCGAGTGAGTTACCAAGCGGCTCTAATATTTTATCTGCCGATCCAAATGCGAGCCCAACAGCTCAGCAGAACAACAGTGCAACTCAACAATCGAATACTGCAAATACCCCACCTCGTGCTGCCAGTGCAGCACATGCAACCGATGAGGAATAATTCATGAAAAATCAATTAAGAATCATTGGGGGTGAATGGAAACGCCGTCAACTGCCTTTTGCCAGTATTGATGGTTTACGCCCTACACCTGACCGTGTGCGCGAGACATTATTTAACTGGCTCATGTGGGATGTTCAAAATGCCAAAGTTCTCGACCTTTGTACAGGTTCAGGTGCTTTGTCATTTGAAGCACTCTCACGTGGTGCAGCAGAAGCTGTTTTAATTGAACCTGATCGCACCCAAGCGAAGTTTCTCATGGACAATTTAGAACTTTTAAGAGTTAGCAAACAACGTGTGCAACTCAAAAACATGACGGCACAACAAGCCATTCCTAACTTGAAAGACCAATTTGATCTGATTTTCTTAGATCCCCCTTATAGTCTTGATTTATGGCAGGAACTTGCTGAATTGGTCGATCCGTGCATTGCAGACAATGGTTTAATATATATCGAAGCTGATCGTGATCTTGCTCAGTTAAAACTGCCGAGCACTTGGCAGCAAATCAAACAAACCAAAGCTGGGACGGTGCGTGCAGGCTTATATAAAAAGGCTTAATGCAAATACACACAAAAAAGGACGCCAATGCGTCCTTTTTTATTACTTGAAAATCATTAAACCTGTGGTCGAAGTGGACGCTGGCTGTTAAATCCACCTGTGGTTTTAACTTTATCCACGTGCGTCACTTTTGGACGTTGTTGCTGTGGTTTTTGCTGCTGGGGCTTGCTTGTATTGGGTTTAGCCGAAGTCTGAGGCTTTGAGCTTGGACGCTGCACATTTGACGGATGCTGAGATGAAGGATTCTGTACATTCGGGTTATGCGCATTTGGTTTATATATATTGTCTGGACGGTTATTCGAATTCGATCGTGGTGAGTTTGGTCGATGTTGCGGGCTATTCACTCGACCATATGAGCGGTCATAACGTTGACTTGAGTCATAGCGCTGTCCGTATGTACCACCATGTTGACCTGAATAACCATATTTATTCGAATGGTATCGGCCATCATCAAATGGCGCCACGACACACCCTGTAAATGTAATTGCAACCACAGATAGCAAAGCAACTTGTTTAAGCATGTGTAGCACTCCTCTTTGATGAAGGGCATTTTCACTTATCGAAATGAATTCAATCGGAAGTCTGTGTACATCTGCTGTATTTAAACATTCATGTTTTATTCATGGTTTGAGGTCCAATTTTTCCACATTTGCTCAGACAGCCACATTTATAACGAAAAATTAACTACAATATCGCCACGTATTTCAAAGCTGTAATTTAATGACTTGGCTGATTTTTATTCTTGGTGCCATCTTTGCGGGATTCGTACAAGGATTAACAGGGTTTGCATTCGCCCTTATCGCAATGTCATTTTGGGTTTGGATACTCCCCCCTCAAATAGCCGCACCCTTGGTGGTCTGCGCTTCAGTTTATAGCCACTTCATTTCATTATCATCAGAACGTAAAAGCATTCCGATCAATAAAAAAATCATTTATCCCTATTTAATTGCAGGAATTTTAGGTGTACCGCTCGGTACCTATTTATTAGACAGCATTAATCCAGATACATTTAAATTGGTTTTGGGCGCTTTTTTAATGTTTTGGTGCCCAATTTTATTTTTTAATCCGAAATTTTCATTCATCCAAAAATCAGGGAAATGGACGGATTCTAGTATTGGATATATTGCTGGAATCTTGGGTGGCCTTGGAGGCTTTTGTGGTGCATTACCCTCTGCATGGCTCATGCTGAAAAATACACCCAAAGCAGAACAACGCTATATTTTGCGACATTTCAATTTAGCCATTCAGCTCGTCACACTCATTAGCTATCTGCTACAAGGGATCATCCATCGTGAACATCTGCCCTATTTAGCCGTGCTTTTGGTGATTATGGCTTTTCCAGTGATTTTTGGTGCCAAACTTTTTTATCGCATTTCAGAACGCCAATTTAAACATATTGTATTAGGTCTTCTATTCTCTTCAGGCTGCTTCTTGGTGACGATGAGTATCTTAACCTGATGACTCCAAACCTAAAGATATTTGTCCAAATTGTTCTAACAAAAAGCCTTTTCAGTTAGACATTCACATCTTGTAACAATGACACAGTTCACATTTAAATAAAAATTAGCCAAATGGTAAAAAAGTGATTAATTTTTTTGTCGAAAATTAATAGAATATTGCACCTCATAATTTTGCTTAAAATAAAACCATGAAAAAGTTCATCCTGCTTGCAGGTGTGACTCTGCTTAGCGGCTGTATGTTTGGCACGTCCAGCGAAATTAAAAAAGCTGAAAAACTACTCTCCCATTTTCAATGCAATAATATTGAAAGTTCACATATGACTCATAGCTCGATTACAACTTTCCATGAAGAAAAACTAGCATCAAGCAAACAAAAAGTCGTGTCTTATATCGATAGCTATAAGCAAGGCGAAAAGTTATTTCGTATTCCGCTCATCGATGTGGTTGACCAGCAATACATTATTTATAAGGCGGCATGTCAAAATCTGGGCGGTATTCATCCCGACTTTAATGATTAAAATCAACATAAAAATCTAAACAGAAGAATCTAAACATAAAAAAGGACAGCCGATGCCGTCCTTTTTTATTGGTTTGTTGGATTAGTGATAGCGTGTATCGACACTGAATTTTTCAGGAAATTTGGCATGAATTTGCGCGTAAAAATCCATGATTTCAGCCATATCTTTTTCATAATCGCCTGTAGGATAAACAATTTTACCCACACCCGTTTTTTTCTGCGCATAGTCCATATAGGCTAAAGCAATCGGCACACCCGCTTGCATAGCAACATGATAAAAACCGGTTTTCCACTTCTCTTGTTTGGCGCGTGTCCCTTCAGGGGTTACCAACATGACTAATTTGGGATGATGCTTAAATAAGTCAGCCATGAGCTCAACCATACTTTGACGTGCTTCACCATCTTGTTTTGGACGACGATTAATACCTATTCCGCCCATAGCACGTACAAAAGGCCCAAACGGGAATTTCATATAACTGTCTTTAATCGTGATACGAACATTTACCCCTAAAGCTTTCAGGGCAAGGCGTGCATAAAGTGCATCCCAATTACTGGTATGTGGCGCTGCAATCATGACACATTGGTCGATATTTAAATCCCAATGGTTATCAATTTGCCACCCCATTAAGTTCAGACTTTTTTCCGCTGTTTTTTCAAACACAATTTGCACCGACAGTTTTTTCTATGCCGCAGAGTTTAACAACGCAAAATAATTATAAAAGCCTATATTGTTCAGTTATTCACCAATTAATATATAAATGTCCTTTAGCGTTCACTTTTAGGTAAATCACCAATATTTCACTATTTACGAATTTTTAAAAATCAAATGTCTGTTTTGATGTATTAACCAAACACACAATTGTTAACAAGAATAGGCTATTTTTCTTGAGCAATAAAAGCCACGCTTAGCATTATATTGGGTACGTACGGTGTATAAATCTCATGAAAAAACTAATCCTCGCTCTCTGTATGGTCAGTGCAACCTTAACTGCATGTTCAAAGACTAGCAATGATTCTGAAACTGCGACACCACCAGATAATAACGTCATTGCCAATACGGACGCTGCCTCAGTAAGCCCGATTGCCACAGGTGATAACACCGAAAAAGCACTTGATTGGGGGGGGAAATATAAAGGAATTCTGCCTTGCCATGATTGCAAAGGGATTGAAACCGAACTTGAACTCAAACTTGATAAGAGCTATGAACTCAGCCAAGAGTTTTTAGGTAAACCTGCGAACACTAAAAATAAAGTGAAAGGCAGTTTTAAGTTCTTGCCAGATCAACCTGGAATGATTCAACTTGATGCTGAGGGTGACAATCGAATTTATTTTGTAGGTGAAAACTTTATTGAGCTTCGTGGTGATAAAGGTGAAAAACTAGAAATGCCTGAAGTAAATCTTAAACTCACCAAAAAGCTTGATTAGTGTTTTACTCTAAGTAGGATTGTTATAAAAAAACCCCCGCAAGTAGCGGGGATTTTTTAGATCGGATGATCAGTATGAATTACATCATACCGCCCATGCCACCCATACCACCCATATCAGGCATAGCAGGTTTATCTTCTGGGATTTCAGTAATCATACATTCAGTTGTAAGCATTAAGCCCGCAACAGATGCAGCATGCTCAAGCGCAGAACGTGTTACTTTCGCAGGGTCGAGAATACCCATTTCTAACATATCGCCATACTCTGAAGTCGCAGCGTTATAACCGAAGTTACCTTCACCGTTTTTCACAGCATTGATTACAACTGATGGCTCATCACCAGAGTTTGCAACGATTTGACGAAGCGGTGCTTCAATTGCACGACGTAAAATGTTGATACCAACATTTTGGTCATCGTTAGCACCAGACACACCTTCAAGTGCTTTTGCAGCACGTACAAGTGCAACACCACCACCTGCTACAACACCTTCTTCAACTGCAGCACGAGTTGCATGAAGTGCATCGTCAACGCGATCTTTCTTCTCTTTCATTTCAACTTCAGTTGCAGCGCCGATTTTGATTACAGCAACACCGCCTGCCAATTTAGCAACGCGTTCTTGAAGTTTTTCTTTGTCGTATTCTGAAGTTGATTCTTCAATTTGAGCACGAATTTGAGTTACACGTTCAGCAATTTGCTCTGCAACACCTGCACCATCAACAATTACTGTATTTTCTTTAGAAACAGTAACTTTATGCGCTGTACCTAAGTGCTCAAGTGTAGTTTGGTCTAAAGACATACCAACCTCTTCAGAAACTACAGTCGCGCCAGTTAAAATCGCGATGTCTTGAAGCATCGCTTTACGACGATCACCAAAACCAGGTGCTTTAACAGCACAAACTTTGATAATGCCACGCATGTTGTTTACAACAAGAGTTGCAAGTGCTTCACCTTCAACATCTTCAGCAATGATAAGAAGCGGTTTACCTGTTTTAGCAACAGCTTCAAGTACAGCAATTAATTCGCGGATGTTGCTGATTTTTTTATCAACAAGAAGAATGTATGGGTTTTCAAGTTCAGCTGTTAGTGTATCTTGTTTGTTTGCAAAGTACGGGCTGATGTAACCACGGTCAAACTGCATACCCTCTACAACATCTAGAGAATCTTCAAAGCCTGAACCCTCTTCAACTGTAATTACACCCTCTTTACCGACTTTTTCCATTGCTTGAGCAATAAGTTTACCAACAGTGGTGTCAGAGTTCGCAGAAATAGAACCTACTTGTTCAATCGCTTTAGAGTCAGATGCAGGTTTTGCAGTCGCTTTAATTTCAGCCACTACGGCTTTAACCGCGATGTCGATACCGCGTTTAAGATCCATTGGGTTCATACCCGCAGTTACTGATTTAATCCCTTCATTAAGGATTGCTTGTGCAAGAACAGTTGCAGTTGTTGTACCGTCACCCGCGATGTCGTTGGTTTTTGAAGACACTTCACGAACTAGCTGAGCGCCCATGTTTTCAAACTTGTCTTTTAACGTGATTTCTTTAGCAACAGAAACACCATCTTTAGTGATGTGCGGCGCACCGAAAGAACGGTCGATGACAACGTTACGGCCTTTAGGACCTAAAGTCACTTTTACAGCATCTGCAAGTACATTTACACCCGCGATCATTTTTGAACGCGCTGAATCACCAAATTTTACGTCTTTAGCTGACATGTCTAACTCCGAATCTTTTTAAAATTTTTAACAATTTATGATGAGTAAAAGGGTCTAAATGCGTGTACGAAACTTAAGCTTCAAGTACCGCTAAGATGTCAGACTCTTTCATAATAAGAAGCTCTTCGCCTGCTACTTTTACTTTTGTACCGGCATAAGTGCCAAACAATACGTTGTCACCAACTTTAACGTCTAATGCACGTACGCCATTGTCAGTTACTTTGCCATTACCTACAGCGATTACTTCGCCTTGAGCAGGTTGTTCAGCTGCTGAAGTACTTAAAATAAGACCACCAGCAGTTTTAGTTTCCTTTTCAACACGGCGAATCACAACGTTGTCATGCAAAGGACGAATATTGCTCATAGTTAACTCCAGACTAAGTCTATTTACTAGATAAAAGACGATGACATTTTGATTTCCGTAAGCCATCGACAAAAAATAATTTAGATGACACTTTTGTGGGGATGGAAAAAAACCCTTCAAGGGCAAAATTTAATTTTTTTCATTTTTTTGTATTTTTTTTCTTCAAAATTTAAATTTAAAGGATTAAAGCTCATCCAAAATATGAGTACTAAGATTTTCTTCGAATATTTTCAACTTTGAATGATAAAAATAATGCTGCACATTCATCTGCTCATCAATGACATTAAAACTGTTGGCAAGGTTATCGTGTAGGCGATATGACGTTGCAGTTCCAGCATGAATATCCCAAACTGGATGCGCAGCACCTAAAGCATAAATCTGATTGAGGTCATAGCTGGCTGGAACATGTAAATGTCCATGCAATAAACCATTTAAACCGTGTTGACTCCACTGTTCGAGTGCCAAACGCCCTTGAACAGGACAATCTTTCACACCATGCGGGTCATTGGGCGGCGTATAAAAAGGTTGATGCGCTATGATTAATTTCACTTTATTGGGCGGCGCATGTTTAAGTAAATCATCAACATAATGTATTTGCTCGAGCGATACATGCCCTCGCGTATGGTAACGACGACGAATACTATTGATCCCAATTAAATAAAAATGCTCGGTTTCCAGTACATTTTCCATGGCACCAAAAAAAAGTTGATAACGTGCAAAAGGGCTAAAAACACGGTTCCATAAATGATATAGCGGAATATCATGATTCCCCGGCACAACGATATATGGCAAATTTAAGCTTTCTAAAAATTGCTTACATGCATAAAACTGACGATAACGCGCACGTTGGGTCAAGTCTCCACTGGCAACCACGGCCTCGATACGCTGTTCACGACAAAATTGCTGAATAGCGCGCATACACTCTGGCTTTTCAGTGCCGAAATGCAGATCAGACAGATGCAGTATCATGTGGCACCCGTATCTTTAAGGCTTGTTTTTGCACTCGAATTTTAAGCGGCGGTTTCATTTCTACAATCTCACCATCCACAGCAACGGTCATTTTTTTTCGTTGGGTATGTATTGTGACTTCATCAGCGGCAAAACTATACACATCTGGTGCATTGTCGATATTGCCACGGATCAATTGCCATAAAATTTTAAATAACGTTTTCTTATCACTTTTTGCGACAACCACACCTGCAACTTTACCTGCCTCTGCATCTTTAGCGATTTGCAAGTTTAAATCGGCCAATTGCAATTGATTATTGCCAAAAAAGATCAAGGGCGTTTTGACTGGATAAATATGATGATCCACTTCTACTTCCAATTTCAGCTCTTTACGATCTCGAATCAGCACATCCAAACCTGAGGTATAAGCATGCAATGGGAAACGCCCAAACTTTTGATTATAAAATTCTCTTTTTTGTATAAATAAAGGATACAAGCCCAAACTGGCATTGTTTAAATAGATATGTTCATTGATTTGCGCCACGTGCACCTGTCGATTATTGCCTGTCGCAATCACCTGTGCCGCTTGAATTAAATCAAGAGGAATATTAAGGACGCGCGCCACATAGTTAAATGTGCCTAAAGGTAAGATCCCCATAGGAATATCGGTATGCATTAACTGATGTGCAACAGCATTTAAGGTTCCATCACCACCTGCTGCAACGACAACACCAAAATTATCAGGGTCTTGATGGCGCGCAAACACCTTGCTCATTAAAGTATCAAAACTCGCTTCCTGCCCAAGCTCAAATGACTGTATTTCGAAATTATGATCGGATAATATCCGCACAAGTTCCTCGTAGACTTCATCTTTATTTGCAGCATGAAATCCTGATTTTTTATTATAGATAATAGATAAAGGCTTGGCTTGTTTAATCACTTTTTATACATCTTGGCCGCTTAGTATTGTATTTTGTCGAATTTAACAGCAAATAATAGCGCCTTTATGTAAAAATCGAATTACCACCATTTATTTAATCAATAATAATTCTCAAATATCAATTACATGCAACTTTTTGTTTTTATTAAAAATAACTATATAAAATATTATCCATCACGTTAATAAATAAAGTGAAAATTCACCACTTAATATGTTAAGTTATTGTATTTTATCTATATTTAATATAAATAGCATTAACTACCAAAAAAAATCTACCACTTCTTTAGTCTTATTTTTTTTATGATTTTATGCTTTAATACAGCCACTTTTTTTTCATCTTTTATCTGCATGATGTATCCCATGATGCAGATTATACTTTGTACGGTTAGTACATTTTTGAGATAGGCCTCACCATGACCCAAGTGAACGCACCAGAATTCGTTCGTCACCCTAAGCTCATTGCTTGGGTGGAAGAAATTGCCAAATTAACCAAACCAGCAAAAATCGAATGGTGTGACGGTAGCGCAGAAGAATATCAACGTTATATCGACTTGATGATCGCTAACGGCACTATGCAAGAACTTAACCAAGAAAAACATCCTGGTTCTTACCTTGCTAATTCTGATCCTTCTGACGTTGCTCGTGTTGAAGGTCGTACTTACATCTGTTCTGAAAAACAAGAAGATGCAGGCGCAACAAACAACTGGGAAGCTCCAGCTGAAATGCGTGCTCGTCTGAATGGTTTATTTGACGGTTCAATGAAAGGCCGTACTTTGTACGTAGTTCCTTTCTCTATGGGTCCTTTAGGTTCTCATATTGCTCACATCGGTATCGAACTTACTGATTCTCCTTACGTTGCTGTAAGCATGTCTAAAATGGCTCGTATGGGTAAAGCTGTTTATGACGTACTTGGTACTGACGGTGACTTCATTCCTTGCGTACACACTGTTGGTGCTCCGCTTGAAGAAGGTCAAAAAGACGTTGCTTGGCCTTGCAACCCTGAAAAATACATCGTTCATTATCCAGAAACTCGTGAAATCTGGTCTTACGGTTCTGGTTACGGCGGTAACGCATTGTTGGGTAAAAAATGCCTAGCTTTACGTATTGCATCTTCTATGGGTCGTCAACAAGGCTGGTTAGCTGAACATATGCTCATCCTTGGCGTGACTAACCCACAAGGCGAAAAACACTACATCGCAGCTGCATTCCCTTCTGCTTGTGGTAAAACAAACTTCGCGATGTTGATTCCACCAGCGGGTTACGAAGGTTGGAAAATTGAAACTGTAGGTGACGATATTGCTTGGATCAAACCTGGTGAAGATGGTCGTTTATATGCAATCAACCCTGAAGCTGGTTTCTTCGGTGTAGCACCTGGTACAAACACCAAGACTAACCCGAACTGTATGGCGACTCTTCATAAAGACGTAATCTATACTAACGTTGCTGTAACTGACGAAGGTGAAGTATGGTGGGAAGGTCTTACTAAAGAAGCGCCTGCTAACCTGACTAACTGGAAAGGTCAACCACACACCGGCGAAGAAAAAGCAGCTCATCCAAATGCTCGTTTCACTGTTTCAGCTGGTCAATGTCCTTCTATTGATGCTGACTGGGAAAATCCAGCAGGTGTTCCAATTTCTGCGTTCATCTTCGGTGGTCGTCGTGCAGACACAGTGCCTCTAATTTCAGAAGCATTTGACTGGGTTGACGGTGTTTACAAAGCTGCAACTATGGGCTCTGAAACAACTGCTGCTGCTGTTGGTCAACAAGGTATCGTTCGTCGTGACCCATTCGCAATGCTTCCATTTGCGGGTTACAACATGGCTGACTACTTCTCTCACTGGTTAGAACTTGGTGAACAAGTTGCTGCTAAAGCTAAAGCTGCTGGCAACAAACTTCCTGGTATCTACAACGTGAACTGGTTCCGTCGTGATGCTGAAGGTAACTTTGTATGGCCTGGTTTCGGTCAAAACATGCGTGTTCTTGAATGGATCATTGACCGTTGTGAAGGTCGTGCAGACGCTGTTGAAACACCTATCGGCCTTGTTCCAACATACGAACAATTGAACTGGACTGGTTCAGACTTCACTAAAGAGCAATTCGAGCTTGTAACTTCTCAAGATAAAGATCAATGGATCAAAGAACTTGAAAGCCACACTGAATTGTTCAATAAACTTGGTGATCGCTTACCAAAAGCACTTAAAGTACGTCAAGACGAACTTTTAGAAGCTGTAAAAAAATCTGCTTAATCGGCCTTTAATTTCCCTCCTTGAAAAGAGAGATTAAGAAAGATTTAAAAGACCGCCTTGCGCGGTCTTTTTTATATCAACTAAGCCACATCTTGAGCTTTTTGTTTTATTCGTATTGCCATTAAGTACTCATCCAAAACATCAACTTCAGATGCACTGAATTGCAAATATAACTTTGTGCGTCTTTGCAAAATATCTTCAGAGCTTCTCGCCCACTCATGCTCAACCAAATAATCTACTTCTTGAGCATACAAGCCATACCCGAAGTTTTGCCCAAGCTCATCAATTGAAGTTAAATGATTCAGCAAAATCCAGACACGTGTTCCATAAGCATGCGCCCAACGACTTGCTAGACTGCTTGAAACACCTTTAACATTTTGTTGGATTTCAGCTATCAACTGCTCGATTGATTCTAAATTTTCCGCACCAGGTAATGCTGTATCAGCAGTCCAAGGCTTGGATCGATGATGAAAAACAGTTTTAAGTTGATCTAGCGCCGCTTCTGCGAGTTTTCGATAGGTGGTGAGCTTGCCACCAAAAATTGATAGCAATGCTGCATCTTCTACATCTGTCAGTGCCAAAGTGTAATCTCGCGTGACTGCTGCTGGATTATCTGATTCATCATCACACAGCGGACGCACACCTGAATAGGTTGAAATGATGTCCGTTTGCGTCAATTGAGTTTTAAAGTGATCATTTGACACATCAAGCAAGTAATCGATTTCTTCTTGGCTTATCTTTACTCGATTTGGGTCTGCATGATATTCACGATCTGTCGTGCCGATCAGAGTAAATTGTTCTAAATATGGGATCGCAAAAACAATGCGATGATCATCATTTTGCATAATAAAAGCTTTATCACCATCAAAGAGCTTTGGAACAATGATATGGCTACCTTGTATCAGCCGTATACCATAAGGTGACTCTTGCTTTAACCCCTGTTTTATAAAGTCAGCAACCCAAGGACCTGCCGCATTCACCAATACTTTAGCCTGCACATTTTGCAAACCCTTAGCATTTTTTAAACACACTCGCCAAATGCCACCTTTACTATATGCATTTAAACATTCTGTTCGAGTCAGAATCTGTGCACCATGTTCTCGTGCTTGTATCGCATTAAGTACAACCAAGCGTGCATCATCCACAGCGCAGTCGGAATATTCAAACCCTCGAGTAAATCTGGGTGCTAAAGGACTAACTTCCACATCAAATTCAATACCATTGGAGCCAGCAAGCTGTTCTCGCTTACCCAAATAATCATAAAAGAATAATCCAGTACGAATCAGCCAAGCCGGACGTAAATGCGGTTCATGTGGCATGATAAAACGCATCGGTCGAATAATATGAGGAGCTTTTTTAAGGAGAACTTCGCGTTCTGCCAGTGCTTCACGTACCAAACGAAATTCTTTATGTTCTAAATAGCGAAGACCACCATGAATTAATTTGCTACTTGCAGATGAAGTATGGCTCGCGAGATCGTCTTTTTCGCAAAGCAAAACACTTAAACCACGCCCCGCTGCATCACAAGCAATACCAACACCATTGATTCCACCACCAATGACCACCATGTCATATATTAATTGTTGTTGTGTATTCATCGCTCCCTCCCACTATACCTTTTTATTCAACAATGCTTCGTTTTCTTTGCTTTATTATTTTTCTCATTGATCATCATTTTTTGATCACGACACCTATGTTAGTCACAACATCCTTACACTGAGTTTTTGTATCCTTTATTAAATGAGAAGTTATATTTTAAATGTACGTTTAAACGGTTGCTGGCTCAAGCATGAAATCAATCATTTTATATACAAACCCTTATTCAAAGCAAAATTCATGACAAGCCGTTGATTTGTACACTTTTTCAACAAAACCTCTTTTTTAGTTTACATTTCATGCTTTTCGATACGCATAAGATATTTTTACACAATAAAAAAAGATGGATTTTAAAATGACGGAAGAAATTGTTACTCAATCAAATTTAGATACAAAGACCCGAGTGAAATCCATTCTCGGTGGTTCAGCTGGTAATCTTGTTGAATGGTACGATTGGTATGTCTATGCGGCATTCACCCTCTATTTCGCCCATGCTTTTTTCCCTCAAGGCAGCCAGACTGCACAGCTTCTCCAAGCTGCGGCCATCTTTGCAGTGGCTTCCTCATGCGGCCCATTGGTGCATGGATTATGGGGATCTATTCAGACAAAAAAGGTCGAAAGTCAGGTTTAACCCTCTCCGTCACACTCATGTGTATCGGCTCATTGATGATTGCCATTTCTCCAACGCATGACCAAATTGGTATTTTGGCGCCGATTATTCTTGTGGTTGCACGACTAATTCAAGGTTTAAGTGTCGGCGGTGAATATGGCGCCAGTGCTACCTACCTCAGTGAAATGGCTGACCGCGACCGTCGTGGTTTTTTTTCAAGCTTTCAATATGTGACACTGATTGCAGGTCAGTTGACTGCACTGTGCGTACTACTTATTTTGCAATGGTTGCTGACAGAAGAACAATTGCATGATTGGGGCTGGCGTATTCCGTTCTTTATTGGTGCGTGCTTAGCGGTAGTGGTTTTCCGTATTCGACGTGGCCTGCTAGAAACCCAGTCCTTCAAAAATGCACAAGAGCAAAAGGACCAGCCTGAATCAGGCTTATTTTCTCTATTTAAGCATTATCCGAAAGAAGCATTCACGGTGTTATTTTTAACAGCTGGGGGTACATTGGCTTTTTATACCTACACCACCTATTTGCAAAAATATCTGGTCAATACCTCTGGCTTTAGTAAACCTGAGGCCACGCAAATCACCACTTTAGCACTGTTTATTTTTATGTGCTTACAACCGCTAGCAGGTGGTCTATCCGATAAAATTGGTCGTAAGCCTTTAATGATCGCTTTTGGGATCTTAGGGGTGCTGTTCACCTATGTTCTATTTAGTGCATTAGGACAAACTCAAGATTATTGGACTGCATTTTGGCTCTGTCTCGCAGGTCTAGTGATTGTTACGGGATACACCTCGATCAATGCGGTTGTAAAAGCAGAAATGTTCCCTGCGCATATTCGCGCATTGGGTGTTGCACTGCCTTATGCTCTTGCAAATACCATCTTTGGTGGTACGGCAGAATTCTTCGCGCTGAGTTTTAAAGAAGCTGGTCACGAGTCATGGTTCTTTATCTATGTGACCATCATGATTTTTATTTCGTTATTGGTCTACGTCTTTATGAAAGACACCAAACACCATTCCAAAATTCAGGAGCATTGATCAGGGTTATTTGAAGATGAGTTATTGATCAATCTGATCAAAAACAGCATGTTTTCCCCATCAAAGCTTCAGTCTATGAGGCTTTGTTTTTTTCATTTAGTCGTGAAAAATGTATCTTGTCAAAAATATCGCATTTTATAGACTAAAGTCGCATGATTTTCTGCGACAACAGGAGTATAAATTAAATAAATATAGTTCCATCTCCCATTTCGACAAAATATATTGATTTAAACTTTTCCCAAAGAGTTTAAATGGATATGTTTTGCATTCATTCCTTGGAGAATGATGTGTCAAACTCATCTGAGCCAGTTGTTCCTGAACAATTGGATAGAAAAACTCGTGTCAAATCTATCCTCGGCGGATCTGCCGGCAACCTCGTTGAATGGTACGACTGGTATGTCTACGCTGCCTTTACCCTTTACTTTGCACCGCAATTTTTCCCTGACGGTGACAATACTGTAAAACTCTTACAAGCAGCTGCAGTCTTTGCACTCGGTTTCTTAATGCGTCCAATCGGCGCATGGGTCATGGGTATTTATGCTGACCGTAAAGGTCGTAAAGCAGGTTTAACGCTGTCTGTATCGTTGATGTGTGTCGGCTCACTGATGATCGCATGTGCACCAACCTACGATTCTGTAGGGATGCTCGCACCCGCTATTCTACTTTTAGCGCGTTTACTCCAAGGCTTAAGTGTCGGCGGTGAATATGGCTCTAGTGCGACCTATTTGACTGAAATGGCAGGTAAAAACCATCGCGGTTTCTTCTCAAGTTTCCAATATGTCACACTGATTTCAGGTCAGCTATTGGCTCTTTGCGTTTTAATTATCCTACAACGCAATTTCTCCGAACAAGCTTTAACTGAATGGGGCTGGCGTGTTCCATTCTTCATCGGTGCGGTGCTCGCTATTGTGGTGTTTTGGATTCGTCGCGGTTTAGTTGAAACTCAATCCTCTAAAGAAGCCCAAGAACAGGCTAAAAATGGTGGTCCAAAATCAGGTGCTTTAGCGTTATTTACCAAATATCCTAAACAAGCCTTCACTGTGATCATGTTAACTGCCGGTGGTACTTTAGCGTTCAACACCTTTACCACTTATTTGCAAAAGTATTTGGTCAACACGTCTGGCTTTGAAAAAACCACAGCAACTGAAATTACCACTGCTGCAATTTTCATCTTTATGCTTTTACAACCTGCTGTCGGTGCGCTTTCAGACAAAATTGGTCGTAAGCCAATTATGATCGCCTTTGGTGTGCTTGGTGTACTCTTCACCATTCCAATTTTCAACGGTATCGGTTCTACGACTAGCCCAACCACAGCATTTATGCTTTGCATGAGTGGTATGGTGATTGTCACTGGTTATACTGCGATTAATGCTGTAGTGAAAGCAGAGTTGTTCCCTGCACACATCCGTGCCTTAGGTGTTGCATTACCTTATGCCATTGCAAATACACTCTTTGGTGGTACAGCAGAACTTGTGGCTTTGAGCTTCAAAAATGCAGGCCATGAAAACTACTTCTTCTACTACATTACGTTCATGATTGGTTTATCTTTGATCACGTATGTCTTCATGAAAGATACGAAAAAACATAGCATGATCACTGACGATTAAGTCGCTCAGCCCTGCTATTCCACTTAAGCTCATCAAAGCCTATTTTGATGAGCTTTTTTTATATCAATTTCCATCTACTCATCGTTTCGGCTGCATCAAAGATTTAATCAAACTTCTTTTGCTTTCTTGGTTTTCCCATCGAGTCGACAGACGGACTATGGCATACTGAGCATACAAATACACACGGCGAATGAATGATGAAAAATATTTACAAAGTTTTAAGTTTGGGTATTGTTGCAATGTCGATGGCTGCTTGCCAAAGCACTCCACGTGCTTTTAATGGTCAAACAGGCTTTCAAATAGAGTCCAAATCTGCAGATAGCGCAACACTTGCATATACTTTAGCGGGTCGCCAAAACCAACAACTGGATGCCAATAAATTACAACGTGCTTGCCAAAAAGTATTAAATACGCAAAAGACCTATAAATTACAAATCTTAAGCGTGAACGAAATTGCAAATCCTGCTCTAGAAAATACCCAGTACGGCCGTCAAATTGGTAATACACGTGCGAACTTCGGTCTATCAAATACTCCTGATCTACGTAACTCTGAAAACTTAGGCGCGCGTGATGCACTCGATGCTCGCCCTGCAACCTTACGTGTGGTTCGCTATACCTGTTCTTAATCAAATTTGCAGTCTAAAAGACAAAAAATAAGACGCTTAAAGCGTCTTATTTTTTTATCGGTTCAATATTTATAGGGTTTTATAAAAACTCACATTTCGAAACTCAGGTGATTCATCCAAATCAGGCCATGTCGTTGCGCTTCGTTCATCGAGTTTTTCATATTTCGGATGACTAAAGTTTTTCACACGACTGTCTGCCACCCACACTTCTGGAGCAAACTTTAAAAATTCATCCAAAAAGAAACGGTTGCATTGGTCATACAGCACATCGGCAGCCAATAAAATATCGACTTGTTCGGCTTTATACAGATCGTCCAAATATTCAAGTTCGACATTATTCAACTCTGCATTGGCACGGCAGGCATCTAGGCTCACTTGGTCGATGTCACAGCAGATCACGCGTTTCGCCCCTGCCATTTTCGCGGCAATCGCCACCACGCCTGAACCTGCACCAAAGTCCAACACCACTTTATCTTTGACATGATGCGGCTCTGCCAACAACCACTGCGCCATTGCAAGCCCTGAAGCCCAACAAAAGATCCAATACGGCGTATCATTCCATATACGACGAATGACTTCATCATCCAATTTATCGGTTGGAAATACAGGCGGTATCAACCATAAAGAAATGGGGGTTTCAGGCAACTGTTGTGCATGTAATTCACAATGCGGAATGACTTCATGCAGTGCTTTCAGTAAATGTTCAGGGGCTTTGGGGAATTGGAAAGTACAGCTCATTGGAATTTTATTTTTCGAATATGCAGAATTTTAGTGTCATAAAAGCCTAAATTAAGATCGGAAGTTCCCTCTCCTTTTAAAGGAGAGGGTTAGGGAGAGGATTATTTATAAAAAAGCACCCTCACCCCAACCCTCTCCCACAGGGAGAGGGAGCAACATAGAATCAATTTGAGACGATCAGTTCCCTATACTTTTAGGAGATGAGAAGCACTGCTTCGCAAGAGAGAGGTCTAAAGATTAACCTAACGCTTTTTCAGCAGCTTCAACAGTTTGACGAATCAACGTTGTAATGGTCATAGGACCTACACCACCCGGTACTGGTGTATAAGCAGAAGCAATTTCTTCGATACCCACCAATTGGATATCACCTACACCGCCGCCATCACGTGGATGAAAGCCAGCATCAACAACCACTGCACCTGGTTTGATCCAATCTTTTTGAATCAATTCAGCTTTACCTACCGCACCTACAATAATGTCAGCTTGTTTAACAAAGTCAGCCAAGTTTTGAGTACGTGAGTGGCACGTAGTCACTGTTGCATTCGCTTCAAGTAGCATCGCAGACATTGGTTTACCCAAAATTGCAGAACGACCCACAACAACCGCGTGTTTCCCTGCGATTTCAATATTGTTTTCTTTTAGAATGGTCATGATACCTGCAGGAGTCGCAGAACCATATGCAGCTTCACCCATTGCCATACGACCAAAACCTAAGCAAGTTACGCCATCTACGTCTTTTTCAAGAGAGATCGCATCGAAACATGCACGCTCATCAATTTGAGCAGGTACTGGGTGTTGTAACAAAATACCGTGAACATCTGGGTTTGCATTTAATTTTTCAATTTCAGCAAGTAATTGTTCAGTTGTGGTTTCTTTAGGAAGCTCAACTTTTAATGAATCCATACCAACACGGCGGCAAGCATTCCCTTTCATACGTACATAAGTTGCAGATGCACCATCGTCACCTACCAAAATAGTCGCAAGAATTGGGGTACGACCAGTTTTCTCTTTTAGCGCTTCTACGCGAGTCAACAAGTCAGCTTCAATTTTCTTCGCCAATGCACGACCATCTAAAACTAATGCCACGGCACTTCTCCAAGTGATGATATGAATCAATTTTGCACATAATACATGATTATTTTAAATTTTTTACCTTGTATGCTGCTTTTATGCTCATACAGATGAATCTGCTATTGTTTTTTTTTCAGAGCTTGCTAATATACGCATCAACAAGACATGGCGGGGTGGCAGAGTGGTCATGCAGCGGACTGCAACTCCGTGTACGCCGGTTCGATTCCGACCTCCGCCTCCAATCTTGTTAAGCCCGAGTGGTGAAATCGGTAGACACAGGGGATTTAAAATCCCCCGCCCACAAAGCGTGCCAGTTCGAGTCTGGCCTCGGGCACCATTCTTCTTCTACTGAAGATGGTGTAATAAAGAACCCAGCGATAAGCTGGTTTTTTTATGCCTAAAATTTAACACACCAATAAAAAAAAGAGGGACAACGCCCTCTCTTCTTACTTTAGAACTGTATTTCTTAAATACTTTATTCTCAAAAATTTATATTTAAATTACTTCGACCACAATCTTACCCACATGATCACCTGTATCCATGGCTGCATGTGCTTCTTGAATTTGATCAAACTTAAATGTCTTGTAGATCATTGGCAGGCATTCACCTTTAGACCATAACGGAACAACATTTTCCTGAATGCCTTTAGCAATCTCTGCTTTTTCTGCAGTATTACGCGCACGCATGGTTGAGCCTGTAATGGTCAAACGCTTCATCATGATTTGCCCCAACTTCACTTCTTTGGCTTTTGCACCACCTAAGAAGGCGATATAGACCAAACGACCATCACGACGTAATAGATTGAGGTTCTGTGCTAAATACGGTGCACCCACGATATCTAAAATCACATCGACGCCTTGCTCAGCGGTCGCTTCATTAATCACTTGCTCAAAGTCTTGAGTTTTATAGTTAATGGCATGAGTGATATTTGAAATCGCAGCGACTTTTTCATCTGAACCTACCGTCGCAAAGGTTTTCATACCTAAAGCATTACACAACATAATCGCTGTAGTACCAATACCGCTAGTACCGCCATGAATAAGTACCGTTTCACCTGCTTTGGCTTTACCCATTTGGAATACATTCGCCCATACGGTAAAGAACGTTTCAGGAATCGCTGCTGCTTGAATAAAGCTTACACCTTCAGGAATACGAATGGTTTGGCTTTCAGGCACCACGCAATATTCTGCATAACCGCCACCATTGGTCAGACCGCAGACTTTATCACCTACTTGGAATAAAGTAACCTGTGCACCGACAGCAACCACTTCACCCGCCACTTCCAGACCCGGTACTGGTGTTACCCCTTTCGGCATTGGGTACAAGCCTTGGCGCTGTAAAATGTCTGGACGGTTTATACCAAAGGCATGCACTTTAACCAACACTTCATCCGCTTTCGCATCTGGGATGGCAACGCTTTCATACGCCAGTTTATCGACACCGCCCGGTTCAGTAATAATGACCTGCTGCATGCTTTGCTGTGACATTGTTTTTCCTTTTCAATTATTGACTATTCATCTATATCTGCACTATTTGAACATAGAAAGCATACAGATTGAATAACAATGGACTTATGTATAATTGGCTGACTATTTAGCAAATTAATAATAGGCAGCACATGGTTCAGGTTGTTGAATATAACGAAGATAACGCCAGCGACTATGAATGGTTCGATGGTTTTGCCGTGATTCGTTTCTATGCAGACTGGTGCGCGCCCTGTGTGCAGAACTTCCCTGTATTTGAGCAGTGCGCAAGTCAAATGTCCGCACAGCATGCACAGCTCAAATTTGGCAAGGTAAATATTGATTCCTCACCGATACTAACCTTGCGCTATAACGTTTATGGATTACCTTCAACCTTAGTATTTTATCGCGGGCAAGTCATTCAACGTATTGCAGGTGTCAAATCACTGACTGAATTAACAGCCATCATTCAAGATGCTATGCAGTCACACTCAATACATGACTAAATAGATGTGCCTTTTATTTGGATGCAGCCTCATTCGGCAGACGGACAAACTTCATTAGCGTATTACGCACCAATGGCAACACGATCAAAATGAGCGGAAAGGCCATCATCCACGACATGCTCCATGCGCGCAGCCAAATGCCAAGAAAGCCTTCAACTAAGCCTTTATTTATCAGCATGTTAAAGCAGGAAATTGAACCGCTCATAATGCCGGACAAGATTAAGGGCATCAGCCAAGTCATGTGTTTGGGATGAAATTTTGGGAGTTGATTCATCTGTAAATACCTATTATTCGTCTTGGGCTGCGTTCTGGGCTTTTACGGTTTGTTTTAGTGTTTTCATAAACTGGCCGAAATGCGGCATGAAATCTCTAAATAAAGGATGGTCTTTATTTTCCAGCAAAGTTTCACCAAACAGTTTCAGACCCACGGCAAAGGCTTTGGTTTTTTCATCATCTAACAATTGTGCTTTGATCAAATGCTCCAGCACCTTAAACATGTCATCATGGTTGTAGGCATTAAACTGCAACGCTTCAGTATAAGTCGAAGGATTGCCCTGTGCATCAGCAATGTGTTTGAGCGTGATTTCATATTGATGCTGTTTCATTGTGTCACCTCCATACGGCTGATTTCGACTGCCGCCTGATCGATTTTTTCTGCAATGGCATAGACCTGTTCAGGTGTTAGTTCACAGTGCTGAATTTTGATGCGCAGTGATGCTTTTAAGTTTTCCATCGCACGTTTGATGTCGACGTATTGTTCATTGTTATGAATCTGCTTACGGGTATCAAAACGACACAGAATTTTCTCTACTGTGGCTTTTTCTGCCTCTAAATGCACTAAGCCTGACTGTGTGACGCTGTATTGTTTACGGTCTTCGGCATTTAGTTCTGCATGGATGTATTGCTGTTCTTCGAGGTAGTTCAGCGTTGGGTAAATCGTCCCTGTGCTTGGGCTGTAACCGCCGCCAACGATTGCGCCGACATCTTTAATGATGTCGTAACTAAACTTAGGCGCTTGGGAAATAAGATGCAGCACCAATAGTTTCATGTGCCCTGCTTCAAACAGGCGTTTTCGGGTTTTGACAGGACTTTCGATGTCTGCAATCAGGTCAGAATTTGGCATAGCAAAGATACACCTTAAGATTAATTAAGATATATCTTATCAGTTTGAGATTTTAAGTTCAATATTACGAAACTACTGGCTCTCTTTCTACATACTGTGCTTTTATCAAATGAATGAATCCTAAAAATGTTAAAAAGTTCCTAGAATCCGCAAAATAGTTTGGATATGCCTGCTTTATACCATCCACAGCATTACTCGATACCAACGCAACAATCCAATTACTTCCTTCCTGTATTGTGGATTCTAATAATGTGTAATACTCAGAAGCTTTTTCAGCTTCCTCCTTTTTAAAGTAATCACATTGAATACTTTTAGTATTTGTATTTAATCTAACTAATATATATCCATCTGGACAATTTTCTAACCGTTCTGATTGGTCCATAATATTGATAGATCTAGCAAAAGAATTAAGGAGTTGTGGTACCTGTAGTTTTTTTGATATGTATTTAATTTCTGCAACTTCTCGCAATAGTTTTTCATCTTTAAAAACATATAAAATATATTCCCTCATTAAATCTTTTTCATTTTTGATTCCATATCCTGGTAAGGACTCAATAATTGCTAACTGATTTGAAACTAACATAAAAAATCTTTGCCAGGACATACGCCCTTGATTAGTTTTCAGGTTTTGCTTAGTAAATAAATCAACAATTTCTAATGTCGTTGCCCAAGTATGTTGCATCTGCGTTCTGAGTTGTAATTCTATATTTCTATTTTCTTTTTCGTCATTTAAAAACTTTCCAACTAAATGAACACCCCTATAACCGTCAGGCTTAGGATTTTTTAAATAATCTTTTTTCCTTAACTTATTTTCATTGTTATAAAATCTCTTATCACTTTGAATTTGCTTCAATATTTTTTGCAATTTTTTAGAACTAGAAACAACTACACGAACTCCCCCAATGTCCTGCATATTTTTAAGCATCATATTATCAAAACGAGATAATTTTTTGATTATGGAATTACTACGCTTCAACCTTTTTGCCAAGAATGCAGATTTATCAAATTTTACTGTCGCCTCTTTCAATAAAACTTCCGCACTATTCATTGAACTTTCGTGGCTATACCGCCAATATGTCAAAACATCCATCGTTGCCCTAAATAGTACCGGGTTTTCTTTAAGCAATGGATTCTGTAGATCATTTCCCGCCTGAGTAATTCTTTTACCTGTATATTTCATATTAATTAGTGATCAATTTTTTAGCATGTTATCAAAAAATCTGTAACTCATTAATATTTTTTATTTTTGCTATACTCTACCTTTATATTCTCTCACCATCCGATCACTCACATCTTCAGGATAACAAAGTGGCGCATAACCACCTGCACGGTTGTAGGCACTACGCTTACCGCACCGACTACCATTACTTGCAGTATTGTAAGGACAAGGGCAATTTCCCGGATAACTATCAATAGACTGCTGTATTATTTTCTGTTTAATTACCTCTGTACTTTGCCCATTTTGCTTAGCCTCTACTGTAAAAGCCAAACATAACCCTATTAAAAATAAAAACTTTTTCATAAAAATCCCTCTATATAATCATTTTACAGAGAAAATATTTATGTGAACCATCACACATAATTTAAGTGTTTTATTTTTCAGCAATTAATCTATAGCAATAAAAAACCCGCCATCAGGCGGGTTTTTTATTTGAAGTGGATCAATCTATTACAGACGAACCAACTCAACAATTTTCTCAGCAACTTCTTCAGCAGCATCGAATGCATAAGTCACATCAGTGCCTTCGGTCGCATCTGTAATCACAACCACACCAGTTTCACGAACCAGCGCAACTTGATCAGCAGAAAGACCCGCTTTCGCAATCGCAACCACACCTTGCTGAATCAACAAGCTTTCAATCGCTTGCGCATTTTCAAGGGCTTTAGCAGTCACAGTTACCGCAGCAGGTTTTTGACCTAAACGTGCAGCACGCGCTTCAGCAGTTACAGGCTCGTTGTGTGCAGTCCATTCAACCGCAGACTCAACCATACCCGCACCAACGGTCACGTTGCTTAAACGGTCAATAAAGATGAATGAACCTGTGTAACGACTGTCTTGATAACGGTCAAATACCACTGGCGCATCAAACTCAATCATTACATCTGCAATCGCATTCAATTCAAGCTGTTCAACTTCCGTTTTTTCCAATGTGTTTACATTGGTACGGTAGTTAATTTTAGCTACTTTGGCAGGAATAGTTTGCGTACCAAACTTCACGTTATACAGCTTGCCAACCACTAAAGGCGCATCTGTCATCCATACCACAGAGGCACGTGCAGAACGTGAAATTAACGGCTGTTCGCCCGCTTTTACCAACACGTTACCACGTGAAATATCAATTTCATCGTTCAGTGTTAAAGTTACCGCTTGACCTGCAACAGCATGGTCTAAGTTACCGTCAAAAGTCACGATTTCTTTAACAGTCGAAGACTTACCAGATGGTAATGCAGTAATGGTATCGCCAACTTTTACTTCACCAAGTGCAATCGTACCGCAGAAGCCACGGAAATCGAGGTTCGGACGGTTGACATATTGAACAGGGAAACGGAATTCGTGCTTGCTTGTATCATGCGAAATTTCAACAGTTTCCAAAGTCTCCATTAAAGTCTGACCTTGGTACCACGGCGTATTTGGCGATTTGTTTACAACGTTATCACCATTCAACGCAGAAATAGGCGTGAAGATAATGTTCGCAGGTTTACGGTCGCCCAATTGGTTTACGAACTCATTGTACTCTGCTTGAATTTCATTAAAGCGCGCTTCAGAGAATTCAACCAAGTCCATTTTGTTCACTGCAACCACGATATTACGAATACCCAAAAGACTCGCAATAAATGAGTGACGACGAGTTTGCGTTTGAACGCCATAACGCGCATCAATCAAGATGATCGCTAAATCGGCAGTCGACGCACCAGTCGCCATGTTACGTGTGTACTGCTCATGCCCTGGGGTGTCAGCAATGATGAACTTACGTTTTTCAGTAGAGAAATAACGGTAAGCCACGTCAATGGTAATACCTTGTTCACGCTCTGCTTGTAGACCATCGACAAGTAAAGCCAAGTCAGGCGCATCACCCGTAGTACCCACTTTTTTAGAGTCACGAGTCACAGCTTGTAATTGATCTTCATAAATCAATTTTGAATCGTAAAGCAAACGGCCGATTAAAGTCGATTTACCATCATCTACGTTACCGCAAGTCAGGAAACGTAGAAGGTCTTTATTTTCGTGTTGTTTTAAATACGCCAAGATGTCTTGGCTAATTAAATCTGATTGATGAGACATTGCTCAAAGCTCCACATATTCTTTTGAAATCGGTTTCTGAATCTTTTTAATCCCTCTAAATCTCCCTTTAAGAAAGGGAGACTTTGCTCCGTTCTTTCTCGGGAGTTCCCCCTCTTTAGTAAAGAGGGTGAGCAGCACTGCTGCGCAAGGGAGATTTCTTAAGATTCTTAGAAGTAACCTTCCTGCTTTTTCTTTTCCATCGAACCTGCTTCATCATGGTCGATCATACGGCCTTGACGTTCAGATGTGGTGGCTAAAAGCATCTCTTGGATAATTTCCGGCAAAGTTGTTGCAGTTGATTCAACCGCACCTGTAAGTGGGTAACAACCTAAGGTACGGAAACGCACCGATTTCATTTGTGGCACTTCACCTTCGTTCAAACGCATACGCTCATCATCAACCATGATCAGAGTACCGTTACGCTCAACCACTGGACGTTCAGCAGCCAAGTACAAAGGAACCAATTTAATATTTTCGAGGTAGATGTATTGCCAAATATCCAACTCAGTCCAGTTAGACAATGGGAACACACGAATACTTTCGCCTTTGTTCACTTTACCGTTGTAAAGATTCCAAAGTTCAGGACGTTGGTTTTTAGGGTCCCAACGGTGTTTAGTATCACGGAATGAGTAAACGCGCTCTTTGGCACGAGATTTCTCTTCGTCACGGCGCGCACCACCGAAAGCCGCATCAAACTGATATTTATCAAGTGCTTGTTTTAAGCCTTGAGTTTTCATGATATCAGTATATTTTGAGCTACCGTAATCGAACGGATTCACGCCTGCGTCTTTACCTTCTTTGTTTTGATGCACGATCAAATCAAAGCCATGCTCTTTTGCCATGTTGTCACGGAAAGTAATCATGTCTTTAAATTTCCAACCCGTGTCTACATGCAGTAGTGGGAATGGAAGTTTGGCAGGATAGAATGCTTTTAAAGCAAGATGCAGCATGACCGCTGAATCTTTACCGATTGAATACAGCATGACTGGGTTTTCGAACTCAGCAGCAACTTCACGGATGATATGAATACTCTCAGCTTCAAGCTGTTTAAGATGAGTAAGTCTTTCCTCATTTAATGACATGGACAACACCAGCTTAGAATATGTGTACTTATTACACTTTTAAAGATATATATACATTATAGTGATTAAGCTTTCATAACGATTGCTTGTTTTGTGATATTGATATTCTTATTCGTCATATACAAATTGTCTGATACTGCTTATCAATTTTAATTAATTTAATACGATAGACTTATCAATTTCAGTATTATTCTAGTCCGAGATCCGTAATTTTACGCAATTTTTTATCAATTAACTAATCGCTAAATCCTCTAAACAATCGGTATTCAAACTCGCTCAAACTACCTAAAGTAGCTATATCACTCTCCAATAGTTATTGATATGCCATATAGTCACTGTACGCTTGAAACCTTAAAGTCGCTGATTGAAGCCGCAGGTCTTGCTGGCTATATTTATCAGCATTCTTCACACATGCTCGTGCTCCAAGAAGCCTTAAATGATGACGGCAGCCCGCTGAATAACTTTATCCAACATGAGCTGAGTGCTGACCAAATTGGCCTTCAGTTCGGCCTACGACTTTTGGACAATAAACTCGAATTTTTGATTGGGGTGACTCACAGTAACCAAGATCGCGGCTACGAAATTGGCGCTGGCAATTTAAAGGCCGATCAACGCGCATTTAATCTGCTCTATGCTTTTTATAATTTTCCCAAAGCATTTCACTTAATCCATTTCCCGCTCGCAGCCAATAGCACCCAGTTAGAAGAAGAGATCGAAAAGCAACTGTTTCAACTTGAAAGCATGGGCTTTTTAGACACTGCAATTAAAACCAATCCGATGGGCGAACAAGTGAAGTGGATGAAAAAATTTATTGTTCAAGCGGCTTTAGATATGAAAGTACGCATTCAAACTTCATTGTTATAAAAAGGGTTAAAGCTTACTAAAAAGCGCTCTATTGAACGCCAGTTCAAATCTTCATATGACATCGAAAGTCACAGCAAAGCCCTCAGCACTGCCGTGACGCTTATAAATTTACATTTCCTAACATTGTTTTCTGTGCCGTTTAACAGGCCATTTCTCTCCCTTGAGCACGACCACTTATATATCTGCAATTAGACTGAAAATTTGATTGATCACAATGACTTAAATCTTAAATGGGTAAAGCAGAAATACTATTAACTTTAGATTTAGATAATCCTGACTTAATTGATCACCTATTTTTAAAGAAAAACTTAGTAATAGCTCACATAAAAGCCGACTTTTTGTTAATCTGATCTGTAATTTTTTTACACAATTTCGACAGATAATGTTATTTTATTTACTGAAAAAAATTCGGCCAGAATTATTTTTTTTTGATTTTTTATAAGCATAAATATAGAGATAAATATAATGTGGGAATTGTTTACTCACCCGTCTAATATCGTGTTTAGCATCAGTCTCTGCTTAATGTTCTTGTTTGGACTTTTTGAGATTGTGTTAACAATTTTAGGGGGTGGTTCTCAAGGCTTCTTAGATCAATTCCTACCTGAGGATGTTGGTCATAATGCAGAGCTAGGTGTAGATGCCGATGCAGGTATCGTGACACGTGTGCTCGATTGGTTGTATTTGGGTCGTATTCCACTGTTTGTATGGCTCATCATTTTCTTATGTGTCTATAGTTTGTTGGGCTTTGCTATTCAAGCCATCGTTAACCAAATGACCAGTATGATGTTCAGTGCATGGATTATTGCACCAGCCTGTATTTTTCTGTGCATGCCCTTCGTACGTTTTAGCGCAATGCTCATTGCCCGTATTTTACCCCAAGATGAAACCACTGCCATTTATAGTGATGAATTGATCGGTAGAACGGCCACGATCATTTTGGGTGATGCACGACCCCAGTCTCCTGCTCAAGCCAAAGTCAAAGATCAACACGGATTGACCCATTATATTTTGGTTGAACCTGAACAAGATGAAATTTTCAGCCAAGGTCAATCAGTGGTTTTAACCCAAAAAACAAATGTAGGCTTTCAAGCCACCATGCTCTAAATTTTGAATGAATTGATGCTCGATCAGTTCTTCAAACAACATATAAATACATTTAACGCGTCATATGTTCAGCAAATCTCGAAGTCATGATGAGTCAACAAAATACTGATTTTTAAACCAAACTTGTTAGCACTTTAGAGGGTTAACTTGAACTACAACAAAAGAGATAAACGTCCATGTTAGACATTATTCCAAGCGGTATCCTTGTAACAGTCGGGATAATTTTTGCCGCACTTATTTTTATTGGTTTTATTATTGCTCGACTTTATCGTCGCTCAAGTAAAGAAATTTCATTTGTGCGTACAGGCTTCGGCGGTGAAAAAGTGATTTTAGGTGGCGGTGCCATTGTGCTTCCGGTGCTACATGAAATTATCCCTGTCAATATGAACACCCTACGTCTTGAAGTACGCCGTGCAGATGACCAAGCGCTGATTACACGTGACCGTATGCGTGTCGATGTGATGGCGGAGTTCTATGTCCGTGTGAAACCAACAGCAGATTCGATTGCTACCGCAGCACAAACGTTAGGTCAAAAGACCATGTCGCCAAATGAGCTTAAAAATTTGGTTGAAGGAAAATTCGTTGACTCTCTACGTGCAGTTGCCGCAGAAATGGCGATGGAAGAGTTGCATGAAAAACGTGTCGACTTCGTACAAAAAGTTCAGCAAGTGGTGTCTGAAGATTTACATAAAAACGGTTTGGAACTTGAAACCGTTTCATTAACTGGCTTAGACCAAACAGGCTTTAAATACTTTAACCCACAAAATGCGTTCGATGCTGAAGGTTTAACTAAACTGACAGAAACCATTGAAGACCGTCGTCGTAAACGTAATGCGATTGAACAAGATGCAGATCTTGCAATTAAGACCAAGAACTTAGAAGCAGAACAAGCACGTCTACAAATTTTGCGTGAAGAAGAATATGCAAAACTGCAACAAGAACGTGAAATTTCAATCCGTCGTGCAGAACAGCTTGCAGAAATTGCATCACAAGAAGCTGCTAAAAAACGTGAAGCCGAAGAAGCGCGTATTGCTGCTGAACGTGAAGTTGACTTAAAGCGTATTACCGCTGCACGTGACGTTGAAAATCAAAATATTCAAAAGTCACAAATTATTCAGCAAGCCCAAGTGGAACAAAAGAAAACCATTGAACTCGCTGAGCAAGACCGTGCAATTGCCATTGCTGAAAAATCTCGTGCTGAATCTGAAGCTAAAGCACATGCCGATCAAGCCCGTGCTCAAGCGGTAAAAGCCGAAGAAGAAGTGATTACCGTTCGTCAAATCCAACAAGCTGAACGTCAAAAAGCTGTTGAATTGGTCTCTGCGAAAGAAAAAGCGGAGAAAGATGCGATTGCCATTACTGTCGCGGCTGAAGCGGGTAAACAAGCAGCCGCAGATGATGCTGAAGCGATTCGTATTGCAGCTGAAGCCGAAGCTGAAAAAGTTCGCTTAAAAGCCAAAGGTGAAGCTGACGCAAAAGTTCTGTTAGCTCAAGCGATGGAAAAACAATACCAAGTTGATGCTGAAGGTACACGTGCAGTGAACGAAGCAAACAACGTATTGTCATCTGAACAGGTTGAAATGCAAATTCGTTTAGCGATGCTGAAATACTTACCAGAAATCATTCGCGAAAGTGTTAAACCAATGGAAAACATTGATGACATTAAGATTTTGCAAGTAAATGGTCTAAATGGTGGTCATGCAGGTTCTTGCCAAGGTGATGCTCACCACGAAGGCAGCGGCAATGTTGCCTTGTCAGACCAAGTGGTGAATAGCGCCCTACGCTACCGCAGCCAGGCCCCACTGATTGATAGCTTGATGAGTGAACTTGGTATCCAAGGTGGCGATATTAATGGTTTAACTCAGAGCTTAAACAAAAAAGCTGGTTAATTCGTTTTACACGCTAAAAAAACCGCAGCTTAATCCTGCGGTTTTTTTTTATTGAGATCATCGACAAGGAAGACTTACGAGAGCTTAAAAAATTCGTTCAGTACCAAATCATGACTTTAAAATGACGAAATACTGGATCACAACAAAGTGCAAACCAAATCACACTTTTAAGAATAACCCTTCCCCTGCAATCTTGCTACAATCTTCAAATTCATCATATTCTGCTTAGCTGTACTTGCTAAAACGTGCAGCAAAATATGCGATGAAAACATTTACGAATGATAATACGCTCAGTGCAAGTATAAATATGACTTCTTCCTTAAATGCCGTTACTTCCCTACGCCCCTTTAAAAAATTAATAGGTCTAATGACCTGCTTCGGTTTGGTCTTTTCAGGCTGTAGCAGTGCTGAAACGGTACGTATTACCCACCACCCTATACAAGATTTGGTCAAGCAATATGCATCAGCCAATCCTTTACATCAAACCTTGACCAGCAAAACACCAAAGCCAAGCACTACAGAGCATATGCGCATCATGCATATCGACTTAGATTATGTTTATGATGCCAATCAGGCTCAACAAGAAAAAAATATCCGCGCTTTGATCGAACGTATCCGTCACATTGAAGCCAATACGATTTTTCTACAAGCTTTTGCAGACCCTGATGCCAATGGTTCGGCTGATGCTGTGTATTTTAAAAATCGCTATATCCCAATGCGCTCAGATTTATTTCAACGTGTTTTGCACGAAATACGACAGCAGACTCAAGTAAAAACCGTATATGCATGGCTGCCTTTAATTGCGTGGGAGTTCCCGAAACAATACCCGTTGCAATATGTAAAAAGCCAAAGTGAAAAGAAAGGTTATATTCGGATATCGCCCTTTGACCCGAAAAACCAACAATACACAGCAGAAATTTTTCTAGATTTTATTCAGCAAAATAAAGTAGATGGCATTCTTTATCACGATGATATCACTCTCAATGATTTTGAGGATAATAGTACTGCAGCGCTTCAGACCTACAAAACATGGGGCTTCGATCAACAATTGATTGGACAGCCAAAGCATGCGCAGCAGCTTGAATTTTCACGCTACAAAACCGCTTATCTAGACCAATTTGCTGAAGGCATCAGTCAGATTTTAAAACAGCAGCAACCCGACTTACATTTTGCTCGCAATATGTATGCTGAAGCTGTGCTGAACCCGAACAGTGAAAAATGGTTTAGCCAGTCCAATGCCAGCACCTATCAACATTATGATTACAACGCCATCATGGCCATGCCCTATATGGAAAAAGCAGATGACCATCGTCAGTTTTATTTAAACTTGATCGAGCGTGCCAAAAAATATGATCCCAATTTGAGCCGTACCATTTTTGAACTTCAAGTGACCGATTGGAATCATCAAAAACCTATTTCCAATCAGGAACTGACTGACACCATCCGTTTACTGGAACAACATGGTGTGCAACATATCGGGTATTATCCAGATGATTTCGTGCAAAATCATCCAGATGCACAGCAAATAAAAAAGGCATTTGCACCTGCCCTAGCTAATGACTGATACAAATGCCTACATCATCAGATCTAGGATTCTAGATCTGATGAAGAACGCTGATTAGCTGTTGATTTTATAGTGTTCTAATTGACCATCATCCGTATAGTGCAACGTGATATTTTTTGATTCTCGCATCGTGGCTATATCACTGGCTTTTACGTGAAAGCTTTTCGCCAAATCTTCATCTTGAGCATTCTCTGGCGCCTTTCTACGGTCTTCCCCATGAAAACGCATCCAGTTATAACTTGCCCAAACAAATAGACAGCAAATAAAGATTCCGATTGAGAAAATCAATTTCATGATCGATAGACTGGTCATCGGTTGGGACTGATCCATAACCTGTGAATACACCACCGTGCCTTCAAACCACCAAAACACAAGGGTTAATAGCGGTAAAAACAACCACATCCAAAGCATCCACCCGACTGCCATCAGACCATAGCCTGCTGACTTGCGTTTGACGTATTCAGGTTTATCAATATATTCAGGTAATTCAAGCAATGATTCATCTTGAATAATTTTAAAATCTGAATCTGCAACCGGCTTCTGATTTTGTAAATTAACTTGGTTCATTGTTTTCCTCCCCTCTAAATCCACGGTCTGGACTGACCCAACGCGCACGCTTTTGGGTTTTAAAAATAGTCTTTGGCAAAGCAACGACCGTTGTCAGCATGGCTAAGATCCAGAAAAATAAGGGATACCAAATCACCCAAAAATAATTTCGCAGTAAGCGTTTTTTGTCGTAAGCGCGATCGATCCATAAACTCACGAGGAACTGGAATAAACAGGTCACGCCTAAAATCACTCCATACCATTGAGGTAAAAGTGATTGAATCGCCCACTCACCCGGTAATGAGAAAAATAGACCATAAAAATACAAGACAAAAATACTGAACATGACATATGCCCAGATCACGCTAATGATAGATTCGAATGCAATCGGCCACATCCGACGTAAACGCCATTTAAATATTTTAGGTAAATAGGCAAATAGTACTTCGATGCCGCCTTGAGCCCAACGTAAACGTTGTTTCCAAAGTCCATTAAATGTTTCTGGCATATAGATATAGCAAAGGGCTTGCGGTACATAGTGCAAATCCCAATGATCAAACTGCAAACGCCATGACACATCAATATCTTCTGTGATCATGTCATCACGCCAATAACCAATGCGGTCTAGTGCCGTTTTTCTGAAACCTGCAATTGCACCTGATACTGTAAAAATACGACCATAGGTTCTTTGAGATCGCTTGATTAAGCCAATAATAGAAGAAAACTCTCCAACCTGAATTTTACCCAAGATGCTTGAACGGTTCACAATACGTGGATTACCGGTTACAGCGCCCACGCGTGGAAAACTGGTCAGATGATGCATCATCCAAAGTGCCGAATGCGGATGCAGCAATGCGTCACCATCTATACAGATCAAGTATTCAAATTGGCTGACCATCGTGCCTGCACGTAATGCATACGCTTTACCCTGATTCTCAGCCAAATGCACCACACGCAATTTAGGATATTCGAGTACCAATTGGTCTAGAATTTCAGCGGTTCGATCTTTACTTCCATCATTCACCGCTATCACTTCAAAATTTGGATATTGGCTCTGCATCGCATATCGAATCGTGTCACGTACCTGTGCTTCTTCATTAAAGCAAGGCACAATAATGCTACAACCGTGTACGGTTGGCACGGGAAGTTCAGGTTGTTTCCATTCACGCTTTAAGTAGAACCACACGCCTCCAGCAATCCAAATCCACGCCATAAACAAGGGATATAGGAAAGCAAAGGCAAAAAACAGATCGTTAAAACTCAGTTCCCATTCTTGCATTACTGACCTCCTTGTATATACGGATCACGGTAAGTCAGTGGACTGCCATTCAAGCTGATGCTTTGATATAGGTGATGTTGAACGCGTTCGCCATCCTGAAGCTGATAATTATTCAGTCCGATTTTTTGAACCGACGCTGCGCGCAAAGCCTGATAGTTTTGCTGATACTGCGTCCAATCTTTCTCGGACATATTTGGATTGATATCCAAACTGACAATCAAGCGTTGCTTTTGCTCTGTATTCAAAGTCTTCAATGCGGACATAAAGGCTTTAAAACTTTGCGGATGCTGACCCGGGTTAATACTTAAATACAGAAAGTCTGACGCTGTTAAGGCACGAGTCACCAAAGGTTTTAATCCAGAAAACTGATGTCCAGTTAAATTCACCTTGAGCGCGGTTTGGTTGTCATTACTAATATTGGAATAAAAATGCGCTTGCGCCTTACTACGCTCTTTAATCGCAATAATTTTTTGCACTTGCTCAGTACATGCGATTGACCACTGTGCTGAATGAATTGCACAATCCAAGCTGTTACCGGTGTTAATAATTAAACCTTCAAGCGAACTATTGTTTTTCAATAGATCTGCCGTTAGGTCTGCCAAATTAATCCCCTGCTGTAACTCCAAACTGATTGGGAGCTGTGCATAGACTCGATTACCAATTCGTGTACGGGCTTGCCATACAGTGCGATTCAGTAAATCTTGTTGCATCGGCAGTTTTGAATTTGGGAAAAATAAGGCATCAATTTTACCGTCACCATCATGATCAACTGCGGCATTTAAAAGCAATGTATTAGTTTTTAACGCATTGACCTGATCTAATAATCTCCCTAATTTCTGATCTGATTGCTCAGCCGTTGGTGCTTGTAATTCAGCCAAATTAAAATTCAGGAATGTTTTACGTTGTTTATAAGGCGCACGAGCTTCAACGATAAAGTCTTCCATATTTTGGTGGATAAACTCTGGTGTTGGGTTATCCATAATCAAGGCACGCTGATAGGTATGCACTGAATCTGCCTGACTGACCACATTACCTAAGCTAAAGGACATGGGTAGTCCTGCTTTACGTGCATATCCCTCAATTTCCGGTGTAACTGCACCGTATGGCCAGAAGATTGCCATACTATGAATACCCAATTGACGATCGAGTTCTTGTTTAGATTTCTTCAAATCTTGCACAATACGCTGCTCAAACTCAGCATCGGTTTCATAACGATTTTGAGCTGGAAAATACTGACGTGTAATCGCAGCAGGTTCCATATTTTTTTGTGGGTTTGCCAAAATACCATGATGCAGATCATCCGAATGCGATACAAATTCGGCATATCCCGACTTTTGCATTTCCCGCATTTGATCCCAATTCATCAAATTACCCACACCATAAGCTTCATAAGCATCTTTGGTATTGCCATTGATCCAACTGGTTGGAATAGCAAAAACTGCAGGAAATTGATATTGCTTTAACAATGGAAAGACTTTGCTATAACTACTTAGCGCACCATCATCAAAGGTTAATAACAGCGCCTTTTCAGGTAACTTTTTCTTTTGTAAGCGAGCCTGCATGACATCTTCTAAACGAATGGGTTGCCAACCTTCTCGTTTAATCCACGCAAAATATTGCCCAAGATTTTGCGTACTTATCGCATAGACATCTCGATCACCACGTTTGGCGACATCATCTCGAACATCATGGAAGGTCAGCGTTACAAATTGGTTATGTGCGGTACTTTCTTCAAGTTCAGGCATCGCCGAATTTGCAGTTTTTAGCACATTATTTTCAGCAAACAGATATGTCGTACTGATGGGCAAAGTTACAGCTAGAACTAAGCTTTGCTTCAACATGCGGTGTATTAATGTATTTTTCATTAGAAGCGCCCCTCAAATCCAACAACTGCATAACTACGATCTTCATCTTTTCCGTCATACGGATGTGAACCCCAACCTATGCCGTAGTTCAGTTTCCACGTGCGTGAGAGTTGCCAATCATGTTGATAATACAAATTATAAATCGGACGACTTGAGTAGCCTTTTTGTCCGAATGTACCGATAGTTGCTGCAAAGTGCTGATTAAAATGACGTTCATAATCACGCCATGTCATCCAATCATGTTCCAATGTCACTTCAGCGCTATAGCTATGTTCGGGGTTAAAATAAGGCACATCAACCGGATCATTTTTTCCGTAATAACCACGCAGTGTTGCCGCAGAAATATGATGTGGAGATTGTTGGAATTGCTGTTTAAAATACCCTGACAGTTCTTGGCGTAGATTGCCATCATCAATATCGGTCAATTGATAACTTGCGCCTGCCTTGCGTGATTCATTTTGTTGCCAGTTCAATGCAAAACGATAAGCCTGCCCTTCGTGGTCCTGTGCCAAAGATTGCAATGGAATATCCGCTTGGCTATCGTAACCCAGTGCATAGTTCCAATGATCATTCAGCCAATGTGACCAATCTAATTGCACACCAAAACGGTCGCCATCGGTGCTTTGAGAGAATAATGTAGATGCAGCTTTACGATCCGAAGCCCACTCTAAACCCATGCCAATCCGCTGGTCTTTTAATTTGCCAGACTCATACTTCGACCAACGATTGCTATGGTCTGCAAAGAGTCGATAATTATCGTAAAACCATGGGCTATTGATACGCGTCCAGTTTTCCTGTTCACGTGAACCTTTCAGGCGATTTTGTACACGAGGATCATCCGACTCACTTTTTGCAAAGCTACTCTGATGTTGAATTGACGCACGATTCCGATCATCTAATTCTTTTTTACTTTGTTTTACGCCCGTATCATCACCGACATGACTGACCATATATTGATTGAGTTCACGCCAAGCTTGAATTTGACTCAAGGCTTGGAAATTCTGCATGCGGTTAATTTGCGTTCCCTGTGAAATGGGCTCTAAGCTATTCTGCTGCGCCAAAGTGTGCTGGGATTGCTCTGGTTTTTCACGCCAACGTTGAATTAATGCCAAATTATTTTGATACCCGATATTGCCGGGAGCCTTAGCGGTTAAGTCATTAAAGTAACGTTCCGCTTTTTCATGCTCGTTGCGATAAGCATAGTTCAATCCCTTCAACGCAATAAATTCAGTACGATCATCGTGTGGCGCCTTATCAACACCTTTTGCATTACTATAAACAAAGGTCGGTAACTGTTTGTCCATGGTGTCGATTAACTGATTGGCTTGTTTAAATTTTTCTTGTTCAATCAAGCTATAGTACAAACCAGCATAGACGTTATAGTCCGCATAATTTTTTTCAGCAAATAAACTCTGATATAAAGGCTCAGCTTTTTCAGGTTGACGTAATTTTAAATAACTGTCTGCCAAAGCATGTCGTACATAAGCAGGCATTTCTTTAGTTGTTTGACCTGTTTTATCTACTTGTACCAGTGCCTGCTTTGAAGCATTACGTGCATTTAAGGCATAGATATATTCATAGTAAAATTTACGTTTACTGGCTTCATCTGTAGGAAGTTTGTCTTCATAAGCTCTCATTTCAGCCAGAACACGATCTAGTGGTTCAAATGCCGTTGCTCCACGCTTCATATCAAACGCATTTTTTGAAGCTTGAATGCCTTGTTGGATACGCTGTGAGAACTCATTCATCTTGAGCAAATGTTGCAACACTGGCTTAGAACTGTTGAGTCCATTGGCCTGAATATAGCTTTGCGCAGTGGCAAAATCGCTATTTTGCAATAGAGCCAATACGAACTGTTCTTGGGTATCTGCATTGGGCTGTTTTTCTAACGCATATTTCGCTGCATTGAGGGATTCAGCAGGCATATCCAATAATCGATAGGCATAGGCCAATTGCGAAAGATAATCTGCACCAAGCAACTGTAAGTTTAGATTTACCAGTTTTTGTTTTGCTTGATCTTTTTGACCTGATTCTGCCAGCAACACACCCTGCCAAATCAACCACTGTTCCGATTGATCCTGCTGATAAAATTTTTGTGCCCACTGTAAGGCTTGATCATATTGTTTAAGATCGCGTAAAGCTTTGATGACACTGACTTTGCCATAATCTGGAAACGTCGTTGGACTAATCTTCGCCAAGTAGGCCACATCTGTAGAGCTAAAGGTTGCATTTGCATAACGCAGGAGCGTGTAATCTGCAATGAGCTTCTGATTTTCAGGATGTTGCGCTAATAAAACTTGTAATTGGTTAAATCCCTGATCCACTTTACCGACACGGATATCTGCAACACTTTGTTCTCTTTGCTGATCAATATTATCAACTGCAAATACAACCGTAGGAAGGCTCGAAAAAATCGACAAGAAACATAGACGAGATAAATAAGATTTATAAATCATGATTATTCACGTTAGAAGAGTAATTATTCATCAAATTAAATTAATGTGATGTGTTTCACATTATATCATATTTTGACCGATTAAATTTGGTTAATTATTCATACTAAAGTGTTAATAATGAATGAGAATATGCTGATTTTATAAATTTTCTTTACTATTCACCCACTATTATTAAATAAAAATAAAAAAACCCCTCATTTGAGGGGTTTTTATTAACAGAAACTTACCGTACTTAAGCAAGACCTTTTGACTTTAAGACTTCAAACATAGTTGAGCCTAATTCAGCAGGACTACGGGTATAGGCCATTCCGGCTTTTTCAAAAGCAGCAAATTTCTCTTCTGCTGTACCTTTACCGCCCGAAATGATCGCGCCTGCATGTCCCATACGTTTACCTTTTGGTGCAGTCACACCCGCGATATAACCGACAACAGGCTTAGTTACATTCGACTGGATATATTCAGCCGCTTCTTCTTCTGCTGTACCACCAATCTCACCAATCATGATGATCGCTTCAGTTTGCGGGTCGTCTTGGAACAGCTTTAAGCAATCAATTTGGTTCATGCCCGGAATTGGATCTCCCCCAATACCGATACACGTCGACTGACCTAGACCCAGCTTCGTGGTTTGCGCTACAGCTTCATAGGTCAGAGTCCCTGAACGCGAGATAATGCCGATTTTACCCGGTTGATGAATATGCCCCGGCATAATACCGATCTTACATTCACCCGGAGTAATAATCCCTGGACAGTTCGGACCAATTAGACGTGCATTGTTACCATAGGTTTCTAGGTAACGTTTCGCTTTTAGCATATCAAGTGTCGGTACACCTTCCGTAATTACAACGATCAGCTCTACACCTGCATCTATAGACTCAATAATTGAATCTAAGACAAATGGTGCAGGTACATAAATCGAGGTTGCCGTTGCACCCGTTTCACGCACCGCTTCTTTCATGGTATTAAATACGGGTAGATTCAAATGTTGTGTGCCGCCTTTACCCGGAGTCACCCCACCGACCACTTTTGTGCCGTAAGCAATTGACTGTTCAGAATGGAATGTGCCGTTTTTACCGGTAAAACCTTGTACCAATACTTTGGTGTCTTTATTAACTAATACGCTCATGATCTCTACTCCCTTAGCCTTTTACCGCAGCAACGATTTTTTCTGCAGCATCGGCCAAGCCATTTGCAGAAATCAATTTCAAACCTGATTCATCAAGTAATTTTGCACCCAACTCTGCATTGTTCCCTTCTAAACGAACAACCACAGGTACAGTCACATTTACTTCTTGAACCGCTGCAATAATTGCTTCAGCAATCATGTCACAACGTACAATCCCACCAAAAATGTTGATTAATACACCTTGTACAGAACTATCGGCCAAAATGATTTTAAAGGCTTCAATTACGCGTTCTTTGGTCGCGCCACCGCCTACATCTAGGAAGTTTGCAGGTTGACCACCATAGAGTTTAATGATGTCCATGGTTGCCATCGCTAGGCCAGCACCATTGACCATACAGCCAATATTGCCTTCTAAGGCAACATAGTTCAAATCAAATTCTGATGCTTTCAGCTCACGCTCATTTTCTTGCGTTTTATCGCGTAGTGCTGCGATTTCTGGTAAGCGATATAAAGCATTTGAGTCGATACCAATTTTTGCATCCACACATAAAATCTCGCCATTTTCACGTACGGATAACGGATTAATTTCAAATAAAGCAAAATCATTTTCAATGAATGCTTGATAAGCCGCAGACATGATTTTGACAAATTGATTCACTTGACCATCTTTTAGGTTTAAAGCAAACGCCACTTCACGTGCTTGGAATGGTAACAATCCAACTAGAGGATCTACTTCAACTTTAATAATTTTTTCAGGCGTTTCTTCTGCAACTTTCTCAATTTCAACACCGCCTTCAGTCGATGCCATAAAGGTCACACGACGGCTAGAACGGTCAACTACAGCACCTAGGTACAATTCACGCTCTACTGGATAAACATCTTCAGATACCAAAATACCGCTGACGGGTTGACCTAATGCATCTGTTTGATAAGTGACTAAGCGTGAGCCGACCATTTGGTTCACATAATCAGTGGCTTCTTGTGCAGATTTTACGACTTTAACGCCGCCTGCTTTACCACGACCACCTGCATGCACTTGGGCTTTGAGTACCGCAAACTTACCACCCAGTTGCTCAAAAGCTTTGACTGCTTCTTCTGCGGTAGTTACAAATACGCCTTCTTGGACTGGCATACCATATTTTTTTAATAACGCTTTAGCTTGATATTCGTGTAGATTCATTGAACAACCTTTTACTCTTTTTTCGCTTTGTTATGACCCATTAAAGCCCAGACATCCGTCAAAGCAGCTTTAACCTTTTTAAATCTTAAAATATTTCTTATCTTTATTTTTAGATGATTATTCAAATTAAAACAACCATCTGAAACAAAAAAGAGCGGCCTAAGCCGCTCTTTTTACATCTTATTTACGTTTACGCTGAATCGCGTGAATTGCACGCCCATCGACTGCAAGTGCAGCTTCGTGAACGACTTCAGAGAATGTCGGGTGACCGAAAGTCATTAACTGTAGGTCTTCAACACTTGATACGAACTCAAGTGCGATCATGCCTTGGTGTACGATGTCAGACGCAGCAGGTCCAATCACGTGCATACCGAGTAGACGATCTGTCCTCGCATCAGCAACAAACTTAACAAAGCCTGCGTTTTCACCAGCAGCCATTGCACGACCATTTGCAGCGAAACCAAATTGACCTGTTTTAACTTCGTGGCCTTTTTCTTTCGCTTGCTCTTCTGTTAAACCAACCCACGCCGCTTCTGGGTGTGTGTAAATTACAGAGATAATAGTGTCATAGTTCACTTGAGCTGCATGACCGTGGATACGCTCAACAGCCATTACGCCTTCTTCCATTGCTTTATGTGCAAGCATTGGACCACGTACCAAGTCACCAATTGCGTATACACCTTCAACTGAAGTTGCACACCAATCGTTTACTTCAACTAGACCGCGCTCAGTGAGTTTAATGCCTGAATCTTCAGCCAATAAACCTTCTGCATATGCTTTACGGCCCACACAAACGATCAATTTATCGAAAGTTTGAGTTTTGTCTTCGCCGCCTTGAGTGTACTTAACAGTAACTTCACGACCATTGACTTCTGTACCAGCAACTTTAGCGCCAACACGGATATCAAGGCCTTGTTTAGTCAATACTTTTTGGTAGTCTTTTGCCAAAGCCTTATCAGCCATTGGCAAGAATGCATCCATTGCTTCAAATACAACAACTTCAGCACCTAGACGACGCCATACTGAACCAAGTTCAAGACCAATTACACCCGCACCGATTACGCCAAGACGTTTAGGCACTTCTGGGAACTCAAGCGCACCAGTAGAGTCAACAATAATGTCTTGGTCTACAGGAGCAACAGGAATATTTACCGGCACAGAACCCGATGCAAGGATTACATATTTAGGTTCTAAAATTTGAGTTTCACCTTCGTGAGATACAAACTCAACTTTCTTACCTGCAAGTAATTTACCTGTACCTTTTAACCATTCGATACCATTGCCTTTAAGTAGGCCATCAATACCCATCGTCAATTGGTTAACAATTTTGTCTTTACGATCAAGCAGTTTTGCAAGATCAAATTTCACTTCACCAGTCGTAATACCGTGGTCATCTAAGTGATGAACGGTATCTTCATAGCGGTGAGATGAATCAAGTAATGCTTTAGATGGGATACAACCCACGTTTAAGCAAGTACCACCTAAAGATGGTTTACCTTTATGAATACGTTTTTCAATACAAGCTACTTTAAAGCCTAATTGAGCAGCGCGGATAGCAGCTTCATAACCACCAGGACCGCCACCAATAACAACTAAATCAAATTGAGACATGTGTATCTCCAAAAATGGGCTTAGAGGATCGCTCTAAGCCCATTGCATTATTCTGAAGTATTAAAGATCAAGGATTAGCTTAGCTGGTTCTTCTAACAATTCTTTGATTGTTACAAGGAAGCCTACTGCTTCTTTACCATCGATTAGACGGTGGTCATAAGAAAGCGCTAAGTACATCATTGGCAAGATTTCAACTTGACCATTTACAGCCATAGGACGTTCTTGGATTTTATGCATACCCAAAATCGCAGTTTGTGGCGTATTTAAGATAGGTGTAGAAAGCAAAGAACCGAAAGTACCACCATTAGTAATAGTGAATGTACCGCCAGTCATATCTTCAATACCCAATTTACCATCACGCGCTTTACCAGCGTATGCACGGATACCATTTTCAACTTCAGCATAGTTCATGCGGTCAGTATCACGAAGAACTGGAACTACTAGACCACGGTCGCTTGATACAGCAACACCGATGTCGTAGAAACCGTGGTAAACGATGTCATTGCCATCAATCGAAGCGTTTACAGCTGGGTAGCGTTTAAGTGCTTCAGTTGCTGCTTTAACGAAGAATGACATGAAGCCAAGACGTGCCCCATGGCGCTTTTCAAAAGCATCTTTGTATTGAGCGCGCATGTCCATGATTGGTTTCATGTTTACTTCGTTGAACGTAGTCAACATTGCAGTTTCTTGAGTTGCAGCAAGTAGACGTTCAGCAACACGCTTACGAAGACGAGTCATAGGAACACGTTTTTCGATACGTTCACCAACAGCAACGCTTAATGGCGCAGCAGCAGGAGCAGTTGGTTTAGCTTGATGGTTTGCAACATCTTCTTTAGTGATGCGACCGCCACGGCCAGTGCCAGCAACGTCAGCAGCAGCAATGCCAGACTCAGTCAATGCTTTACGCACTGCAGGAGCTTGATCAGCAACAGGTTGAGCACGTTCAACAACAGGAGCAGCGCCCGCTTGAGTTTGCGCAGCAGCTTGTTCTACTTTCTCTTCTGATTGAACAGCTTGAGTTTGAGCAGCGCCAGAAGCAGCACCTTCTTCAAAAGTCGCAATCACCTCAGCAGAAAGAACTGTATCGCCTTCGTTTTTAACGATTGCAGAAATCGTACCGTCAGCAGGAGCTACAACTTCTAAAACAACTTTATCTGTTTCAATATCACAAATCACTTCGTCACGTGATACTGCTTCACCTGGTTGTTTGTGCCAAGTTGCAACTGTACCGTCAGCAACTGACTCTGGGAATACCGGTGCTTTAATTTCGGTTGCCATTATTAAGAATCTCCTGTTATTCAGCTACGATAGCTAAAGCATCATTTACGAGCTGAGCTTGTTGTTTTGCGTGCAAATATGGTGAACCACAAGCCGGTGCAGCAGAAGCTTCACGACCTGCATAACTAATACGAACTTGTTTGCCCGCTTTCATCACGTCGTCATAAAGACGCGGAGCGATGAATAACCATGCACCTTGGTTCTTCGGTTCTTCTTGAGCCCAAACCAATTCTTTAACGTTTGGATATTGTGCCAGAACTTCAGCAAGACGTGCTTCTGGGTACGGATACAATTGTTCAATACGAACGATTGCTGTGTTGTTCAATTCTTTTTCACGACGTTTTTCAAGTAAGTCGTAGTAAACCTTACCACCACAAAGCACTAGACGAGTTACGTCTGACTTGTTGATATTGTCAATTTCATCGATCACAGTTTGGAATGAACCATTTGCAAGTTCTTCTAAAGTAGACGTTGCAAGTTTGTGACGAAGAAGAGACTTCGGTGAAGTCACGATCATTGGTTTACGGATTGGACGAAGTGCTTGACGACGCATCGCATGGTAAATCTGCGCTGGTGTAGTCGGTGTGATCACTTGCATGTTTTCTTCAGCACATAGCTGTAAGAAACGCTCTAAACGAGCTGATGAATGCTCAGGACCTTGACCTTCAAAGCCGTGTGGAAGAAGCATAGTCAGACCGCATACACGTTCCCACTTAGTTTCGCCAGACGCGATGAACTGATCGATTACAACCTGTGCACAGTTTGCGAAGTCACCAAATTGCGCTTCCCAAATGACAAGGCTCTTCGGAAGAGTCGTTGCATAACCATATTCGAATGCAAGAACCGCCATTTCTGACAATAATGAGTCATAAATAGCTGTACGTGGTTGGTTTTCTTTCAAGTTACATAATGGAATGTAAGTTGAACCATCTACTTGGTTATGAAGTTTTGCATGACGGTGTGAGAATGTACCACGACCAACGTCTTCACCTGTTAAACGAACAAGGAAACCTTCATCTAGAAGAGACGCGTAAGCTAATGTTTCAGCAGCACCCCAGTTCAATGGCATTTCACCAGTCTGCATTTTCAGACGGTCATCAATCACTTTAGCAACCTGACGTTGCATCACGAAGCCTTCTGGAAGCTCGCGCATTTTCGCACCAAGCTCTTTTAGACGTTCGATTGGGAAAGTGGTATCCCATTTGTCTGTGTATTCGTGGCCTAGGTAAGGTTTCCAGTCCACAAACATTTTTGTATTTGGCTCAAGTACCAACGCATTTGCAACGTGTTTACCTGCTTCAAGGTCAGAACGATACTGTTCAACCATTGCATCAGCAGAAGCGCGATCAATAACACCTTCTTGTACAAGCTTGTCAGCATAAAGCGTACGTGTAGTCGCTTTTTTATTGATGATTTGATACATCATTGGCTGAGTTGCAGCTGGCTCGTCGGCTTCGTTATGACCACGACGACGGTAGCAGAACATATCGATTACAACGTCTTTACGGAATGTATGACGGAAATCGTGTGCCAATTGAGAGACAAATAATACAGATTCAGGATCATCACCGTTCACATGGAAGATCGGTGCTTGGATCATTTTCGCGATGTCAGTACAGTATTCTGTAGAACGCGCATCACGTGGGTCAGACGTAGTGAAACCAACTTGGTTGTTTACAACGATATGAACTGTACCACCCACGGTATAACCGCGAGTTTGTGACATTTGGAAGGTTTCTTGGTTTACACCTTGACCTGCAAATGCAGCATCACCGTGAACGATGATTGGTAATACATCATCACCACCGATATCTTTACGACGTACTTGACGTGCGCGTACAGAACCTTCTACTACAGGTCCAACGATTTCTAAGTGTGATGGGTTAAACGCTAATGCCAAGTGAACTTCGCCACCCGGAGTCATGACGTTTGAAGAGAAACCTTGGTGGTATTTAACGTCACCAGAGCCTTTTTTATGCAGAGATTTACCTTCGAACTCACCAAATAGATCAGCTGGGTTTTTACCCATGATGTTTACAAGAAGGTTTAAACGGCCACGGTGAGGCATACCGATAACCACTTCTTTACAGCCTACTGAACCTGCGCGTTGAATAAGTTCATTCACCATAGGAATGAAAGATTCACCACCCTCAACACCGAAACGTTTCGCACCAACAAATTTGTTACCAAGATATTTTTCTAGGCCTTCAGCTGCAGTTAGACGTTCAAGGATGTGTTTTTTCTGGTCTGCAGTGTAGCCAAATTGACCACGAGTACCTTCAAGGCGTTGTTGAATCCAACGTTTTTCTTTTGTATCAACAATGTGCATGTATTCAACACCAATCGAAGCAGTATAAGTTGCTTCCATTGCTTGAACCATTTCACCAAGTGTTGCTTCAGACTTGCCGATTGCAAGGTTACCTGTATTAAACACAGTATCTAAGTCAGACTGAGTTAGACCGTGCGCAGCAAGATCTAGATCAGGCACGATTTCACGTTTTGCAAGACCAAGTGGATCTAATTTTGCGTTTTGATGACCACGGTTACGGTATGCAGCGATCAACTGTAATACACCGATTTGACGGCGTTCATGCTCAGAACTTACTGCACTTTGCACTACTGGCTGAACACGGCTTGAATTACGGCCTAATAATAGGAATTGCTCACGTACATTGCTGTGTGGTTGATCACCTTTCGGGAATTTATCGAAGTATTCACGCCAATCAGCCTCTACTGAGTCTGGAGCCGTTAGATACTGCTCATAAAGTTCTTCAATATACGCTGCACTGTCAGCGCTAAGTTCAGTGTCAAGACGCAGTGCGTCAGCAACTTCTTGCATTTGTGGACCCATTTCCTATTGCAAAACATTTCAGGATGCTTTTTAAGCGAACCCATGATTAGTAATGTCAAATTGGTAATATGACATTAGTCCCCATTAGGCTTAAGCCTTGAGGCGTTATCACTACATTAGGATTACCCAATGTGATTAATGAACAATAACGCCCTCAGCGGCATCATTACTCATTGAGAAATACCCGACATAAATCGGGCAATTTTTGCAAATCATCTTAGAAAAAATATTTTTTTCGCAATTATCTTTTCTAAAACGACTTTATTAACATTTATATACCTTCTACAGCGCTTAAATTGTAGAAAAAATGTACCTAATTCAAAGTCATTTTTTACATATAGTGATACTCTAAATGCTAACACGTTCGAGCATTTTCAATTGATTTTTTTGACACATACCTCTCATAAATTAGCGAAATACACTGTTTGTATTTTCATCTATGATATGGTGCTACATATAAAATGATCTTTCAATTAAGACAAAAGTCTACGTTCGATTATTACCTCATCTCATATACAAAAACAAAAGAGAGCTGACATTCCTATCCTCTCTCTTTTTACTACGTTACATAATAACATCTTCTAATCCTTTTGACAGACTTGAACGAGCGTTTCATCAATAAATAACCATTTATCTATCACTTTATACTTTTAATTCACTACGTTTCTATGAAATCCATTTATAACACTCTGCAATGACAGCGAATAACTTTCACTATCATCACTTTTATATATGACAAAAAAAGCGCACCCAATGGTGCGCTTCTTTTTACTGCTAAATCTATTAACCTAGATCTAAAAGCATATTACGGATGTGACCGATTGCTTTAGTTGGGTTAAGACCCTTAGGACATACAGATACACAGTTCATGATACCTTTACAACGGAACAATGAGAATGGGTCGTCAAGACGAGCCAAACGCTCTTGAGTTGCTGTATCACGAGAGTCAATGATGAAGCGATATGCGTTCAACAATGCTGAAGGACCCAAGAACTTGTCTGGGTTCCACCAGAATGATGGACATGAAGTTGAACAACATGCACAAAGAATACATTCGTACAAACCATCTAAATGTTCACGCTCTTCAGGAGACTGCAAACGCTCTTTTGGAGGCGCAGGCTGATTATTGATTAGGAACGGATGGATTTTATTGTACTGATCGTAGAACTGATTCATATCTACAACCAAATCTTTAATTACTGGAAGACCTGGAAGTGGACGAATTGTGATCACTTCTGGTAAGTCGTTTAGGTTCCAAAGACACGCCAAACCATTTTTACCATTAATGTTTACACCATCAGAACCACAAATACCTTCACGACATGAACGACGGAATGTTAATGATTCGTCTTGAACTTTTAATGCTAGAAGTGCATCAAGCAACATACGATGCTTATCAGTCAACTCTAGTTTAAAAGTTTGCATGTACGGAGCTGCATCCTTATCAGGATCGTAGCGGTAGATATTAAATGTACGAGTACCTCTACTCATCTTACTTCTCCCAATTAGAATGTACGTGGTTTAGGCGGAATAGCATCTACAGATAAAGGCTTGTAACGTACTGGTTTGTACTCAAGACGGTTATCTACAGAGAACCATAAAGTGTGTTTCATCCACTCATCATCACGACGACCGTATGGGTAGTCAGCATGATCAGGTGGTAATTCAAAATCTACCACTGTATGCGCACCACGACATTCTTTACGTGCAGCCGCAGAAATCAGTGTCGCTTTCGCAACTTCATACAGGTTTTCAACTTCTAGAGCTTCAACACGCGCTGTGTTAAATACTTTAGATTTGTCTTTCAAGTGAATGTTACGTACACGTGGTTCGAGCGCAAGAATCTGTTTCACACCCTCTTCAAGAAGTGCAGATGTACGGAATACACCAGCGTGATCTTGAACGATGTCACGGATTGCATCTGCAACTTCTTGAGCATTTTCACCAGAAGTTGATTCATCAAGATGACGAACACGATTCAAAGTTTTTTCAAGAACAGTTGTAGGAAGCGGTGCATATTCATCACCGTGGTGTTTAGTTACATAGTCAACAATATGTTCACCAGCAGCTTTACCAAATACAACCAAGTCAAGTAATGAGTTTGTACCTAGACGGTTAGCACCGTGTACAGATACACATGAACATTCACCAATTGCATAGAAACCTTTCACTGGTTTAGTGAAATCACGGTCACCCGCATTGTGTGAGTACACACCAGTTTCTTTATTGTAGTTCGCAACCAAAGCTTCAGTTTCACGAGATACAGGAACAACCACTTGACCATGAATATTTGTAGGAATACCACCCATTTGGTAATGGATTGTAGGTACTACAGGAATTGGCTCTTTAGTGATGTCAACGTTCGCGAATTTCTTACCAATCTCAAATACAGATGGAAGACGTTTCATGATTGTTTCAGCACCAAGATGCGTCATATCAAGCAAGATGTAGTCTTTCTTAGGACCACAGCCACGACCTTCTTTAATTTCTTGGTCCATTGAACGTGATACGAAGTCACGAGGTGCCAAGTCTTTCAGTGTCGGAGCATAACGTTCCATGAACGGCTCACCAGCATCGTTACGAAGGATCGCACCTTCACCACGACAACCTTCTGTCAACAATACGCCTGCGCCCGCAACACCTGTTGGGTGGAATTGCCAGAATTCCATATCTTGTAATGGAATACCTGCACGAGCTGCCATACCAAGACCGTCACCAGTGTTGATATAAGCGTTAGTAGATGCACGGTAAACACGACCAGCACCACCAGTAGCGAACAATGTTGCTTTACCTTGGAATACTGCAATTTTACCTGTTTCTTGGTCAATTGCTGTCACACCAAGCACATCACCCTCTTCATTACGGATCAAATCAAGTGCGATCCATTCAACGAAGAATTGAGTACCCATTTTCACGTTGCTTTGATAAAGCGTATGAAGAAGAGCATGACCTGTACGGTCGGCAGCAGCACATGCACGTGGAACTGGTTTTTCACCATAGTTCGCAGCATGACCACCAAACGGACGTTGGTAAATTGTACCGTCAGCATTACGGTCAAATGGCATACCTAGGTGTTCAAGCTCATATACAACTTGAGGCGCTTCACGAGTCATAAACTCAATTGCGTCTTGGTCACCTAACCAGTCAGAACCTTTAACTGTATCGTAGAAGTGGTAGTGCCAGTTATCTTCTTGCATGTTACCAAGAGATGCACCAATACCACCCTGCGCCGCAACAGTGTGTGAACGAGTTGGGAATACTTTAGTCAGTACAGCAACTTTCAAACCAGCTTGAGCAAGTTGGTAAGAAGCACGCATACCTGAACCACCACCACCAACGATGACTGCATCGAAAGTTAGGTGTGGAATATTTGTGTAATCTTCTTTAGGGGTTATAGCGCCCATGATATTTTCCTATCAATTTGCCCAAAAAATCTGGATCGCCCAGATCGCGTATGCAAATACTGCAACAATCACTGCAGAAGTCAGCACTAAACGCAGACCGTTTGCTGAAGGACCCATTTGACGAGTAGTCACATAGTCAGTGAATACTTGCCACATACCAATCCAAGCATGCGCAACAAGAGATAAGACAGACAATAAAGACATAATCTTCATTGGTGTTGTCATCATAAAGCCATACCATTGCTCAAAAGTGAATCCGCTATTGCAAAGGATCCAGCCCAGTACAACAATAGTATAAACAGCCAATACAACGGCACTTACACGCTGGATAAACCAATCGCGAGAACCTGATCCTGTTAAACCTGTAGCACTTTTCATTAGAGAACAATCCATACAAATGCTGCAACAATACCGATTGCAGACAAGATCAATGAAATAGTAGCTGCGATACGACCACTTTGAAGTTCTTCAGCAACGCCAAGATCTGCAAATAGATGCTTGATACCACCAATAAGGTGATAAATTAAGCCGGCTACAAATACCCATACGACAAAACGCACAATAAAGCTATCAAACACAGCTTGAACTTGCGCAAAACCTTCAGGTGAAGATAAAGATTTGTCTAAAATCCAAAGAAGGACCGGTACGAGTAAAAATACGATAACACCTGATAGACGGTGTAAAATTGATGCAATAGCCACAGGGGATTTTAAGTTTACGTCTAAAACTTGACCCATGGACAAATTGACAGGTCTGTTGCTTTTCACAGCGGGCATCCTGTAAGTAAAAACTCCATCCGGAGTTTGTTGGAATTAATTCGTAGGAAAGCTAGCATAGTCAGACATTACAATATAATAAACTCTGCAGCTGTCTGATCTTATAAACGACAGGGAATTATAAAACGTGAACTTTCAAAACACAAACGAAGACAATTAGGAATTTTGCAAAATATCCTTAAATAAGAATCATTAACAATAACTTTTCTAAAAAAAAATACCTTATTTATCTAAGAAAATCATACTATGTTATTGGTTTTAATAAGTTAAATGTAAGTTTCACTTATTGTTTTTGTGTGTATATGGCGATTTAAACTTTTAGACTAAAGATGAACAAATCTAAATCTTTCTTTTCCCACTACATTTTAAAATCTTCCAACACATTCGCCAAGCCATAATCATAAAAATAAATGTGCATCATTTTCTCAAATAATAAAACTCAAAGATCATGAAACGAAATAAGTACTTAGTCTGTGCATAAAAATCTTAGCAACAGCAAATCTGTTTAATAAAACGCCATTTTTTACCTTTCCAATGACAAAAATGCTCATTTATTGATCTTTTAAAGGCGTTTAATTAACTATTTTTTAACCAAACGAACTTTTTTTTTAGTACGATTAAGTCGTTTTAATTATGAATAAGAAAAAAGCAATTTAGAGCCACAGATGTGTGTAAGTTACGAAAATTATAATAATTTAATGAAATAGCGGTCTTGTAATTCATATTTGTTTCAGAGTTTTTAAGAATTAAAAATTGCTTACAATTAAGGCAATAGGCTTTTTTTAATCTGCACCTCCCCTGCAAATTGACTTATTATACTGCGTCGGCACTGTGATTTTACTCATTTTTTAAGCGGATGAATTGTGCTTCATTTCAAGGAATGATCCTCAATTTATATCCATAAGTATAATTGACAAAATTTCAGTTCCCTCTAATCTTAGAGCAAATTTTTGATCTGTCTGATTCTCGCATTAAAAGATTAGTACTGAGTCAGATAAAACATTCACCAGGACAGGAGATCTATTGAATGTCTGAAGCAACTGGCAAAAAAGCCGTTTTACAGCTTGATGGCAAAGAAATTGACTTACCAATTTACAGTGGCACTCTAGGCCCAGATGTAATTGACGTTAAAGATGTGTTGGCCGCAGGTCACTTTACTTTTGATCCTGGTTTTGTCTCAACGGCTGCTTGTGAATCTAAAATCACTTTCATTGACGGCGGTAAAGGTGTTCTTCTACACCGTGGCTACCCAATCGACCAGCTTGCTACTAAAGCAGACTACTTAGAAACTTGCTACCTTCTTTTGAACGGCGAGCTTCCTACTGCTGAACAAAAACAAGAATTCGATGCTAAAGTTCGTAACCACACTATGGTTCACGATCAAGTTGGCCGTTTCTTCAATGGTTTCCGTCGTGACGCTCACCCTATGGCGATCATGTGTGGTGTTGTTGGTGCGCTTTCTGCGTTCTATCACAACGGTTTCGATGTTGAAAACATTGACCACCGCGAAATCACTGCTATTCGCTTAATCGCTAAAGTTCCTACTTTAGCTGCTTGGACTTACAAATACACAGTAGGCCAACCATTCGTTTACCCACGTAACGACTTAAGCTACGCAGAAAACTTCTTGTACATGATGTTTGCTACTCCTGCAGACCGTGATTACAAAGTTGACCCTATTCTTGCTAAAGCAATGGACCGTATCTTCACGCTTCATGCTGACCACGAACAAAACGCGTCTACTTCTACAGTACGTCTTGCTGGTTCTACTGGCGCTAACCCATACGCATGTATCGCTGCGGGTATCGCGGCTCTATGGGGACCTGCTCACGGCGGCGCGAACGAAGCTGTTCTTAAGATGCTTGACGAAATCGGCACTGTAGAAAACGTTGCTCCGTTCATGGAAAAAGTGAAAACTAAAGAAGTTAAACTCATGGGCTTCGGTCACCGAGTTTACAAAAACTTCGATCCACGTGCGAAAGTAATGAAAGAAACTTGTGACGAAGTCTTAACTGCTCTTGGTATCAACGATCCACAACTTGCTTTGGCTATGGAACTTGAACGTATTGCGCTTTCTGACGAATACTTCATCAAACGTAACCTATACCCTAACGTAGACTTCTACTCAGGTATCATCCTTAAAGCGATTGGTATCCCAACAGAAATGTTTACCGTAATCTTCGCTCTTGCACGTACTGTTGGTTGGATCAGCCACTGGTTAGAAATGCACAGCGCACCTTACAAAATCGGTCGTCCTCGTCAGCTTTACACTGGCGAAACTCAACGCGATATCCAAGGTCGTTAATTCGAAAGAATTGTGCGAATCTAAAAACCGTCCTTTTGGGGCGGTTTTTTTATGCAGCTAGATTTATTTTGCGCTATTGAACAGACCCATCTGACTGAATTTTCCAACTCAATCATTAGATAAAACGATGCATCACAAGCTATAAAGTATGGTGTATATTGCTGAATGTATTTTAAATCGCCATTTTCTAGAAAATCTCACACTGTTTCATCAGATAGCGTCATAAAAAAAGCCTAATTTCACGTAGAAATTAGGCTGTAAACAAAAGGTTTAAATATTGATGATCCTTTATTTTGGCTTATTGAGTTAAATAACTTTTATTAAGCAACCTTCTCTAAGCAACCGTCTCATAGTCTGCCAAGTCTACCTGTTTAAGACGCTGCTTTAACTGTTTCAGTGACCACGGCCAAGCTGCAAAATTGCGGCCATTGGCATCTAAGTAATAACTCTTACAACCGCCACTATTAAAGACCGTAGTCTGTAAATGCGTCTGTACTTTTGCATTGTGATAGGCCAATACATTTGGCTTAATTTCAAGCCGTTGTATCTTCTCCTGTTTCATTTTTACTAAAGCATCAACGATATACCCAACCTGTGCTTCTGCAATCCCAATAAATGAGTCATAAACCAAAATATTTGGCCCAAGCACCAAGAAGGCATTAGGTACTTGCGCGATACTGGTACCCAAAAACGCTTCAGGAGAACTGTTTTTCCAAAGTTCTGACAATAACTCCCCTTTGGCATTTTTTACACGTTGCCCAATCGGCGGATGAGAAACTTCAAAACCTGTGCCCCAAATAATGACATCGACTTCATGACGTTCACCATTCGCAGCAATAACAGTATTACCTTCTATTTCGACTAAACCATGTGGTACAAGTTCGACATTTGCTTGCTGCAAAGCAGGATAATAGTTATTGGCAAATAAAAGACGCTTACAACCAATAGAAAAGTTTGGTGTAACTTTTTCACGTAATTCAGCATCTTGAATTTGTGTTTTTAACAACTGACGACCCAAATAATTCACAGGCTCTAAAAGCGAAGGATTACGTAGTCCTAAATTAATACCATTTAATATACCGGCCACACTTTTGCGCCAAGTTTCTTGCACTGTTGGAAAGCGGGTAATGATGCCTTTCGCACGGTCATTCAGTGGCAAATCTGCTTTTGGCAATACCCATGGTGCGGTACGTTGAAACACCACCACATTTTTGGCAATAGGTTGAATCTGAGGAATAAACTGAATCGCAGATGCCCCCGTACCAATCACCGCAATACGTTTATCTTTTAAGTCATAGGCATGGTTCCATCGCGCAGAATGGAACATTTCACCTTCAAAGCTTTTAATACCTTTAATTTTTGGAATTTGAGGTTCAGTAATCGGCCCAGTGGAAAAAATTACCGTTCTCGCCGCATACTTACCTTTACTGGTCTCCAATTGCCATTGCTTTAATTCCTCATTCCATTCCGCTGCAATCAATTCACAGTTGAACTGAATGTTGCGATAAAGCCCATGCTGCTCCGCAACATCTTCTAAATAATTCAGAATCTCAGGTTGCTTGGCAAATAAATGACTCCATTTATGACTCGGCGCAAATGAAAACGAATATAAAGCCGAAGGAACATCACATCCACAACCTGGATAGGTGTTGTCGCGCCATGTTCCTCCCACGCGATTGGCTTTTTCCAAAACCACATAATCGGTATAACCCCGTTCATTCATTTGATGAGCGGCAGCTAAACCGGATATCCCCGCACCAATCACAATGGTATCGTAGACACGCACTTGATTTTCTAGGCTTGGTTTTTCTAGGCTAGGCTCTGACTCTGATTGGTCTTGTGCTGCTTTTTTTGCTTTGGCAGAAGACGTTACAGGACGACGTGCATTAGTTTGCGTTGTTGCCTTTTTAGTTTGAGTTTTCTCTTGATCTAATGCTTTTACATCTTCGTCATGTAATTGTGTCGGCATATTCATGCTTTTGCTCCCGACTTTTTAATATAGTTGTTAAATAAGGGATAACCCACCCCCAATAAGCGGGTATAGGTTTGCGGGGATAGACGCTTTAACCACCAAAATAATTTGGCATCAGGTTGCGGAATGGTATACAACTTCCCTGCATCTAAATTATTCAATGTCAAATCGACGACATCGTGGCTCGTCGTAAATGCATGATTCATCAGCAGTTGATCAGCCAAGCCTGAATATCGATTGGGCAAGCGTCCATTTTTCATGATATTGGTCGGCACCAAAGTTGGACATAGTACATTCACACGGATATTTGCCGATCTGAGCTCTGCCGATAAAGTTTCAGACAATGCCAACACACTCGACTTCGTCACGTTATATGCTGTCATTTCGGGTGCTGCGGTATATGCCGCAGCAGAAGCAACATTAATAATCGCGCCGCCCTGCTTATTTTGTTTCAACTTGGGTACAAAATAATGGCAGCCATGCACCACACCCCACAAATTGACATGCATACACCACTGCCAGTCGTCTAAACTCAGCTCATCAAATTTACCACCCAGCCCGACACCTGCATTGTTGATCACCAAAGTCACAGCATGTCCCATCAACTGCTCAGCTTGCTCTGACAGTGCTTTAACTTCTTCAGCCTTACCTACATCACACTGCACTGCATAAGCATTTGATGAGGTCATGGATTGAATTTGATCCACTGTTTCTTGTGCTGCCTCTAAATGAATATCGGCACAGACCACTGTTCCGCCACGACGAGCCAACTCCAAAGCGAAACTTCGCCCAATACCACTGCCTGCACCTGTGACCACCGCATAGGCGTTTTCACTTGGCTTGTTCTTTTTTCCAAATAGACCCATGGTTTTGTCCTTTTATCGTTTTAATGCTGGTGTAAATTCTTTGACAAAATAAGGTGTTAACACGCCATCAACAGGGTTCAGCAAACGCTTTTTGTAATATTCAAGAAATGCAGAAGTGTCATGATCATTCGGGTGAAAACTTGGTCGTAGATAGTCAAAAATATGCCCGAGGCTACTGCCATAAACACCATCTCTTAGACCAAAAATCAGCTGGAAACTGCGCGGAACATCTTTCCAGTAGCTTAGGCTAATCAAATTTGATGGCTTTCTGTAGAACGGGACAATCGATGCACCAATTGAAATCAAACCCAAAATGGTAATTAATGCAGGGAAAAAGCCAGCAATACGTAAAGCATAATTACCTGATAATTCTTGATAAACATCATAGGCAATGTCTTTGTGTTCAGACTCTTCCAACATATGCCACATCCAAATGGCGCGCTGCTTTTCATCTATTGAATTAAAAAAGATTTCTTCATGATTCATCATGTATTCCGCAAGCACTGCGGTGAAATGCTCAATTGCTGCCATTAAGGATAACTTCATTGGCTGTGGCATACGTTCAAAACCATAGGCAAAGACGTAGTGTTCTAACTTTCTAAAAAATTGCACAGGCAGATTTCTTGCGCGATACGCTTCATTCATTTCTTCATGCATACGTGAATGAATGGCCTCTTGCCCAATCAACGACGTGACACGTTGTCTTAATACAGGATCTTGAATAAAGTCGCGATGATATCGAGCAGTATCAATCACTAAATCTTCGCCACGGGTTAAGAAAATAGATAAAGATGCAAAATAGGCACTGGCCAATTCTGCATTCATATAAAATTTTGGATCAATTTTTTCTGGTTCGAAATCAAATTTCATATGACGAATAGGAACAACGGCAGACTGTTTTGTTGGGTCAAAGACAGGGCCTGCAAATACGCGTGCTAAAGTTTTTTTTATCGGTTGAAAAGCGCTCATGATTATGCTCTCAATTTGGGTGTTTCCCCTTCATTGACTTCATGTCGATTGAAGGAAAAACACATAGATTGAGGATCAAATTAAGTGAGATAGATCACTAGACCATTAGCAAAACCGACCTCTCGATTTGCAAAAATGCTCAAATATTTTCTTTGTCAGACAATCTTTAAAACATCGATGCTGTATGGCTCAAAAGCTTGTCATTAAAGGTCATGGCGTATTTTTTGTGAGGCACGATTATTAGATTTTTTGCACTTCGCCAGTCGCAGATTGATAGACCCATTGATGATCAAACAGGCTGTCGTCTAAATGATCCAGTTTAAAATTACCGATAGCCACAGCATAGAATCCATTGCCCTGCTGCTTAAAATGTGTGATCTCTTGCATGAGTTCTTCAGTCAGTTGACCCATAATAAAGTCGGAAATCACCACCACATCGGCATGTACAAAATTCGGTTGTTTCAGCATGTCCACGGCATGATTCATCGCAGGGATAATATCCGTCCCCCCATGAAATGACTGCCCTAAAAAGTGAATGACATCATCCAAAGCACTATTATGCTGTAAATTCAGCGCAGTTAAATTGGTCGAGAAATTCACCAAATACATCGCTCGCTTTTCTTTTAGCGCTCGAATGGATAAATATAGACAAATCGCTTTGGAAATCAGTTCAGGTTGTCCATTCATTGAGCCACTGGTATCTAAGCAGACAATCATCGGGCCTTTTTGTCCGACTCGACGCTGTGTATGGCGTGGGTCTACGATCACCCGTCCCTGTTGCTGACCTTGTCGATTAAAACTCATCAGGTTAGATTCTAAATATTTCAAATCAAATAAAACCTGCAAGTCTGGATCGGCTAATAGCGCCAACTCGCTAGGTAAAGCCATACTGAGTTCTTGTGCCAATTTAATTCCAGTAATTTCCTCTTGCGCCATCGGGGTGTGAATAAGCTGCTGTGGTTCTTGTTCTAACTGAGCAGCAATCCGCTTACGTGGCATATTCGGCTGTGCGCTTCCAATCATTTGACATAGGCGTTTAAGCGCCCGATCTTGCTCGAGATAATTGGCCCATTGCTCAAAGTTCTGTACATCGTGTTCTGTTAATTGCCCTTTGGAATAGTCCAGAAAAATCCCAGTTTCAAAACCGACACTGTCATGGTGCTTGACCATTTTCGACAATGTCGCAAGAAAATCTTTGATTTCATCTAAAAAGGCATCGCGTTGTAACCTGAGCTGCTCAAACTCCCAATGCGCAATGGCTTCGGTCAATTTACGTTGCCATTTGCCTTTGAATAGCTCTATTTGTAATTGACGCTGCTGCTCGGTCTGCAACGACTGTTGGCTCTGTTGCCACATTTCAGTGAATTCTGGAATCCCCAAGGTTTGCATGAAGGCGGCATATTCAGTGTGGAATTGAACAAAATCGCCCTGCTCCCAATGGTTTAACACAAGCCAATGTTCCAATTGCTGCTGCGCCACTGCATAGGGATGCTGCTGATCTAAACTCGACTTTGCCTGAAAAGCCCATTCCTGAATTTTTTGATCGAGCTTTTTTGCAACTTTATGATCATCCAACCAATGTTTTAAGCTCGATTGTTTTAATTCATCATAAAGCTGCGAACTTAATTCATCGAGTGCCGATTGGGTTTGTTGTCGTGTCGGTTTTAATTGCGACATAACTCTTCCAGACGCTCACAATCTTGCAACTGCAATTGATATCTTGCCAATTGCTGCTCAATAGATTGAATTAAATCTTGAATATCCTGTTCAGTAACAAAGACCGATTTAAACTGATGCTTTTGACTGTTAAAGCGTTCCGTCAACAGATCCAATTCTGTTTGAAAATGCGCTTTAAGCTGTTGAGTTTCTTGTAATAGCTCATATTGGCTTTGTGCTGAAAGTGCGCTGCGCGGACTGCCTTTGGTATGTTTTATATACGGCGTCACCACTTCCTCTAAGCCGTAATATCCACCTTTTAACGTACACACTCTTGAACCATTAAAATTACATACGATGCCACGCACTTCTTCACCAGTATCATCTAAGGCAAAGAAGTCCTTTTTCGTATCCATTTTATCCAGTTCGAGATACAACACTTTATCTTTATAGTGTCGATCTAGATTGGTCACTGCACGCAAGTAGTCAGTGCCATGAATTAAATAACTCTCATACACATCATCAGTATAATAAAAATGATTGAGCACCCGCTGTTCAAGTGCATCCTTCTCTGCCACATGCTGTTCGAACTGCAACCCGTAATTTAAGCTATTTTCAGCCAAGACTTCATCTATCTGCTGCGAAACAAAAGCGATGTCTTCAGGCTGATTCCATAAGCAATGTTTTAAAATTAATAAATCACTCAAAATCACCGATGGACGATCATTTAAAAATGCACAGGTTTTGACTAAATAAGCCACACGTTGCCAACGACGGTCAGAGACATAGACCACGTGATCTTCAAAGTTATGGTTGAGTCGAGTTTTAAGTTGATCAAACAGATTTAAAATCGATTCGGGTAATTCCACCTGATAAATCTGTTCCCGCCAATCTTGCAACTCCGCTTTTTTTATTTTTAAGGTCGCATCGACTTCAACACTGACTTGACTCGGCTTGGCCTGTAACAGCGCATGAAAGTTTTCTGCAACAGCAATCGGCGGCACTTCTAAACGCAAAATAAAACGATCATACAATGCATCTAGACCTTGATTTGGTTCGGGAATTTCATTCGATGCACTGACCAAAACATTCAATGGAACTTTTTGGACAATGTCACCATTTTTAAAACTCCGCTCATTCACCAAGGTCAGTAAAGTATTTAAAATCGCAGGGCTGGCTTTCCAAATTTCATCTAAAAAAGCAAAATCTGCCCGTGGTAAATAATGTTCTGTTTTACGAATATATTGATCTTCTTTTAAGGCTTTGATCGATACCGGTCCAAAAATTTCTTCCGGTGTACTGAAACGATTCATCAAATATTCAAAGTAGTCATGGACTTCAAAAGCAGAGGCGATTCGACGTGAAATCAAACTTTTTGCTGTGCCGGGCAAACCATATAAAAAGGTATTCATGCCCGCAACACCAGCCAACAAACTCAAAGCAATAATCTGCTCACGTTCATACATATTTTTGCTGATTTCAGAAATTAAAGTATTGATCCGTGCTTGCATCTGACTATCTGTTTGACCGAAAACTGAATTGTAACGCCCTAACCGATTTTTCGCTGTAGCAGATGCAAAAATATCGCTTTTTAAATACAGCGCAACAGCGCGATATCTTTTTTTCAGGTTATAGTTAAACTGCACATCCCTTTAGAGATTTAGACACCTTTCATCATGTTGCCTTTCTTTTACACGCTCATCCGACTATTAAAACTTGAAGGTTTTAAATATCGATCTCTCACGGCAGGTGAAATATCCATGTGTCGGAGTGTATTTGGCGATTTGATTCAATATGAGCAAGTGAAAGTGATGAATCACCCTTTCTTGCCTTGGCAATCGGCGCATGTGGTCATGGCGCCTCAGGGGTATATTCATGCACGAAATTTACTGTTTAAAGCGGACTATGCCAAAGCGTCTTTAGGATATCGCGCCCTGTTTATTCATGAGATGGCCCATGTTTATCAATACCAGCAGCAGATCAATGTTTTGGGTCGGGGTGCTGTTTTACAGATGGCGTATTTCTTTAGTTTTAAAAAATATAATCCCTACCGCTATACCCTCAAAGCACACAAAGCATTTTTTGACTACAACATTGAGCAACAAGGCGACATTGCTCGTGACATCTATTTAAAGCGAATTAAAAATATTATTTTATATCCAGAACTTGTTCATCAAATTGAACTGTAAAGCGTCCATACACTTAGTCGAATATTTTTAGATAAAATTGAATATCGCCTGATCATTCTATTTCACACTATTGCTCGACCATTGACGCTATTTTAAGTACAAAAAAACAGCATTAATATTTACTTTATGGCACATAAGCTTAGCTAGGCTTTTAAAAGCTATGAATACCTCTAGTATCTCGCTTAAATTCAGATAAAATAGGCTCACCTTATTTTTTTGCTTTGCATCAAAACAAGTGAATTATCATACGATGATGGTGTTTTGTTTTCGCCTTTCGGCAGTATTTTTCGTATCTAAATACACTCGCTGAATAATCACAATAATACAAATCAGTGTGTTAAGTGTATTCACCTATAGGAATAGGATTTAGTTGGAATGAATAGTTTTAAAATTGCACTTGCTCAGTTCTCTCCGCATATTGGTAACCTAGAATCAAACGCAGCAAAAATGCTTCAACAAGCCAATGCTGCAAAAGAACAGAATGCAGATATTATTGTTTTTCCGGAACTTTCTACAGTTGGTTATCCTGCTGAAGATTTATTATTACGTCCAAGTTTAAATAAACGTACACAACAAGCTTTTGAACAATTAGCGAGCATTAAGGACATCGTTTTAGTCTTTGGTTTTGTAAATCAAACTGAAGATGGTCAGCGCTATAACTCTGCTGCTGTCATGAAAAATGGTCAAGTTCTCGGGATTTACAATAAACAAAATCTTCCAAACTATAGCGTTTTTGATGAAAAACGTTATTTCAGTGAAGGTCATCAACACCTTGTCTTTGAATATTTAGGTCATAAGTTTGGTGTGTTGATTTGCGAAGATGTTTGGGCATTACCAACTGTTCAACAACTTGCTCAGTTAAATGTTGAAACCGCTTTGGTGTTGAATGCTTCACCTTATGAAGTTGGTAAACCACAGCATCGCATTGAAACCATGGCTGCATTGACCAAACAATTGAACATCAATTTGGTTTACTGTAACCAAGTCGGCGGTCAAGATGACCTTGTCTTTGATGGCACAAGCTTTGTGATGAACAATTCAGGTGAAGTTGCATTGCAAGCACCGAGTTTTGTTGAAAATCTATATATCGCAGAATACGATGCTGAACAAAAAGCCTTTAAAACAGGTGCAATCACGCCTGTATTAAATACCATGGCTGAAATCTACCAAAGCCTTGTGATCGCAACACGTGACTACGTACAACGTTCAGGCTTCCCAGGTGTGATTTTAGGCCTTTCAGGAGGTATTGACTCAGCATTAACTTTAGCGATTGCTGCCGACGCGATTGGCGCCGATAAAGTTCAAGCAGTCATGATGCCATATACCTATACCGCACAAATCAGTGTTGAAGATGCTGCTGAACAAGCCAAAAATATGGGTGTGACTTTTGGAATTGCCGAAATCAATCCAATTGTGAATGGTTTTATGCAAACCTTGTTCCCATTCTTTGGCGATGCACCGACAGATGCAACTGAAGAAAACCTACAAGCGCGTTCTCGCGGTACATTGTTAATGGCCTTATCGAATAAGTTCGGTAATCTTGTACTTTCTACAGGGAACAAGTCTGAATTGTCTGTTGGTTACTGCACATTGTACGGTGACATGGTCGGTGGCTTTGCGGTTCTTAAAGACGTTTATAAAACGATTGTATTTGAACTAGCAAAATACCGTAACAGCATTTCAGAAACACCAGTGATCCCTGAACGTGTAATTACTCGTCCACCTTCTGCGGAACTTCGTCCAGATCAGAAAGACCAAGACTCATTACCTGAATACGAAGTATTAGATGCCATCTTGTATGCGTATATCGAAGAAGACATGAGCCAAGATGACATCATTGCTAAAGGTTTTGATGCTGAAATTGTGAAAAAAGTCATCCGTTTGGTTGATCTAAACGAATACAAACGTCGCCAAGGCGCGATCGGTCCACGTATCAGCTCACGTGCATTTAGCCGTGAACGTCGCTACCCGATCGTGAATGGTTGGAAACCGGGTATCTAATTACTCGATTCAAATCAAAAAAGCCCAGTTTTAAAACAGGGCTTTTTTATAGGCGCAAAAAACACAGCAGTAAATATAAAAAGTAATTGAGATGTGTATTTCAAAAGTTAGGTCATCAAATAATGCAGTTAAAGATTTAAGTTCTCTTTTTTCTACATAAACACCGTTAACAGATCATTTTATTAGTGCAGTAATTATTTCAATCTATTTGACTTTTTCTAGGCACAAAAAAAGAGACCAAGCTGAGAGCTTGGTCTATAAAAATGGTGGCTATGACGAGACTTGAACTTGTGACCCCCGCATTATGAGTGCGGTGCTCTAACCAACTGAGCTACATAGCCGTAAACTGTGGTGGCATTATCTAGATTTCACACATTATCGTCAAGCATTTTTGTATGCAATTGTTCAGAGTTTAAACAAGCAAAGTTCAAGATGTTACTATTTAAGCAAATCATGCTATTTTTAGCCCTAATTACTATATTTTTTGATTAAAAATTAGAGTTTTATCATGCAATTCAATTCGATAAAAAAAGCCTGTCTGACCCTCAGCCTAGCCGTCATGACATTAACGGGCTGCCAAATCGTTTCGCCTATTTTTGTTGACTACTATGGTGTGCGACGTGATGTGGCGACTTGGATTAATAAACAGCCCTTATTGAGCATGCAACAAAAGCGCAGTATGGCTCAACTTAGCCGAGCACAACAACCAATCATTCGACTCGACTTCAATGATCAGGAGAAATTAGTCAGTGTTGCTCGCGCCAATGAAGCTGCGATGTATTGTGCCAATCAGCATTTATCAGCACGACAGATTCAACGCCTGCAAAAACAGATCTTTCCTGAAGATGCGTTGCATAAATTAAGCTTGCTTGAGCGACAAGCGTTGCATATTACCCTGACAGAGCAAGAAAAACAGTGTGATTAAACCCTGTCCACTGATGGATGAATTCATCTAGGCTCAATTTTTTCAGCACCAAATTGTCTTACAATCTAGACATAGCTGCTTACATTATTGAGCATTTTTGCTATCGCTAAGCATGGTGAAAACAAGTCCATATTTTTGCAATATTTTTATTGCTAATTTCGCAATATCCTTATGAATTTACTTGGTTTTATTCCCAAATAAAAAAGCGTATGATGAAACTATGATCAATGTAAGTAGCGCTTTTTTTCAGGTTTTTCCATCCAAATTCAATTGATCAGATAAGGAGAAATAAGATGGCTTTAAATAATATTTTAGTTCCAGTGGACGGTTCAGAAACTTCTTATGCTGCGGTGGCTAAAGCTGTCGAGTTTGCAAAAACTTTTGGCAGTAAAATTACTGTGGTTCAAGTACTGACGCTCGATCCATATATTGCTGCAGAGTATATTTCAGCAGCACAAACCAATGATTTAATTGAACGTGCTCGTGCATCGATTTTAAATACACTTGAAGAAGCAAAAGCGAAATTTTCAACTGAAGGTGTCACTGTTGAAACTCGCTTACTTGAAGGTCAAGTGGTGCATACAGAACTGGTTAAAGCTGCAGAAGAAACACATGCGGACTTGATTATTATTGGTTCACATGGCCGTACAGGGATTAAAAAATTCTTCTTGGGCAGCGTAGCTCAAAGCGTACTAGGTGCTTCAGACATTCCTGTTTTGGTTGTACGCAAATAAGCCATTAGATTTATAGCTTAAAAAAGCCTTCTAATCCTAGAGGGCTTTTTATTGACTACTTCATCAATTATAAAATTAAAATTCTATGTTTAAGGCAAGGATTTTTTAAGGTATCCATTGATATTGTTTCAATGAGATGCATCCATTCACTACAAAGACATTTTCGGCTTCCAGCTTCAACTGCTGGATATTTTCACCTTTTTCATTGCAACGCTGCGTGCTGATTTTTCCTTGCGCATTGACCACCCGATGCCATGGGATCGTTGATGTTGCATCTAGATGCTTAAGTACATAGCCAACCAGTCGTGCATGCTTCGGTAAACCCGCTAATTTGGCAATTTGTCCGTAAGTGGAAATTTTTCCTTTAGGTATTAAAGCAATTGTTGATAAGATCATTTGATGTAATTCAGCCGACATCCTGTATTTACCATCATTAATTATAATGAAATTTTTAAAAACGTATCTAATTCTAAATCATATAAAATAGTAGTTTCCCTAATAGTCAACTTTAAACAATCAAACACAATACGGTTTTGGTCTAATTTGCTTAGCGAATCTATATCATGCGCAGGCAGCCGAGACAAATTGTTTAAAAAGTGAAGTAGTAAATTAAGCTTACCCCAATCCTTTACCCTTACAACCTTAGAACCATCAACATAGCTTATTGCTTTGATCTCTTCGGGAACTCCTATCTTAACTTTATCTTTCTGTGTCAAATAAGCTAAGCGGTACCATATTGCATTATAGGGAACATTGAATATATTTTCCTCTAAGCTTACTTTATCCTGAGGCAATGGTATTGCATACTTAGGATTACTTTCATCAAAACGAAGTAACCTCTCTGCCCAATTAGCAGTACTTTCTAAATACCAACTTACTCTTAAGTCACTCAGAATGAATTGATAAAGATGAAATACTTCATGTGCAACTACTGTCCAATAATTTCCAGGAAAGTCGTGAAGCTTATTATTTATTTTAATAATAAAAAAAGCCAGATCATTCTTGATTTCAGCCTTTGGAAAATAAATAGGCTTTTGCAATGCCAACCCATTTCCATTAAAAGCACTAACATGCACATCGATCTTCTGACCGATGTTTTTAAGGCCTTGCCATGGTGGTGCAAAGCCTAAAGTTTTCATGATTTCGACAAAACAATCTAATTGAATGGCAATATTCTGAATATAATCTGGTATGCCAAATTCACGACTATCAAGCAGAGGAATGCAATCAACTTCATGCGGTTCATCACAAAAAAAAATTCGTCCATATCGACTTTCATAACATTGATTTAATGTAGAAAGTGGATTAAATGAACGAATTGTTTTCATATATATTACTCTAACTTATGAGGCCTTTCGATCTCGAAGATGAATAGGTAAAAAGTAATTATTAAAAGGTGGCTTTGCCGCATCTTTCAACCATTCATAATATTCAACTTGTGCTTTTGCTACAGGATAAGCCATAAATCCAATACCTGGACCAGCATTCACTTCAAATATTCCAATATTCCCTTCTTGATCAATACCTAAATCTAAACCTAATGCATCCAAGCGCCACGCATATAGTTTTTGAAAAGCCGTAGGAAAAATTTTAAAAAGCTCTCTTATACTTTGTTGTATATCATTGTGACAAGTTGGATAATTTTGTTCTAAAAAAAGCTTTTCACGCGTTGTAATTAAGGCCCCTTGCATACCATTGGTAATGTCAACATTCGGATTAATATTGACGTAAGGGAAAAATTTAATCATTTGCCAGCGGCCACCCGCACCTCGAGTGAGGTGCATACGAAATACCGTAGTTTGCTTATTTACAGCTTCACTACGGAAAAATGGACTGATTGAATAATTTCTATTTTTAATATGTTCATTAAAAAATTCTTTTAATTGTTGTTGATCTATATTTTGTTCTTCATCAAATTTTTTCAGAATATATTTACCACTATTCTGTTCTATACTATAAATACCTTTACCTTGATTACTCGCTAACGGTTTTAAAATAATTTTAGGGTATTTATCCAAATATTTTTCAATAGTTTCTAAATCTTTGCAATCTTCAACTTCAATGAGGAATTTTTCTAATTCAGGAACACGTTTTAATCTTTGCTCAACCTGTTTTTTTGTACCTACACGATTTGTAGAAAATGGTATCATTTCAGCCAACTTAATATAAGTTTCCTTATCTTCCGCTTTCACTGCCAATCTATTTTGTACTACATCCGGAAAATCAAATTCTTTTTCGACTATGCGTCCATTTTCAATTGTTCTGCCAAATATTTTTCTGCGTTCGAAATCAACATTTTTGGCGACAAAAACATAGGCTTCATGCCCTCTATTTTGTGCAACAGTAATAAAAATTTCTTCGACATCAGTCATAACTAAGTTTGGTTTTAAAACGGCAAATATACTCATCGTTCTGTCCTATAGTAATTTTATGATTTGTTGAATATCTTGTGTACGGGTTAAAGTACTTTTCGAATAACCAAGACAAGCGATTAAAAAAATGTTTTGAATAGGTAAAATAAGAACTGTATTAAATACATTCGGAAAGAGTGAACCTGTTTTCAAAAAATATGAATTTTCATTCGAATGCTGGTATATCGTAATTTTTTTTTCATTACGCAATATTTTTACCTTACATTTCTGTGAGTATTCCTGCAGAAATTTTAATAATTTTCTATTTTTTAAAACCCATTTTGTGATTTGCAAAAACTCATAAACAGTTGTAGCTTGTTCTTTATTAAATAAACCATGCTCATTTCGTACTTGTGTATGTTGTAAAGATAAATTTTCAAATCGCTCTGCATAAAAATCAAAATAACTTTTATTTAAATGATCTTCAATTTGTTTACGTATTACCACTGCACTTGAATTACTTGAACTAAAAAACATATTCTTTGCAAGTTGTTTAATACTAATTACATCACCTACTTGTAAATTATTACCACTCCCTTTTGTCACATCTTCTTGTTGGATCACAATTTTATGTTTAAGGTTCACACCTGACTCAAATAACAAATACAAAGTGATTAACTTATAAATTGAACCCGGCATAATTAATTTATTTGGATTTTTCTGATGCACATTTTCACTTTGATCAGCGTTCAAATCATAAATTTCAACACAATAAGTCTGTGCAGTAATCTGAAGCAATGCCTTTTCAATATCAGAAAAATCCTTTAAGGACTGTAGTTTTTGAAGTACATCCATCATGTATGCCTAATGAATTAAAAATATACGCTACACTTGTTTCTCAAAATAGTTTAAATAAGCAACAAAACCTGATAAATTGTGCTCTTGATCATCTATACGAGTCCTAAAACGGTCATGGCGCACATAAAAAGCATTTAAAATCTGACTTGGTTTTGCGGTATACATGGCAACTTCTGGATAAAAAAAGCCCGTACTGCGTTGGAACTCAACACGATGTTCAATCAAATGACTTAATTCTTCTAGTTGTGCCTGCTCATATAACTCAGTTAGGTTTAATTCCTTTATACGTTGAATCATTTTATATGCAGACATCATCATTTCTAAAAAGGTTGCATAGGCCGTTTTACGATTCAAAATAAACTTCATATGTTTTAAATAATTGCTTAAACCAAATTTAAAGTATTTTTCTTCCGGGCAAATTTTAGTCAACTCATTCGTACAATAACTTAACCAATGATCGTGATATTTTTCATAGCCTTTTAGAATGAAATGCTCAAACATTAACTTGACCAATTCTAATAAAGTTTCGTCACCATTTAGTTGGTATAGACGTAATAAACCTAATGCAGCCTCACCATCGTAGTAAACGATCCTAAATTTTTCTTTTTCCTCCAAACTTGGGAAATGAAGCACATGAGTCGTTTCCCCATCACTATTCACCATATGCCGTATACCTTTTGCCAGATTTTCTGCATATGGTTGATATTGATCATCTTTGGTAATTTCTTGATATTTTGCAAACATAAATATAGCTGCTGCATTTGAACCTAATTTGACTTCAAAATTAGGTTCAACGCCATCAATCATAAATGCTAGGTCATTAACTTCCCTATAAAATGTATCGATTGCGTATTGTATAGCTTTCTTAATTTTAGGTAGATAATTTTGATTATACTCAACTTCTAATGTTTCTAATAAAGCATATACCGCCGTACAGTGACGTACTGTGTTGTACCCTCTAAGTTCACGATTATATGCTGGGAAATAACCATAGACAAAACAACCACTGTCTAAAATTTCTCGATGTAAAAAGTCAGCATTTTTTAATATTAAATCTTTGATTTCTGCTTTTTTGTTGTCCTGTATAAAACGCACACCATTTTCAGGCCCAGTCGACTGCAATGCTAAAAACTCACCATTTTCGTAGAATACTGCAGTAGTATCAAAGACCCAAACTTTATTCAATTCCGTAAGCTTTATTGTTTTTTTGAGAATTGGATATTTGGCTTTAATTGCATTGTTAATATTAATTTCATCAAAGAAATTCGGCTTATTGTAGACAAGCCCTTTAATTAGCGCCTTCCCATAAATTTCTTGTTCTAAAAATGCGACATTAAAATTCTCATCAAAACTAATCCCTTTTCGATAGTGATTGTTGTGTTTTTGATTATTTACTTCCGCATCAACATCTTGCCAACTTTTTTCCTCAGTATGTGAAACCACATCGAATTTCATCAAAGCAGGTAGTTGGCGATTTTTTTCATAATACTGGTCTAAAAATTTAATGGCACGTTTTATCACTATAAAATGATCAACATCTGTACTATGCCAAACCTTACACCGTTCGTCTAAACTACCATAAGAAATAAATATTGTAGACACTGGCTGATCATTTTTCAGTAATTGTGCTTTTAGCCAATATGTGAGTTGTTCTTTAAAATTTTCTACATCTTTGAAAGTTGATAATTGCATCGTTTTCGTCACGTGTTTTTAAGTTTTTTCTAAAACTGAATATAGCATAAAACATTTTTTTCGCTATTACTTTGGCCTAAATTTTCACTTTTATAAAATAAAAAAGAGAGCCTGAAGGCTCTCTTTTTTTCTATCTTAGATTATTAGTACAATAAGTGATTATTATCTAGAAGATCCTGTAAAGTCACATCTGTATTTTTTAAAGTAATTAAATCTACTTTAGAACTATACGCTGCACCCTTACCATCACGATCAATGCTAATCACGACATCCGATCCTTTTTGAGTCACTGACACATAATCCGCAATATTTGCTTCAGTTACAGTTTGTCCCTCTAATAATTTCGAGATATCAACACTATCTTTTTCAGCTTTATTGAAATCTGTCCAAGTATCTTGACCATTTCCACCAAGTGCATCGTTTGCAAGGACATTAAAGATCACCTTATCTGCAGCTGTACCCAATGCGAATTGATCATTAGAGCCTGTAGAAACAAATGCTTGGCCAAAATCAATGGTTAATTTCGCTGTTTCTTCCACACCATTTGCAGCAACAAGCTTATAGTCAAACGTTACACTACCACTTCCTGATGTTGCATTTGGAGTGAATTCATACTCACCGCTTTGTTGTAACACCAACTTACCAGCAGAAACTGTGATGACATCACCTTTAGCAATTTCATATGCACCTGTCGTAGGGTTTTTAATCCACAACTTCGCATTTTCATTCGCCAAGTGATCTACACCAAAACCTGTATCATCAGTAATAATGTTACCTATAGCTTTCGTTACGCCACCTGTAGCACTAACATTCAAGTTTGTTACGGTTGCTTGCACAGATGTATTTACATTTGTGCTAGTTGTACCAAACCACGGTGTTGAAGCAGACTCTGTACTTGTAAACTGAACTCTCCACTCCGTGCTTACAGATGATTGCGCTGTATAAGACGTATTAATCAATGTTGCACCTGAGCTTTGATAACTCGTAGGCCCAGTTACCGTACCTGAAGCGTTGCTACCTGTTGCATTTACCCAATTACCTGAAGCATCTTTATACTGTACTTGATACTTAAACGTATCATTAGCAGTATCTGTACCAGATGAAGGTAATGTCACTTTGATTGCTAACTTCGCTACAGTATCTGCAGCTAATTTAGTAACAGCTAAAGTACTTGTTCCTCCGATGCGCGTACCATTTGTAGTCACGCTTGATGTCATTGCTCCTGTTACGGCAGTTTGAGTTGTTGAAGCTTGTTGAACATTGATTTGAGCTGTATTTACATCATCATTCGCTACCAAATTGGTTGTTGCATTTTGATATGGATCTGCTGCATTCCAACTCAAATCTAGACCAGACTTAGTTCCAATTTGGATAATTAAATCTGCTGTATCAGTTTTACCTGTTACTGGGTCCACAACTGTGTACGTGAACACTTCTGTTTTACCAATTACGGATAGAACTTTATTCGGTGTATAGGTATATGAACCGTCCGCCTTGATGACCAATGAACCATAATCACCAGTAATAGTTGTTGAACCACTTACAGTGACACCATCAACTGATTTCACCACCGCGCCTGCAACAATATTATCTTTACCGTATGTTGTATCAGTATCAGTTAATACATTACCTGTTGCAGGACTAAGCGTTGTTGCCACTGGTTGTGTCGATGGATCATATTCTTTGATCACGATATCGGTTTCTACAAATCCTGGTAAAGCAACCGCGTTCCAACTCACCATATCAACTTTGTATTGACCAGGTTGTAAATCTTTGACCTGTACCTTAGCCACTTCACCGAAGATACCAATAAAATCAAGGAAACCAGTAGAGCTATTGTTTGCAATCACGTCCCATTGTTTGGTCACATCATTATATTTCGATAATGTGATCCCCACTTGATCTAGGAATGCCCCCCAAGATCCAGATTTAATTTGTAGCTCAATATCTGCTGTTTTGCCATTTGCAATGGCAAATTGAGTCGAACCACTATCCTGACCAATAACAACACCAAAGGCACCAAGTAACCAACTATAGCTAATTGCATTATCAAGGACTTTCGTCGTCACTGGATATTCAAACTCTACTTCAGCTTGATCAACATTATTTTCTGCAAATACTGGAATATTTGGTGCTGTCAGATCTTTTGCTGCTGATTCACCACCCGCATCACTTGCAGTCACTTGTACATTTTGCCCATCATTTAAAGCTGGGTTCAATGTAACTTTATAGTTACCTGAAGCATCCGCAACAGCTGTACCAATTTCATTACCACTACTGTCTTTGACTTTAACAGTTGAACCTGGTTGAGCAGTACCCGACACTTCTGAACCAGTTGCGTTAAATGCCGCAGTTGGTGCATCTGGTGGCGTAATATCAGGTGCATTGGCCTTAGTCGCTAGTGATTCACCACCAGGATCTTTAGCCGTTACTTTAACTTCTTCACCGTTTACTAAAGCCGGATTAAGACTAACAACATAGTTACCATTTGAATCAGCGACAGCTGAACCTAATGGTGTAGTACCTTGGCTTCCACCATAAACAGTCACAATTGCATTCGGTTCAGTTTGACCTGTAACTTCAGCACCTGTTGTTTGATTTACAACTGCTGTTGGTTCTGCTGGTGCATATAAATCAGGAGCTTGAGCTGTAATAGCTGCCGACTCACCACCTGCATCTTTCGCAGTAACTTTTACAGTTTCACCATCTACCAATGGCTCAGTAAGGTTCACTGTATAGTCACCATTAGCATCCGCTTTAGCACTACCTAGTACAGACAGACCATCAGCTGCATATACCGTTACATCAGAATCAGGTTGTGCCTTACCTGTAACAATTGCTCCAGTTGTTTGATCAACTTCAGCAGTTGGTGCATCTGGTGGTGTTGTATCTGAATCCGCATCTGCATCAGCATCAGCATCCGCGTCGGCATCGGCATCTGCATCGGCATCCGCATCGGCATCAGCATCAGCATCAGCATCAGCATCAGCATCAGCATCAGCATCCGCATCCGCATCGGCATCAGCATCGGCATCTGCATCGGCATCTGCATCGGCATCCGCGTCGGCATCCGCGTCGGCATCGGCATCTGCATCCGCATCCGCGTCGGCATCCGCGTCGGCATCCGCGTCAGCATCGGCATCGGCATCGGCATCGGCATCAGCATCAGCATCCGCATCCGCATCTGCGTCGGCATCGGCATCTGCATCCGCGTCAGCATCAGCATCAGCATCAGCATCCGCATCCGCATCGGCATCTGCATCGGCATCCGCATCCGCATCAGCATCCGCGTCGGCATCCGCGTCGGCATCGGCATCTGCATCGGCATCGGCATCGGCATCGGCGTCAGCATCGGCATCCGCATCCGCATCTGCATCGGCATCCGCATCGGCATCCGCATCGGCATCCGCGTCGGCATCCGCGTCGGCATCCGCGTCGGCATCGGCATCCGCATCGGCATCCGCATCCGCATCAGCATCCGCGTCGGCATCCGCATCCGCGTCGGCATCTGCATCGGCATCTGCATCGGCATCCGCGTCGGCATCCGCGTCGGCATCGGCATCTGCATCCGCATCCGCGTCGGCATCAGCGTCGGCATCCGCGTCAGCATCGGCATCGGCATCGGCATCGGCATCAGCATCAGCATCCGCATCCGCATCTGCGTCGGCATCGGCATCTGCATCCGCGTCAGCATCAGCATCAGCATCCGCATCCGCATCGGCATCTGCATCGGCATCCGCATCCGCATCGGCATCCGCATCAGCATCCGCGTCGGCATCCGCGTCGGCATCGGCATCTGCATCGGCATCGGCATCGGCATCGGCATCGGCGTCAGCATCGGCATCCGCATCCGCATCCGCATCTGCATCGGCATCCGCATCGGCATCCGCATCGGCATCCGCGTCGGCATCCGCGTCGGCATCCGCGTCGGCATCGGCATCCGCATCGGCATCCGCATCCGCATCCGCGTCAGCGTCGGCATCCGCGTCGGCATCCGCATCCGCGTCGGCATCAGCGTCGGCATCCGCGTCAGCATCGGCATCGGCATCAGCATCAGCATCGGCATCTGCATCCGCGTCGGCATCCGCATCGGCATCCGCGTCGGCATCCGCGTCGGCATCAGCATCGGCATCCGCATCGGCATCCGCATCCGCATCCGCATCAGCATCAGCATCTGCGTCGGCATCCGCATCCGCGTCGGCATCCGCGTCGGCATCAGCATCGGCATCCGCATCGGCATCCGCATCCGCATCCGCATCAGCATCAGCATCTGCGTCGGCATCCGCATCTGCGTCGGCATCCGCATCTGCGTCGGCATCCGCATCGGCATCGGCATCTGCATCGGCATCGGCATCGGCATCAGCATCAGCATCAGCATCAGCATCAGCATCGGCATCTGCATCTGCATCGGCATCCGCATCCGCATCGGCATCCGCATCAGCATCCGCATCGGCATCCGCGTCGGCATCCGCGTCGGCATCGGCATCTGCATCGGCATCGGCATCGGCATCTGCATCGGCATCGGCATCGGCATCGGCATCGGCGTCAGCATCGGCATCCGCATCCGCATCTGCATCGGCATCCGCGTCGGCATCCGCATCGGCATCGGCATCCGCGTCGGCATCCGCATCCGCGTCGGCATCAGCATCGGCATCAGCGTCGGCATCCGCATCAGCATCCGCGTCGGCATCCGCATCAGCATCCGCGTCGGCATCAGCATCTGCGTCGGCATCAGCATCTGCGTCGGCATCAGCATCCGCGTCAGCGTCGGCATCCGCGTCGGCATCTGCATCCGCATCGGCATCTGCATCCGCATCCGCATCTGCGTCGGCATCGGCATCTGCATCCGCGTCAGCATCGGCATCCGCATCCGCATCCGCATCCGCATCAGCATCCGCATCCGCATCCGCATCCGCATCAGCATCGGCATCTGCATCTGCATCTGCATCTGCATCCGCATCCGCATCGGCATCTGCATCTGCATCTGCATCTGCATCGGCATCCGCATCTGCATCGGCATCGGCGTCAGCATCCGCATCGGCATCGGCATCCGCATCGGCATCTGCATCTGCATCGGCATCCGCATCGGCATCCGCGTCGGCATCTGCATCGGCATCCGCATCGGCATCTGCATCCGCATCCGCATCTGCATCCGCATCTGCATCCGCATCGGCATCGCATCGGCATCCGCATCCGCATCGGCATCGGCATCCGCATCTGCATCGGCATCTGCATCGGCATCTGCATCCGCGTCAGCGTCAGCATCGGCATCAGCATCCGCATCAGCGTCAGCATCTGCATCTGCATCCGCATCAGCATCAGCATCAGCATCAGCATCAGCATCAGCATCAGCATCGGCATCTGCATCGGCATCAGCATCTGCATCCGCGTCGGCATCTGCGTCGGCATCAGCATCAGCATCCGCATCGGCATCCGCATCAGCATCTGCGTCGGCTTCTATTAAATCTGGAGCAACAACATTACTTGATGGCGATGTGTTATTTGAACTATCTGTCAGTGTTACAGAAACTGTTTCTCCATCAACCAATGGCTCTTCAAGTTCAACAACAAAATGACCCGTAGAATCTACAGTACCAGTACCAATCACATTACCATCTGCATCTTTTACTTCTACAATTGTTCCAGCTTCACCTTTACCCTTAATTTGACTACCTGTATCGTTGAATGCTAGATCGGTTGGTGCTTCTGGTGCTGTTGTATCTGGCGCAGTTGCTTCTGTTGGTTCAGATTCGTTGCCAGCTGGATCCGTTACTGTCGCTTCAATCGTTTCACCATTGGTTAATGGTTCTTCAAATTCAACACTAAAATCACCATTGCTATCCACAGTTCCTGTACCAATCACATTGCCGTCTTGGTCTTTGATTTCTACCGTGGAGCCAGGCTCACCTTTACCTGTAACTGTTGTACCATCTTCTGATACCGCTACATCTGTTGGTGCTGCTGGCGCTGTTGTATCTGGCGCAGTTGCTTCTGTTGGTTCAGATTCGTTGCCAGCTGGATCCGTTACTGTCGCTTCAATGGTTTCACCATTGGTTAACGGTTCTTCAAGTTCAACACTAAAATCACCATTGCTATCCACTGGGCCTGTACCAATCACGTTGCCGTCTTGGTCTTTGATTTCTACCGTGGAGCCAGGCTCACCTTTACCTGTAACTGTTGTACCGTCTTCTGATACTGCCACATCTGTTGGTGCTTCTGGTGCTGTTGTATCTGGCGCAGTTGCTTCTGTTGGTTCAGATTCATTACCAGCTGGATCCGTTACTGTCGCTTCAATGGTTTCACCATTGGTTAACGGTTCTTCAAGTTCAACACTAAAATCACCATTGCTATCCACAGTTCCTGTACCAATCACGTTACCGCCTTGGTCTTTGATTTCTACCGTGGAGCCGGGCTCACCTTTACCTGTAACTGTTGTACCGTCTTCTGATACCGCCACATCGGTTGGTGCTTCTGGTGCTGTTGTATCTGGCGCAGTTGCTTCTGTTGGTTCAGATTCATTGCCAGCTTTATCTGTTAGTGTAACATCTACTTTTTCACCATTAGTTAATGGATCTTTCAATTCAACTTCAAAATTTCCTGCAGAATCAACAGTACCAGTACCAATCACGGTGCCATCTTTATCTTTTATTTTAACTGTGGATCCAGGTTCACCCTTACCTGTAACCGTTGTACCGTCTTCCGATATCACTACATCGGTTGGTGCTGATGGTGCAGTCGTATCTTTATTATTAGAATTTGAATCATTATTATCTACTACAGCACCAATTACTCCAGCCCCACCGGCTGCAGCAATCCAAGGTAAAATGACTCCAGTAATAGAATCATTATACAATAGCGGTTCGATCTGTTCTAATGGTTGATATTGAATTACATCAGCAATTGCACCATTTGCATCCGTAAATTTTGCCCAAAATAAAGTACCATCGTCATCTTCAAACACTAGACTACTATCTGAATTTGAATCGCTAAAATAGTTTTGAACTGTAATTACTTCCCCATTTTTTAAAGTAATAATCGCATCATTACCATTTTTAGTAATTGACGCAACATCCTCTTTAGGGACTTTTATTACCACTACGGAATTTTCCGTCAAGCCTACAGTATTAGCATCAACCTGATCTAATACTTTATGACTTTCCTTTGAAATAACTGAAATTTGCGGCATTTTGAGAACCTCTTTATTTATATTACGGCCGTAATAAACCTATTAGCTTCATAACAAATTGTTTTTTATAATATTTTATTAAAACTCAACATATTAAACACTAATAAATATTTTTGTGATTTATATCACACTTTATTTCTATTTTGTATTATCATTTGAATAATTAAGTAATTTATTGATGATATGCTTATAATTTTTTATAAATACACCATAAAACTCAGTAAGTTATATTTTGTGATGTTTGTCACGTTTTTTATTTTTCTTACAAAAAAAAAGATGCTTTCGCATCTTTCTTTTAAATTTTCTAGAAGTTTTCGGGGTTCTCCAAACGACGAACTTCTTGCACTTTTTCTGGGTTATGTACCGCAGCTACACCATCATCTGCTTTAGTATCTATTAACGCTTCTGGGTTATAAACCGTAATAGTTTCATTACCATGGATATCTTCACCCACAATATATTGGAAGCCCTTTTTATTCATTTTATGGCACATTCTTTGGTACCAACCTTTAAAGCCTTTGGTTTCTTCATTGGGATTGTAATAAAAAGCATTCATCACAGCAGGTAAACCTAGACCACACACGAGCCCCGACATTAATACCGCAATAAATGTATATCCAATCAAAATACTACTGTATTCACTAAGTTCAGGAATATTGGCAACAGCAAGGATTAGGGCCAATGAAATACCGCCACGAACCCCACCCCAGGACAAAATCGCAAGACTACCGTTATAGCTTTTTTTACGGAAACTCGGGAAAAATGCGAAGGATAAATAGTTTGCTGCAAAGCGCGATGCATGCAAAATAATAAACGCCACCATACCGCCTAAAATCAAGCTAAGACTTAAATCTAAGATAAATAACTCGAGACCGATCAGGGTAAATAAGAAGGAATTGATGATTCCTTCCACGGTATGCCAGAAATGGTTCACTTCCCTGATTTCTCGGTCTTGGAGGATTTCTTTCCATTTATTCCCAACGATCAGACCACCAATAACACATGCAATTGGTGCAGATGCATGTGCGAATAAAGCGACTAGATATGAACCACTTGCCAATAATGCTGTGGTTAAAATCAAGGACTCCATTTCATGTTTACCGCGGAGTAAACGTAAAATCCCTAAACCAAATGCCCAACCAATAATGATTGCAACAACAATTTCATATAACAGTGTTTCAAGCGTACCAATGACGGTAAAATGTTCACCTTGCAAAACATTGAGTAAGGTCATAAACACGGCAATACACATGGCATCATTAAAGAGCGATTCGCCTTCTAATTTCACCATCAAATGATGTGGCGCACGTACAGAACTTAATACACCTTTAACCCCAATTGGGTCAGTCGCACCTAAAGCAGCACCTAATAATAACAACACCAATAAATCAACATGATGACCAATTAAGAACTGATAACCATATAAAGCAACACCAAAAAACACCGCACAAAGCACCAAGGCAATACTGGCCAAAATACTGATCGGCTTCCAATGCAAACGTAAATCGGAAACTTTAAATTTCAAGGCAGATGAGGTCAAAATAAAACAAATCACGCCATTAATTAAAAAGTCATAAAAGTCGATATGACGAACTGCCTCTTCAATATTGTGTAAATTAATCGTCACAAATTGATTGCCATTGAGCAAACTTGCGCCCCATTGCAAAATAAAGACAAAAATTGCAGAAACAATGGGAACACCTATGGCTTGTGGAAAGCCCAAGATACGTTTATTAAAAATCGTGGTTGCAATCGAAAGTGCAAAAATAACGGTAAAAACCTGTAGAAAAAAATAATTTCCCATTTCGTTCCCAATTTTGGTGCTGTGTCGCCTACAGAGTGAGATATAGGTATTTTAAAAATAAATACTAAATTATTTGGTATTTAAAAATAAAATATTCTAACGAATTTTATCTAAATTCCGTGTATCAATTCAGTTTTTTTCACATCTTTTATCAAGATCATTTAACATAGCAAGCCTGCATAAATTTTATGCATTTTCATCATCTACATGATTTCTCCTATGCATCAGACTATTAAAACTGTTTTTCGACTCTTTTTTGCTGCGGTGATCTTCATCATTACGGCGGCCCTGATCCTCACTTGCTATAGCAAGTCACAGGAAATTTTACGTGCTGAGCACTATTTTAGTCAGGCAAAAACGATCTCACTGGATTCAACACCCAAAGAACAATTGGTTTTGGTCTCCAATAATGAATCACCCGATCGTGCGATTTTTATCATGCTGGCGAATAATGGTTATCTTGCCAAAATGAATTGTGAAAACTATGCACAAGATATTTGTCTAGATGAATTTAATCAGCAACACACCCGACAAATTCAACACCTCGATTTGCTAAAAATCGGACAATTTCAATATATCCAAAATGTGAGTTTCACCAATAGCCGCACTGGACAAAAACAACAATTACGCTATAGCGATGCCCAATTAAAACAGTTCTATCAAAACGATATTTCAGGCCTTAAATATACTGTTTTTGGCGTAGCTTTATTTGCATTTGCCGCATTGTATGTCAGCTATCGTATTGTTCGAAACTTCAAATCATTTCTCAACAAATAAGCTTCAATCTATTTTTCAATGAAAAAAAGAGGATGTTTTGCATCCTCTTTTTGTTTTAAATGGCTTGATTAAAGGTATCACAGCTATTGATATTGCCTGATTTCAACCCTGTCTGGAACCATTTCATACGTTGTTCACTAGTGCCGTGCGTGAAGCTATCTGGGACCACTTGCCCTGTTGCACTTTTCTGTAAATAGTCATCACCAATCTTATGTGCAGCGTCCATCGCTTCTTCTACATCACCCTGCTCTAAAAATTGGGTACGCTGTTGATTATGATGCGCCCAAATACCCGCAAAACAGTCTGCTTGCAGTTCTTGCATAACCGAATAACGATTACCCTCAGCTTTAGATGCTTGCGCACGGGCCTGCTGGACTTGCTCAGAAATGCCTAAAATCGTTTGGATATGATGTCCAACTTCATGGGCAACCACATAGGCTTGCGCAAAATCACCCGCCTGATCTTGGCGACTCAATTCTGTTTGATTTTGTTCACCCGTGATGCCCATTTGCGTACGCATATCTTTAAAGAATGCGGTATCAATATAGACCTTCTGATCTGCTGGGCAATAAAAAGGCCCCATTGCCGCTTGTGCTGTACCACAACCTGAATTGACCACACCATTAAACATAACCAATTTAGGCGCTTTATACTGAGCATTTAACTGTTCTTGAAAGACTGTATTCCACGTATCTTCCGTATCGGCCAAAACAGTGCCAACAAAATCCATCGCTTCTTGTTGTTCCGGTGTTGGATTATCCAGACCTTTGACTTCAGCCGTTTGACCCTGTGAAGTCACTTGTTTGGTCGCCTGATAAGCTTGCTGCGGATCTACACCAAAAAATTTCCACGCAACAAATGCCACAACTAAACCGAGAATACTAATACCACCCGCTTTTGCACCGCCACCACCGCGACGGTCTTCTACGTTTGAACTAACTCTTCGACCTTTCCAGCGCATAGTGATCTTCCTTATATAAAATAGTTGATATCCGTGTGTTTACAGATTAATCCTTTTGCGACTTTGGCCATACTTTTTGAACTAAAAATACAACGCACAGCACGATTAAACCTGCAATAAAACCTGTCACTAAATTAATTAAAGTCGGTGTTAATGCACCCACAATACTGCCAACTGTAGGAATATGTTCTGCATAATCTACAGAGCCTTCAATAAAATGGTGTAGCAAAGGCACACCATGGGTAATGATGCCACCACCCACTAAAAACATGGCAATCGTACCGACAATGGTCAATGTCTTCATCAACTTAGGTGCAAATGCTAACAAACCTTGTCCAACGGTCTTTTTAAATTGTGATGCTTGTTGAGTGAGATAAAGTCCTAAGTCATCAATTTTGACAATCATCGCGACAAAACCATAAACACCAACAGTCATTAAAATTGCAATCACTGAAAGCACCATGACCTTGGTCCCAAATGCCGCAGTCGCAACCGTACCTAATGAAATCACCACAATTTCAGCAGATAAAATAAAATCGGTACGGATGGCTCCTTTAACTTTTTCTTTCTCAAAAGTCACCAAATCCGTTTCAATATGGGTCATCTCTTCACGAGCAACTTCTTCTGTTTTGGCTTTTTTATGATGCAAACTATGCAGGACTTTTTCCACACCCTCATAGCATAAGAACAAACCACCAATCATCAAAAGCGATGTAATCAACCAAGGTGCAACCACACTAATCAATAAGGCAGCCGGAACCAAAATTAATTTATTAACAAAAGAACCTTTGGCCACAGACCAAACAACTGGAAGTTCACGATCCGAACGGACACCACTGACTTGTTGCGCATTCAGTGCTAAATCATCTCCAAGGACACCCGCTGTTTTTTTGGCTGCCATCTTACTCATGACAGCAACGTCATCCAGCACAGTTGCAATATCATCAAGTAAGATTAATAAGCTACTCGCCATTATTTTTATCCTTTAGGCATTTTTTATTATTCTAATTCTATTTAACACTAAAATTGTATTTAGTTTTTTAATAATTAACAAAATATTCACCCATTTTTCAGTCAATTGTGCTGTGTCAGTAACAATCAAAAATAGAATGCCGTACAATGGGGACATTCTTTGAAAATCAGCCGTAGCTTTGACTACCACTTTGGAACAGATAATGAGTACTCAAGATAATCGTCCAGTGATTTTGACTGGCGACCGTCCGACTGGACAATTACATTTAGGTCATTTTGTAGGTTCTTTACGATCACGTGTAGGTTTACAAGATTCGCATCATCAACATCTTCTTTTAGCTGATGCTCAAGCCTTAACTGATAATGCCGATAACTTCGAAAAAGTTCGTCGCAATATTATTGAAGTCGCAACCGATTATCTTGCTGTAGGAATTGACCCAACTAAAACCACGATTTGCGTTCAATCATGCTTACCTGCATTGAATGAATTGACCATGTTGTATTTGAACTTTGTGACGGTTTCTCGCTTAGAGCGTAATCCAACCATCAAATCTGAGATTCAAATGCGTGGATTTGAGCGTGACATTCCTGCAGGTTTCTTATGCTATCCAGTGGCTCAAGCTGCCGATATTACAGCGTTTAAAGCATCTGTCGTTCCGGTGGGCGAAGACCAAATTCCAATGATTGAACAAACCAATGAAATTGTTCGTCGTTTAAACCGTCAAATTGGTCGTGACGTACTTCCTGAATGTAAAGCTTTACTCTCTAATGTCGGCCGCTTGCCAGGTTTTGACGGTAAAGCAAAAATGTCTAAATCTTTGGGCAATACTATTGTGCTTGACGCGACTGATAAAGATATCAAGAAAGCTGTTAATGCAATGTATACCGACCCAAATCATTTACGTATTGAAGATCCGGGTCAAGTGGAAGGTAACGTCGTATTTACTTACCTTGATGCATTCGATCCAGATAAAGAAGCTGTTGCAGAATTAAAAGAACACTATCGTCGTGGTGGCTTAGGCGATGGTACTGTGAAAAAGCGTCTTGAAGGTGTACTAAAAGAGCTGATCGGCCCGATCCGTGAACGCCGTTTAGAATTGCAAAAAGATCCTGACTACATCATGGATATTTTAAAAACCGGTACCGATAAATGCCGTGATATTACCCAACAAACGTTAGACGAAATTAAATCTGGACTGGGTGTATTCCACTTCTAAATTTAAAAAATTCTATAAAATTAAGCCTTTCCAATGTGAAAGGCTTTTTTATAGGCACTTTTTGTGAAGGTATTCACAAAATCTCCTTAGTTTTAACGTTAGGTAACATCACTTAACGTGAACACCAATGAAATGACTGACCGTTCACTCTATTATCTATTTATGTTTTAGGAATACCTAAATTCATAACATTTCTCCTTTACCGAACCTGTGAAAACAGATTCGTTGTTATACGCAATGAACACCCCAATCATTGCGTATTTTTTTGTCTGAAAATTAGCAATAACCATTATCAAAAAGTCCGCTATAAGCGGACTTTTCAATTAATACATCATTTTAAAAATGAATATAAATTAGTAATGAAATAAACGTTTATCTAATGGTAGTTCAATTCCAATTGACGCTCCACCATCATTACCATTTAAATCCGAGTCACTCACCCAACCATTAATTTTTAAAGGCATATCTGGACGTAAATAATGTGTCCAAGTCAAGTCTAGAGCTTTCAATTCATCTTTTTCAGGAAATGCTGCGTTATTCAAAGCTGCACGCTCTGTTTCAGAAACTTTTGCAAAAAGTACACGACCATTTAGACGGTTTAATGGATCAATACGTATATTCCCACCCACTGAAACCATTTGAGCATCACCACCTAAGGCATGACCAAGTGGATAGCCATGTTGATAGTATCCATCTGTGTAAATAGAGTGATTGTATGAAATGCCTTTGGCATCACCATTAGTTCGAGTATCAACCCATTCAGTATACAGTTGATAAGGCATATTATTTACACTTGAAGAATAATCAACACCTGCAAGATACATGCTTTTTGCCGGTAAACCACCTGCTTCATCCTCACCAATATATTGGCCGTAAAGACTAACTGGAACTTGCACAAGTGGTTGTAAATTCAAACGCGCATCAAAACCCGCGACTTGATTTGATGGATCAGCCTTACCTGTTCCACCATTATCTTTATTACCAATAAAGGCATCCCAAAGTGAACTAAAACTTTCGGGACGACCTTCGCCACCCCATTGTATAGAACGTGATGCTCCCAATTCCAAATATGGAGTAGGTTGTGCAGTTAGTCGAAGTCCAATGAGTTTTGCATCTGGGATAGCAGAATAATCATCTAACTGTCCAGCAAAAGCTTGATACTGCCAAGGGCCGATCCATGATAGCCATGGTGTTTCAAAAGCATTCTGTTGTGCACGCTGTGCAGTAACACCGTACACAGGACGACTCGCATCACCACGGATTAAACTACCGTCATGACCAGGCCCCCAATAAGTCGGAATCTGACCTGCAATTAACCATTGGTTCCAAAGCTTCCCGGCAATGTATGAGCCTTCCACATTTACATCTTGATCATTATTAATTTGCTGTTTATCTTCAGCATTTACACGTAAACGACCATCCCAATTTTCACCACCAACGTTGAGTTCAAGTGCACCTTGATATTGCGCTTTTTGATGATCACCAAAATTTTGCGGTAAATTATTTTTATCTGACTCTGCAAACAATTCTGCTTTTAATAATGCATTTTCGGCAGTCAATTTATTTTGAATACTTTGTAATACTTTTTGTTGTGCAGGTGTCATCACTTTTGCAGAAGTTAACGCTCGCTGTATTTCATCACCACTCATTGGCCATGTTGAGGTACTAATTTGAATAACGCCTTGCTGATTCAACCAATTCAAATCTGCGCGTAACTCTTCATTATTTAATACAATCCCCTGAGCAAAAACAGGAACTGATAATCCAAACAGTACAGCAGCATAGAGTGACTTTCTTAAATACATGCTCTTTTTCTCAAGTTTAATTCACAGCCCACCTTAGATTTTTCAACTCATTTATTCAAGGGTGAAACTGTATCTCCTTTTATTTTTTTCATCATTTCGGTAAAGATGTTCAATAAAAATACAAAATAAAAAACCCGCATTAAGCGGGATTTTTATTTCAAAAACTAAATTAGTTTTTATGACGCATATGTGGGAACAAGATCACTTCACGAATACTTGCAGCATTCGCAAATAACATCACCAAACGGTCAATACCAATACCTTCACCCGCTGTAGGAGGTAAGCCGTATTCCAATGCTTCAATGAAGTCTGCATCGTAATGCATTGCTTCATCATCACCTGCATCTTTTTCGGCAACTTGGGCTTGGAAACGTTCAGCTTGGTCAATCGGATCATTTAACTCTGAGAAACCATTTGCCAACTCACGACCACCGATGAAGAATTCAAAACGGTCCGTAATATGTGGATTTTCATCATTACGACGTGCCAATGGTGAAGTTTCCGCTGGGTATTCTGTGATGAATGTCGGTTGACGAAGTTCTGTTTCAACAGTTTCTTCAAATACGATGGTTTGAAGTTTGCCTAAACCAAAACCAGGTTTTACTTGCTCTTTCAGTTCATTTTTAACAAAGTTTGCAAGGAACTCACGATCAGATACATTTTCAGCAGTGAACGTTGGGTTGTGTTCAAGAATCGCATCAAACATCGAAATTTTCTTGAATGGACCTTTGAAGCTATACACTTCATCACCATAAGGCACATCAGTCGAACCTAATATGTCAATGGCCAATTTTTCAAGCATATTTTCTGTCAAAGCCATCAAGTCTTTGTAGTCTGCATACGCTTGGTAAAATTCAATCATGGTGAATTCTGGGTTATGACGTGTTGATACACCTTCGTTACGGAAGTTACGGTTAATTTCGAACACACGCTCAAAACCACCAACGACCAAACGTTTTAAGTAAAGTTCAGGCGCAATACGCAAGAATAAAGGCATATCCAATGCGTTGTGGTGAGTTTCGAATGGACGCGCAGACGCACCACCCGGAATCACATGCATCATTGGTGTTTCAACTTCCATGAAACGCTCATTGCTCAAATATGAACGAATACCTGACACCACTTTTGCACGAATTTCAAAAGTTTTACGTGTTTCTTCGTTCATGATGAGGTCTAAATAACGCTTACGGTATTTAACTTCAGTATCAGTCAAACCATGGAATTTGTCTGGAAGTGGACGGAGTGATTTGGTTAAAAGCTCAAAATGTTCAATATGAACATAAAGGTCACCTTTACCAGAACGACCAATATAACCTTTAATGGCAATAATATCGCCCAAATCGAGTGCTTTAATTGTTGCAAGAACATCAGCATCCAACTCTTTACGTGGTACATAAAGCTGGATACGACCAGTCATATCTTGGATTACGATGAATGAACCACGGTTCAACATCACACGACCAGCAACTTTTACATAAACCTTTTCGCCTGCTTCAATTTCTTCTTTTGATTTTTCAGCGAATTGATCTTGTAGGTCTTGTGCATAGTGTTCACGCTTAAATGTGTTAGGCCACGGGCTAACACCTGTTTCCTTGGCGTGCTCTTTGATGTGCTCTAACTTGGCATGACGCTGTGCAATTAAATCGTTTTCGGAAATGGCTTGTTCAGAAGTCGATTGAGCGTTATGTTGCGTCATCTCTGTCTCAAATAGTTAAAAAACGGAAGTTGCATAGCATAGCAGATTTCCTTTGAATTGAGCAGTAAGCAATGCGCGCATTTTTTTAATAAGTAGAAATTTATCGAAGTAAGATGTTTTAATCGTTATACCTTCAGGTAGACATAAAACATACCTTACAAATATGCAGTAGATAAAAATTAAATACTCAAGCTCGAAAACCTACATTTTAACGATATCAAATGATAACTAAAAGCTTTAAAAAATACTTATAACTATCAATACATTAAAATAAATATCAATAACTTAATTCAACCTTTTAATCTATTTTCTTTAAGACTAAAGTCTTTTAAATGCCTATAAATTAGACCAAAAGCTAAATTCTCTTTTTGACAATTCTCTCTACAATGAAGTCATAAAATTGTTGAAAAATAAAATATTCAACACATCCAAAAATGTTTTAAAACAGTGTGTAGAAAAACAATGACTTCCTGCTTATCGAAAATTCTGTTTTTACATGGATTGGATTCTTCCCGTGAATCTACGAAGTTCCATGCCATCAATGCAAAACAAAAATTCTGCATTGAAGTGGACTATCGCAACTTAAATTTTCAAACTGTTGCGGATTTTTACCACGAGAGTATTGAAACCATTAAGCCCGATATCATCGTCGGGCATAGTCTCGGGGCATATTGGGCATTAAAAATGTCGCTGTTTCATCGTATTCCGTGTGTAATTGCCAACCCGAGTCTGCATCCAGACTTTCGCGACGACTACCCTGCAATTAATGAAATGGATTTGGATCACGATATTCCACAAATTGCATATATCGAACGTGGCGATGAAATCTTAGATATGTATGAAGCAGAACAACAACTCGAAGACTATATGCAAGTTCAAGTGATGGATGGCGGACACCATCGTCTACAATGCCCTGAAAATATTAATGATTTAATCCAACATCTCGAATTAAACTATTTAAAAAAATAAATCATAAGATTAATCATAAGTAGCAACGTCTTTTTTATCAGACATAAAAAAGCCCTGTCATAGACAAGGCTTTTTACATTTTAAAACTGACGCTTAGGCAGCATCTGCTTCAGGACGTGTTTTATCATCTAAAACAGACCAAATATTTAGTCCTAAATCTTTATGCAAGTCAGGCAAATCTAAGAAAATGCTTGCGCCTAAAACTTGGTGTTTACATTTTTCAGCCAATTGTTTCACTGCACGAAGCGTACCGCCCGTCGCCAATACGTCATCCACAATAATTACTTTTTGTGATTCGATTTCAGCTGACATTTCAAGACGATCTAAACCGTATTCAAGGCTATAACCAACACCGACAACAGGTGGTGGTAATTTTCCGGCTTTACGTACCAACACCAAACCTTTGCCTGTACGCTGAGCAAGTAAGCTTGCCAAAACAAAACCACGTGCTTCAACCGCAATAAAGCTATCTACTTCTGCCAATTGCTCAGCTGGAATACTTGCAATTAGGGCATCAGTTAACGATTCGATGTTATTCATAAATAACGGCGTAAGGTCAAAGAAGCAAATTCCTGGTTTTGGGAAATCTTGGACAGTACGAATGTTAGACCACAATGCCGCAGCAGTAGAATTACTCATAATAGGAGAAAATAAATTAAGGAAGGAATGTGTGAATTTTAACGCGATTTGAGAGAAAAGAACAGCTAACCCCCGACTAAAATGCATATTTAAGATACAGCAAATTCACATAAGTTATTGATTATTAATATTGTATTTATTTAAAAAATATCAAATATATATTTTCCTAATCATAAAATAAAAGATTTTAGAGTTTTTTTCTGCAAGACTTTAGTCTATGAATATAGAAAAAGCGGTATTTAGAACCCAATTCACGGAAATGAATTCCAATATAGCTTTCAATAGGCATAAATATTGTCAGACAATTTTTCCCAGATCTGGGGTTTTGATGATATTTATTGTCCCTCACTGCCATTCTGCTTTTAATTTCACTCATTAAACTCTTAGCCACTTTACTTTATCGTTAGAACTGCGTAAAAATTTAACATAAGAGTCTACTGTATAAGGCTAATTAACCTTAAGGTATAAACTTATACAGTTATGAAGTATTTACTGACCTAATTTTGTGTCAGTTTTTGGAGAATGGAATGAAAAAGTATCAGTGCATCGTTTGTGGATGGATTTATGACGAAGCAGAAGGCTGGCCACAAGACGGTATCGTGGCAGGAACGAAATGGGAAGATATCCCAGATGATTGGACTTGCCCAGACTGTGGCGTCTCAAAAGTAGATTTTGAAATGGTTGAAATCTAATAAATAGAATCTAAGGCCATCATCGTTATGGTCTTTTTTTTGTCTTTAAAAAATATGAAATGTGTTTGGAGTTGAGTATGCACCCTATTGTCATTATTGGTTCTGGTATGGCGGGATATGCCGTTGCACGTGAATTTCGAAAGTTAAATACTGAACTAGAACTTATTATGATCTGTGCGGATGATGCCATTAACTACGCTAAACCGACATTATCCAATGCGCTCGTTGGTAATAAAACTCCTGAGCAAATCCCTCTAGGGGATGCCGAAAAAATGTCGGCTCAGCTCAATATGCAAATCATCAATAAGAGTTGGGTTAAATCCATTGATGCAGCAAAACATGAGCTTACTATTGAAAGCCAAAATGGAACTCAAACACAACTATATTCAAAACTCGTTTTAGCAGTCGGCGCAAATCCAATTCGCTTAGCTATTTCGGGTGATGGCAGTGAAGACATTCACGTCGTCAACAATTTAGATCACTACAAAGCTTTCCGTAAACAGCTTGCAGCACGTGAAGATAAACGTGTGGTGATTTTAGGGGCAGGTTTGATTGGCTGCGAATTTGCCAATGACCTCCAAAATACTGGGGCCAAAGTATCGGTGGTCGATTTAGCACCGCAACCTTTAGGTCGCCTCCTGCCGTCTCATGTCGCCGCTAAATTCCAAAGCAATTTAGAAGAAACGGGCATTCAATTCGTTTTAGGTACGACTGTTGAAAAAGTCTCACGTATTGAAAATGGTGACTATCAAGTGAGCCTTGCCAATGGTCAAAGCTTAGTGGCAGATGTTGTGTTGTCTGCGATTGGCTTACAACCTGAGATTAACTTGGCAAAACAAGCCGGCATTCACACCAGTCGTGGCGTATTAACCAATAAAAGCTTAGAAACCAACTTGGCAGATATCTATGCTGTCGGTGACTGTGCTGAAGTCAATGGTACCCTTCTTCCATACGTCATGCCGATCATGCAACAAGCACGTGCTTTGGCAAAAACCCTCAATGGTGAACATACCGCTGTGCATTATCCAGCTATGCCTGTAGCCGTTAAAACACCTGCAGCACCTTTAACTGTCCTTCCTGCACCTATTGATGTTGAAACTCAATGGGAAACAGAAGAGCTTGAAGATGGCATGATTGCCCGTGCGATCGATCAAGATGGCGTATTACGTGGATTTGTACTGCTCGGTGCAACTGCTGGGAAGCAACGCTTAACTTTGACTAAGCAGGTTCCGGACTTGATTCCTGCTTCAGTTTAGGGTTTAAATACAAGGACGTCCTGATAATAATAGACGTCCTTTTTAAAGGAAAATAACAATGAATAGTGCCCTTCAGTTTAATATTTCACCTTATGCCTCTTTTATGCATGAAACTCGCGTAGAGTTAGGCAATGGCATTGAACTTCATGTCGAGGTGGGTGGTCATCCTGAAGATCCTGCAATCTTATTGATTATGGGACTCGGCGCACAAATGTTGTATTGGCCCGATTTCTTTTGTAAGTCCCTAATAGATCAAGGTTACCGAGTTATTCGCTTTGATAATCGTGATATTGGTCTATCTAGTAAAATTCGTAACCCAGGTCCACGTCTCAATACCTTTAAATTGATGGGACGTTTTGCCTTAGGTCTAGAGAATCAAGGTGCGCCTTATGATCTATACGATATGGCAGACGATGTTGCACTGTTAATTGATCGTATGGGACTTGATAAAGTCCATATTTTAGGCGCTTCGATGGGCGGCATGATTGCTCAAATCGTGGCGGCACGCTATCCTGATAAAGTGCACAACTTAAGCTTACTTTTTACCAGTAACATCCAACCCTTACTTCCACCGCCATTTCCAAAGCAATTATTTAGTCTAATTGAAAAACCTGAATCTAACGATGAAGATGGCATTATTAACCATAGCCTGAAAGTTTTTAATATTATAGGCTCTCCAGGCTATATTAATCAGCTTGAAGCGATACAAACTGCACGTAAACTCTATAAGCGGAGTTATTACCCAGCGGGTGTACTTCAACAGTTTTTAGCAATATTATGTACAGGTTCCCTGCTGCAGTTGGATAAACAAATTCAGCATAAAACCATTGTGGTTCATGGAGCTCGTGACCGTTTGCTGCCGCCAAGCCATGGTAAGGCCGTTGCAAAGGCTATTTCAGGTGCTAAATTTGAATTAATTGATGGAATGGGGCATGATATCCCACCGCATTTTATTCCATATCTTAGCGGTTTGTTTGCTGATCACTTTAAATCATAAATTAGGACACTATGGCTGCATTACCATCCTTAAGACAGCTGTCATATCTAGTAACACTGTCAGAAACGCTACACTTTACTGAAGCTGCGCGTCGTTCTTTTGTCACCCAGTCTACTTTGTCTGGCGGGATCATGGAACTTGAGCGTTTACTAGGTGGCGTATTGGTAGAACGCGACCGTCAAAACGTGCGTTTAACTCCTCTTGGCGAACAAGTTGTCGGACGAGCCCGAGTTCTATTGGCAGATGCGCAAGACCTAATGCGTTTAAGTCGTGAAATGAGCGAACCTCTAACGGGTGATTTACATCTAGGGGTCATTCCTACTATTGCGCCGTTCTTACTTGCACCTTTACTTGATGAAGTGCATAAGCAGTTACCTAAAATTCAATTGCATTTACATGAAGCGCAAAGTGAAAAAATTGTTGAGAAACTCGAGCACGGTAATCTAGATATTGTATTACTTGCTCTTCCTTTCGATACACGTAGCTTGAAAGTTGCAGAAGTAAACAAAGAAAAATTGTTCTTGGTGTACAACAAAGCTGACCAAAATGCAGCTCAAGCGAAATCTTTAGACGACCTAGATTTATCTCGTTTAATGTTGCTTGAAGAAGGCCATTGCTTACGTGATCATGCTTTGAGTGCTTGTCCGATTGGTGAACGTAAAAATGACCATCGTTTAAAAGCAAGCTCATTGCCAACTTTGGTTGAAATGGTTTCCGCAGATTTAGGCTTTACCTTATTGCCTGAAATTGCAGTTCATACCAATATGATCAAAGCCAATGAAGATTTGGCTGTGAAAGAAATTGAAGCCAGTCCTACACGCACATTGGCATTGGTAACACGTAAGAGTACACCGCTTCAAAGTGAATTTGATGTATTACTTCAAATCTTGCAGAAAATCACTAACAATCTACACTAATTAATCAGTGTAAAAATTAAAGAGAGCCTTGTGCTCTCTTTTTTTATTTGGCGGAAATGAATAATGCAGAAGTAATAATATTGAGATGAGTATAAAATTGAAAATGAAAAAATACAGTATCTAAAAAAAGAAAAGGCTAACCCAAATAGGTAGCCTGATAAGGTAATATATGACTTGATGTATATCTCAATTCATCGCCTCGACAATATCTTCACACTAGCCAGATAAGTAAGAAGATAAATACATCTTAGTAAAATATAACTTTCGTTAAAATCACTAGTTTCAGGTATTTTAGATAAAGTATTTCTGATTCATTTTTCAAAGGGCTTTTTTTATAGTTGTGTTTTGTGCTATAAAATAAACATAGATGAGGAATAAATCACATTATTTTAAATAATCACTAATATTTATGTTTAAAATAACTAATCAATTAGTCAATATTAACTCATCTCAGAAACAGTTCAATTTATCGGTTGTCAAAATACTGCTTTCACATTTCAATTATTATTTTCAATTCGAATCTAAATCTGATGATTATTTAATCAATATTCTAAAAATAAAAACGAAAAAACTATAAATCTTTGCATTCAACATAATGAAAAACACAAAAAACCATACATTAATTAAATTCTATTATATCACAATAACTTAATTATACTTTGATATATAAATCACTACTTCTAGGTATATTTTTCTAATTCACTTTCATGCACATTATGGAAATGCAATTTGATTAAAAATAATAAATGAGCGAAATGTATGATGAGTGAATTTTTATTACCAGTACCCGTTTTGATTATTGATCATCAAGCAATGACTTCAAAAACAGTGCTGTTTAACATCTTAGGAAACCTCGGTTATCCTGAAGATCTCATCACATTTTCAGAAAACTTAGTAGATGCAGAACAACAAATTTTTAATCAATTACCCAATTTAATTTTTTTAGTGATCACTCAGCAGTCCGATATCTCTTTCATCCATAAAATCAAAAAGATCTATCCTTCGAGTAATCTCATCATTTTAGTCAATGAACAATCTACAGATTTAACCTTACATGCCATTCAGTTAGGTGCAACCGCCTATATGTTGATTCAACAACCGATGGAAGATACCTACAACCAACTGAAAACCATTTTAAGAGGTGGCGCTGCATTGCATCCCAGTTTTGCTAAATTTTTATTGAGTGAAACTTTTAGTCCGCAAAATGCAGCACCTAAACAGCTCAGTCTGAATCCAGCTGAATACCAAATTTTAGATATGGTCAGCCATAGCGCGACTCAAGAGCAGATGGTCCGTGAGTTAAAACTTTCAACGTATCAAATTGATGGTTTTGTTAAAAATATCTACCGAAAAATTAGTAGCTACAGCTAAATTTAGTTCAGATAAATGATTCAAAAAAACTTATAAATTAAAAAAATAAAGGGAGCATTGCTCCCTTTTACTTTGCTAACGCATTTATTTAAATGCTTCTATAAGCACATGCTGTGAATTATGTGCTTCCTCACCCTCTTGAACATGCGTACGAATCCAGCGCCCATCGCTTTGGAGTAACCAAGCTTGCTGATTATCTTTTAAGTAATTCACTAAACCTAATTGATAAATACGCTTTTTCAACGCTGGATCTTCAATTGGAAAACAGGCTTCCACGCGATTAAATAAATTACGATCCATCCAGTCTGCACTTGAACAGAAAATACGTGAATCACCATTATTACTGAAATAATACACTCGAGTATGCTCTAAAAAACGCCCAACAATAGAACGCACGCGAATATTTTCAGAGAGCCCCGGTAAACCTGGACGCAAACAACAAATAGAACGAATAATTAAATCAATCTGTACACCTGCTTGTGACGCTTCGTACAGTTTATTGATCAACTGAACTTCTGTTAATGCATTAACCTTGACTATAATTTGCGCAGACTTACCCGCTTTAGCATTAGTAATTTCATTATCAATATAATTGATGAGTTGAGTATGTAAGGTAAATGGCGCATGCAGCAGTTTTTTTAGCTTCGCCATTTTACCCATACCGGTCAATTCTTGGAAAATACGATGTACATCTTCACAGAGTTCTTTATCTGTGGTTAATAGACCGTAATCCGTGTAGATACGCGCATTTCCCGCATGATAATTGCCCGTACCTAAATGCACATATCGCACCAATTTATTGTTTTCGCGGCGTACCACCAAAATCATTTTGGCATGAGTTTTATAGCCCACGATGCCATACACGACAACTGCGCCTGCTTCTTGTAATACATTAGCCACAGCAATGTTTGATTCTTCATCAAATCGTGCTCGAAGCTCAATTACAGCGGTGACTTCTTTGCCATTACGTGCTGCTTCCGCTAAAACTTGCACAATCTCCGAATCTGCACCACTTCGATAAAGCGTTTGTTTAATGGCCAAAACTTGTGGATCACGTGCAGCTTCACGCAGTAAATTAATTACCGGTGCGAATGATTCAAAGGGATGGTGCAGCAAAATATCTTGTTTTTGCATCGCACTAAAAATGTTTTCAGATTTTTTGAGTACTTTCGGTATAACAGGAATATGTGCGTCATAACGTAGATGTGGACGTTTAAAGTTTGACAGTAAACGTGCAAGGTTAACTGGTCCATCCACTTTATAAAGTTGCTCTTCTTCTAAATCGAACTCATCAAGCAAATATTCATAAATATGCTGCGGACAATTTTCTGTCACTTCCAAGCGAACGGCGCGACCAAAACGACGTGAATTCAACTCACCTTTGAGGGCTTTAGCCAAATCTTCAACATCTTCATTTAAAGCCAAATCGGCATTACGCGTCACGCGGAATTGGTAGCAACCCGTTGCCGTCATGCCGGGGAACAAATCAGAGACATGTTCATGAATAATTGCCGATAGCATCACATGATGCTCTTTGCCACCGGTTAATTCATCAGGAAGCCGAACGACACGTGGCAGCGAACGTGGTGCAGGCACAACGGCTAAGTCAATCTGACGACCAAAAGCATCCTTCCCTTCTAAAGTCACAATAAAGTTCAACGATTTGTTGACTAAGCGAGGGAATGGATGTGCGGGATCTAAACTAATTGGGGTTAAAACTGGTGCAACTTGTTCTTGGAAATACTTTTTTACCCAAGCCGATTGTGCAGGGGTTAATTCACCACGACGTAAGAAGCAAATGTCTTCTTCACGCAGTTTAGGTAAAATTTCTTGATTTAAAATACGATACTGGCGCTCAATTGCCGCATGCGCTGTCGCAGAAATTTCATCTAATACTTGTTTTGGTGTTAAGCCATCTGGACTGCGGCTTTCATTACCTAAGTCTAGCTGTTCCATCATTCCCGCAACACGAATTTCAAAAAATTCGTCTAAGTTGCGCGAAAAGATCAGCAAGAAATTCATGCGTTCAAGTAAGGGGTGTATCGGATCAACCGCTTGTTCAAGCACACGCAGATGAAAGTCGAGAATCGATAACTCTCGATTGATATAACGATCATTATAAGTATATTCAGTAGGTACTTGCGCGACTTCAGCTGCGGTATTCATTTCAAACCCATATTAAAAAATGTGTGCTGTACTCAGTTTAGTATGCTTCAAATTTGTGACAATTTCATAAAAAAAGCCCATTAATATGAGCTTTTGTTGTAATTCAAATCACTGCCATGCCATTTGACGAGTGTTTAGATCGTTCTTAATCTGGGATATGGCTATAACGCATATATTTTTGGATCATGCGCTTACGATAATTTAGCTTACGATCTTGTCGATTTTCATCATAATATTTTGGATTAGGCAAAATAGCCGCAATAAACGCTGCTTGCTCTCGACTCAAACTCCTTGAACTTTTACCAAAGTAGTGCTGTGTTGCAGCTTCTACGCCGTAAATGTTATCCCCAAACTCAACCGAGTTGAGATATACCTCTAAAATGCGTTGCTTCGTCCACATGCGTTCCATCATCCATGTTGCAACGGCTTCCTGTCCTTTTCGGATAAATGAACGCTTGTTATATAAAAATAAGTTTTTTGCCAATTGCTGAGAAATGGTAGACCCACCTGCGACTACTCTGCCTTTATCTTTATTGCGCTCTAAAGCATTTTGCATGCCTTCCCAATCAAAACCTTTGTGTTGTAAAAATTTGCCATCTTCTGCGGCAACAACAGCATGTTTAACATAATCACTGATTTGGTCGTAATCACGCCATTCGTGTTTAATCGGTTTAGACGGCTCTGACCAATAATCTAATCGCATCATCATCGTGGATTCCACAGGATGTGTACGCCACCAAACCAGACTACCAAAGATCCAAAGCTGCACCAAAAGCACAAGACTGACAAGAATTAACAATGTACGAACAATAAAGGCTTTCATGTCAGTGTGTTACTCCAGAAATTCTGTTTTTTCATGTTAAGCTTATTTTTAAATATTTTGACACAGTACAAGAATAGCATGTCTGAACTCAGCCCTCCTGCTGTATCAACCCATAAGCTGCAAATCCAACTGTGGTGGATCACGGCACTCTTAATTACCATCAATGTTGGACTCTTTGGCTGGCAAGTGCTGCATGGAGTGAACGTTAGCCAACCCGACACACTGGATGCTTTGCGTTGGGGTGCTGATTATGCACCTTTAACCTTTTTAGAGGAACCCATCCGCTTATTCAGCAGTATGTTTTTTCATTTTGGCCTGATTCACCTGATGTTGAATATGTGGGCTTTGTATATTTTTGGCAGTGTTGCCGAGCAAATGTTAGGTCGTTTCTACTTCCTTGGCCTGTATGTTTTAGCCGGACTGATGGGAAGTTTGTTGAGTGGGTATTTAACCATTCAAGATAGCTATGCATTATTGGCCGAAGGTGCAGCCAATCAGCAGCTTTTCCCGAGTATTGGTGCAGGTGCATCGGGTGCAGTGATGGGACTGGGTGCAGCGCTGACGATTATTTCGCTGCTCCCCATGTTACCTAAACAGCAATTTTATTTGGATAAAAAAACCTTATTGATGGTGATGGGGATTAACCTCGCGATGGGCTTTATGATTAGTGGGATTAACAATGCCGCGCATATTGGCGGCATGTTGATGGGCGCTGCTTTGGCTTTCATTTGGTATGTGGGACAAAAATTACATCAATCCCTGCTCATTCAAATCATCGGTCTTATAGCCGCAGCTGTCGGATGCTACCTGTTTTATCTGCATTGCCAACAATTAATCCAACCGATTTTACCGCTTTGGGAACACTTTATCCTGCTGATGAAGCAATCGCTCACAGCACATTAAATAGTGGAATGAACCCAATGGCTATCAACACAGACATGTTGAAAACACGTCAAATCTTGTCTAAATCCAAACTACGCACTAGGTTCTTGCTCCACTCTTAACTTGCTCGGCTGTTAACCATCTCCCCCCTTAACTATTTAGTTCACGTAAGCTTTCTAAGGGTGGGATGTCGCAAAGATAACTTAAGCGATAACGTCCGATCAATGTACAGACTAAGGTCATGACCAGTGGGAGGATCAACCAAATCTCTGCATGTAGCTGGATGGTCAGTTCCATTTTATAACTGACAATCGCACTGATCACTTCGGCAAAAATACATGCCACAACACCTGAAATTAGCCCCATTAGCCCTACTTCCAAACTGAGCATCGACTTTAATTTTTGCTTGGAACTGCCGAAGGAACGCAGTAATGCCACTTCTTTTTTGCGTTCATCCATAAATAAATTCAAACATGCAACCAAGACTAAAATGCCTGAAATACTGACCAACAGCGCCAAGATGGTAATAATCTGAACCAATACGCTGACGATGCGTTTGATCTCATCCAAAATCAGACTGACATCAATAAACACGGTATTCGAAAACTGCTGAATTAGACCAATTAACTGATTTTTATCTTGCGGTGGAACATAGAAACTCCCCAAATAGCTGCCGGCATTTTCATCCATGGTTTGGGGAGAGAAAATAAAGAAGAAATTTGGACTAAAGCTTTCCCACTCCACACTGCGAAGGTTGATCACCTTGGCTTGTAAAATCCCTTCAGGAAGGCTAAAACTCAGTCGATCTCCAATTTGAATACCCAGTTCTTGTGCGGTTTTCACTTCTACCGATACTTCATTGACCTGTTGAAACTGCTGACTACCCGCGATGATTTGATTATCTTTTGGAAAAGTTGCAGCCTGTGTGAGATTCAATTCACGGCGTAATGAATTATTGCTTTTAATTAAAGCATCCGAAAAAGGGAGATCATTTTTGGCAACTAATCGTCCACGAATATTCGGGTACATCGGCGTCCCTTGCCAACCATGCAGCCTGAGTTGTTGATTAAAATCCTGTAACTCAAATGGCGGTAATCCATAGACAAATTGGTTAGGTGTCCCTTGTGGCAATTGTTGTTGCCAACGTTCCAGTAAATCTGTACGCAATACCGCTAAAACTGTAATCAGACTTAGCCCCAATGCTAATGCAGTAATTTGAAATGCCGTTTGATACGGTGTGCGTATATACGCTGAGATTTTCGTCCCCCAACTTTTCAAGGCCTTTAAACTGAGCCAGACCATCATATATAGGCCAACACATAGGAAGATGATGGCGCAAATCAGCCATAAGGTGAGCTGTAAATTTTCAGTTAAAACCACACAAAACACCAACAAACTAAGTGTGCCGAAACTGAGCATCCAAAGCATGGAACGTACAGAACGCTCTTGTTGTCGTATCACGCGTGCCGGCGGTGTCCCTAATAATTGCCAAAGACTTGGAAGAACAAATCCTAATAACACAATCGCACTGGTGAATATTGCAATTGGAAGCGGACCAAGTAGCATAGACAGGGCTGAAAACTCTAATTGTAAATTTGGAATCAGCTGTAGCATGAGTTGCAATAAGCCAAAGCCCAATCCCAGACCAATCATACTTCCAAACAGGATTGAAAGCCCGAGTACAACCAACAGTAAAGCCAGATAAGCACTTAATATTTGCTGTTTGGTCGATCCAATACAGCGCATCAGTGCAATGGCATCCTGATTTTGTTGGACATAGCGCTGACTGGTTAATGCGATGGCGATGCCACAAAGTAGAATGGTTAAAATATTCGCCAGCTGTAAAAACGTTTCTAGGTTGGCAATCGGCTTCATCAAGCGGGTATTGCCTTCACTGGCATTTCTCAATTTCAAACTGCTTTGAGCCGCATCCTGAACCTGCGCATGATCTGAGTTAGCAGCACGGTCTTCACTTTGATCACCAAATTTCTGCTTATACAGTTTTTCAAATCGCTGGGTATTTTGTGCATCTCCTGCCATTAACAGGCGATATTCAATCCGACTCCCGACTTGGATGGCATTGGTTCTCGCCACCTCAGACTGCGCAATCATAACTGTCGGTGAAAAACCACTGAAACCGAGTTCCTGATTGGTGTCATGGATGATTTTGGCACTGACTTGAAAAGCAGCATCAGCAATATTGATCTGATCTCCAACCTTAACACCCAACAAATCCATGGCACGCGGACTTAACCAAACCTCACCTGCTTGTATGGAGCGGTTTAGTTTCGGTTCTGTTTCGATTTCACCTCTTAATGGAAATGCGGCATCAACGGCCTTGACATTGACCATGACAAATTGCTGATCAGTGTGCGCCATGCTGCTAAATAGCGTGACATTCGATTGTTTTAATTGCTGTGCTTTGGCTTGTTGTTGCCACTCTTGTGGAATTGGTTCATTGGCTGTCAGCACCAAGTCTGCTGCCAACATTTCAGCAGCTTGTAGCGCCACAGCATTTTGAATTTGTACATTGCTAAACTTTAAAGCAGTGGTGGCACTGATCGCCAAGGTCAGTGCGATCAATAATAAATACACACCCGTGGTTTTAAAACTCAGCTGTAAGAGTGGTCGAAACAATGCCAAAAGATTCATGCAGCATCTCCTGTTCGATGCTCAATCAATTGACCATTGACCAATTCAAAGTGGCGCTGACATTGACGGGCCAAATCGGCATCATGCGTCACCAATACCAAAGTGGTTCCCATTTCACGATTTAACTGAAATAACAGTTGTTCAATTTCCTGTGCCGTTGCACTGTCTAAATTACCTGTCGGTTCATCTGCGAAGATCAGATCGGGTTCACTCACCAAAGCACGGGCAATCGCAACCCGTTGCTGCTCACCACCGGATAAAACTTTAGGGGCTTGATGCGCTTGTCGTTCTAGTCCAACCTTTGCTAACAGTTTTAATGCTTTTTCTTCTGCGGCTTTGACCTGAAAATTTGCTTGTAACCGTAGCGGCAGCATGACATTTTCCAGTGCCGTTAAATGTGGCAACAACTGGAAAGACTGAAAGACAAAACCAATATGGGCCAAACGGACTTGAGCACGCTGTTCTTCATTTAATAGATGAATGTCCTGACCACAGACCCGTAACTGTCCAGAACTGGCCTGATCTAAGGTCGCCAAAATCCCCAACAAGGTGGATTTACCTGAACCAGAGCGACCAGTGATCGCAACTTGTTCCCCGGCAAAGATTTCAAGATCGAGGTGTTCAAAGATCGATAACTGTTTTTGTGGAAGTTGTATCTTTTGTGTCAATTGCTGTGCAGAAATAATCGCCTGTGGCATGATGTCAACATCTGTCGTGAGTTGGGTCATATCTTCCCTATATGCAAAATCGCATTCAAAATAATCGTCTATTGAGTTACTTGCTGGCTATTGCACTGATGTTCTGCCCGATGCTGCTCTCTGCCAAAACCATTATGATTTTGGGCGATAGCTTAAGTGCAGGTTACGGTGTTTCAGTGCAGCAAGGTTGGGTCCACTTATTACAAAAACGTCTAGACCAACAGTATCCGAAACAACATAAAGTGGTCAATGCAAGTGTCAGCGGTGAAACCACCAGTGGTGCTTTGGCACGACTCCCCAAACTATTGCAGACCCATCGTCCAGACCTTGTGGTGATTGAGTTAGGTGGTAATGATGGTTTACGCGGACAGCCCCCTGCACAAATTCAAAAAAATTTAGCGCAGCTGATTCAAAAAAGCCAACAGGCCAAATCGAAAGTGATTTTATTTGGAATGAAAATTCCACCGAATTATGGCAAGGCATATAGCCAAGCTTTTGAAAATAACTATCAAGTGTTGAGCCAACAGTACAAAATCAAATTATTACCTTTCTTTATGCAAGGCGTGGCGGGGCATAAAAATTTGATGCAACAAGATCAAATTCACCCAAATGCCAAAGCGCAACCAATTTTGCTGAATAATGCTTATCCATTGATTAAAGCCAGCTTATAAATTTAGTGGGTGAAAATGGATTCGTTAAAAAAGGCGCTTCATTTGAGCGCCTTTTTTTAAATCTTTTATTTACTGTAGTTTGCTTAGAAATCGTAGAAGCTTACTTCACCCGTTTCGAGTGAATACTCAGCGCCCACCACTTTTAATTTGCCTTGCGCAATTAAGTTTTCGAGGACTGCTGAACCATGACGAAGTTGATTTACTGATGCAAAAACGTTTGAACGTACTGCATGCATTGAAAGTTTTTCAAGGTCATCTTTCAATTCAGTTTGCATGAGTATTTCTACAGATGGACGAACGCGATTCACAATCGACATCAAGTTAGCTGATGGTGGTGTCGCAGGGTTAGTTAAAGCTTCAATCGTAGAATGAATCGCGCCACAGTGTGTATGGCCCAGTACAATGACCACAGGACAACCGAAGCTTTCTGCTGCAAATTCCACGCTACCGACTTGAGACGGTGCCACAATATTACCTGCAACACGAATCACGAATAAATCGCCTAAGCCTTGGTCAAATACCATTTCAGCAGGAACACGTGAGTCTGAACACCCTAAAATAATCGCAAAAGGTTCTTGGCTTTCGGCCATTTCAGCACGTTGTTGATGCGTCAAAAGCTTTGGGTGATTCGTTTCACCGTCTACAAAACGTTGATTCCCTTTTTTTAAACGATCTAAAGCTTCTGCTGCTGTTAGCATGTTCTAATTACCCTTATCCGAAGTTGCAATATTTTAATCCCAGTCGAATCGATTGTCACTTGCAAAAACAATTGCTGTGAATTTTTTCTACGACGATGCAACTTGATAGAAAATGCTACTCCACATTCATCAAAAAAAATTATTTTTTCTGTAATGGTTCACATTATTAAACCGCAAGTTTAACCACATCAAAAAAGCAATGGATGACAAAGGTCATTTTTAATTTACAATATATTTCATAAATATACGCTTTTACTATTTCAGCCCATTCTGATAATAGTCATATAAATGATCTAAAAAATATATCGATTCGATTTAACTGGGGTAAACGTCAATGAAAGGACATCATTCACGCGTTTTTGGCTTTTTCAAGCTAGCAACAATTTGCTGTATGACGTTTACTGCCAACCACACTTTGGCTGCAAATCCGTCTCCCATCAGCAAAAACTTTGCCGTACCCTCTATCGTGCAAAATTATTTGAGCCAAGAACGTAAAGCGGCTGGTTTAGTCACACATAGCGTTCAAGTCGGCAATGTGAATTGGAGTTATAGCGAAGGCGGTCAACGCTCTAAACCGACCATTTTGCTGATTCATGGTTTAGGCGGCACACGTGATAATTGGAATCGTGTTGCGCATTATTTAACACCGAACTATCACGTGATCATCCCCGACCTTCCGGCCAATGGCGATACACATGTGCCGGTCGATTTTGATGTCTCAGTGCCGAATGTCACGGAACAACTACGCCAGTTTGTCCTTAAAATAGATATTGAAGATAAACTGAATATTGCAGGTCACTCATTGGGTGGTTCCATTGCCACGGTATATGCCTCTCAATATCCTTTTGATACCCAAAGTTTATTTTTACTCAACAGCGCGGGCATTTATAAACAGGCCAATACCAGTTACACCCGCGACCCGTATAAACTTAAAAATTTAATCGTTTCAAAACCGGGTGATTTAGATGATGTCATGCATAAACTCATGCAAAATCCGCCCAATGTTCCGACACAGCTTAAAGAAGCGCAGGAGAATATCTTAATTGCGCGTGCGCCCTTCACCAGTAAAATGATCGATCAAGTCGTCACGCTCAATCGAATCTACACCCCTGAAACTTTTGCTCGTTTAACACGAACAGTAGAAGCCCCAACCCTGATCCTTTGGGGCAAACAAGATAAAATCTTTAATGTGGAAGTGGCTGGCGAACTCAAGTCTTTACTGAAACGTGCAGAAACCCCAGTGATTTTAAATAACGTCGGTCATATGCCAATCTTAGAAGCTGAACAACAAGTTGCAGACCATTACTTGCCTTTCCTTGCGAAAAGTCAAAAGTTTAAAAACCCTTTGGTAGATAAACTGATTCAGTTAAACTGAGCATTCGCCATTTTTAGATCCCCATCACTGGGACTTCAGGGAAAGTATGCAGAAAAACCCGATGATTGAGCAGTTGATTGACGCTCAACTGAACTTTTTAGATCAGAGCTTTTCACACAATGATACCGTAGCCACTGAATTCACCCATTTTTATCAATGGTTTCGTAAACAATCTTTGCAGCAGATTTGGAGTTTTGATCAAATCAATGCCTTGTTGCAGAAACAAATTTTAAATACCCCTGCAAGTCAATTTCTGATTGAGCAAATTGCTGAACATATCAAATTTGCACTGATTCATCCTGCAAATGACAGCACCACGATTGCCGAAATCATTCCTGTGTTGACCATCGATAAAATTGCACAATATGTGGCGAGTAAACAAGGACATCGTCAACGTTTAATTCATACCATGGTCAACAATCCTGCATTTTCAGCCATGATCAGTCAGTTGATTCAACATGCGATACAAGATTATTTAGACAACTCAGTGATTGCAAAATCGGTACCCGGTGTTTCACGATTTATGAAAATGGGGAAATCGGTACTGGAAAATGTCACTGATACCAATTTAGATAATGCAGTCAGCAAATACTTACAAAAGAATATTTTAAAGCTCAGTCAAATGAGTGAAACCGTGTTAAATCAGCACTTTGATGATCATAAGCTATACCATTTCCAAGCCAATTTGTGGCATAAAATTAAAGCGCTGCCAGTTTCAGTATTAAAGAACTATGTTGAAGTTCAGGACTTGCCGCAAACAGTTGCCATGGGTCATGAAATTTGGGACTTTATGCGACAGTCTGAGTATATGAAACAGCAAGTGCATGATGGCGTATACGCTTGGTACGTGCGCAATGCAGAACGCCCTTTTGATTTATTGCTACGTGATTTAAATATTGATGAAGCACTGATTCAGCATGAACTTCAAAACTTACTCAATCCTATCGTTCAACAAATGATTGAGTCGGGTTATTTGCGTGAGCGTTCACGTCTCTATTTAGAACAATTCTACTACTCAAGTGAAGCACTGAAAATTTTAAATATCCCAACATAAAAAAAGCCGCGTTAAGCGGCTTTTCTTTTGGACATACTTAGAACTGGTATTTCAAACTTGCATAATAAGCTCGACCCGGCTCGTTATATGTTTGGTTGACCGTTTTATCACGCAGTTTTTGCTCATCAAATAGGTTATTCACACCGATACGAGCACTTAAAGCCGCATTAAATTTATAACCAAAGTTAATGCCTGCAATGCCATAACTTTTCACGCTATCCATCGCCAAGCCATTTTTGCTTTCAAGACTGGTTTCTGCATATTGACGTGGTTTTTGACGACCATATTGGGTATAGACAAAGTTACTGTCTAATCGATCCGTGATGTTGTAGTTCAAAATAGAGTTTATGGTGTAATTTGGAATCACTGAAAGTGGATTGCCAGTACGTTTATCTTCAGAGTTGATCATATAGGTGACGTTATTGGTCCACGTGATATCACCCCAGTCCAAAGAAATACTTCCTTCAACACCTTCCACCAAGGCTTCTGGCGTATTCATCCAACGCAGTACATTATATGTTGTTCCATTTACTTCTAGTTCTTCTAGACGTGTATCCCCTGCAACTATCCTATTTTTATAATCATTACGGAACCATGCAAAGCTTGCATTTACGATGTCTTTTTCAAACTGTACACCTAATTCTTTATTCACTGAAATTTCAGGTTTGAGATCGCCATTACCTTGTAATAGACATTGGCTCAGCCCAATCGGACAGCCATTACCGCGAGTGCTTAACAGATAACCTTCCGCATTTTGGTACATATTAGGTGCTTTATACGCCTTAGCCACACCACCTTTTAATGTCCAATAGTCGCCAAGCTTTTGCGTAATATTGAGACTTGGACTCCAGCTATCACCCGATTTACTATGATTATCATAGCGTAGTGCCAAAACAACATCGGTGCTCTTGCCCAAATTCATATTGTTTTCAATATAGGCCGACGCAATCCGTGAATCCATGTGTGAACGGTCACCTGAAGTCAGCACATCACCAAAACCGCCTGCGCCAGCTTGTGTATTAACCGTATCGGTAAAGTCATCTTCAATCCATTCAGCACCTAAAGTTAATACTTGTGGGACATACCATTGGAACGGCAGATTGGCTTCTGCATTAAAGCGAATGGTTTCTAGATGTGACGTTTGTTTATTCTCGAGATTATTAATCTGTCCCTCAGTACTACCGCCTGTTCCTTCAGGTAGGCGTTTATTTTTGGTTTTGTCATATTGCACAATGAGTTTACTATCGCCCCAACCCCACGTACCTTCATGGGTTAATGCAAAACTATCACGATAAATGGTATTGGTTTCTTCACCGATTAAAGCGGATAAAATTGGTGCTTTGTTTGGATCGGCTGGATCAAATACACTGTTTTGACTGTCGCCTGCAAAACGGTTGCCTTGACGGCCAACACTTGCGTCAAACATCAAGACTTGTTGATCATTCAACTGCCAAGCCAAGCGCCCTGCGATATCTTTATTTTCAACGCCTTCTCGACCCGCCATACGCGAGCCATTGTCCATTAATGCATTAATATCCGCAGCATCTGAATCGGTTTTGTTATAACTACCGTATAAACGATATGAAAGGACATCTTTAAGAATTGGCCCGCTTAAGTTAAAGCTCTCACGGTGACTTGCGCCCTCTTTAGCATATTCGGGCTGATTGGTAAAAACTTCCACAGAGCCATGCACTTCATTGGTCACTTTCTTGGTTTTAATATTGACCACACCACCCATCGCACCTGAACCATAACGCGCTGCTGCTGGACCACGCAGCACTTCAATCGACTCAATAGCATCTGCAGGTACCCAGTTCGAATCACCACGTGTATCACGCTCACCACGCCAGCCATAACGTACTGAGTTTCTCGAATTTACAGGCTTGCCATCAATTAAGATCAACGTGTTTTCAGGCCCCATTCCACGGATATCAATCTGACGGTTATTCCCTCGCTGGCCTGTGGCACTGTTACCAGTCAAATTTACACCCGGCATACGGCGCACATATTCTGAAATATCATTCACAACCGGCATTTTTTCTAAATCTTCTGCCGTAATTTTTGAAGCACCTAATGATTGTTTAACTTGTTCTGCTGCAGTAACAACAATGGTTTCCATCTTCGTTACGGATTCATCTGGTGCTTCAGTGTGCACATCTTCTGCATGCGTCAAACTTACCAAGGCACAGAGTATTGAAAGTGTAAGCGTTGATTTTAATAGTTGTTTGGTCATTGAGTGCTTCCAAATAAACGTATTTATGGAGAAATCTAGAATAATGTGTTGCACATTGTAACCACCACAAACAATATTGCAATTAATTTTAATAATCATTCTCATTTATATTTTTGATATCGCTTATCATCTCTCTGTAAAAACATCAGAAATCATTTAAAAATCTTCGTTTTTTTGATTTAGACAATAAAAAAGCCGCAACGCTGCGGCTTTTTATAACAATACTAAACTTATTTGAAATAAGCACCTTCAGTATTACTGTGATCCGTTTGGTCAACAACACGCATTAACTCAGGTACATGCTGCTTCAATGTTGTTTCAACACCTTGTTTCAGGGTTAAATCGATTGAAGAACAACCTTGGCAACCACCACCGAATTTAAGCACTGCAGTTAAACCATGTTCTGCATCTTCAACCACCTCTACCAATGCACAGTTACCACCATGACCTGCAAGGCCAGGGTTAATTTCTGACTGTAGAACATAAGTGATACGCTCTTCTACAGAGGCATCTGGACCCACACGTGGCACTTTAGAGTTTGGCGCACGGAAAGTTAACTGACCACCAAAACGGTCTTTGTTATAGTCAATCACCGCATCCAAAAGATATGGAATAGACGGTGTGTCAATAAATGCAGGGAAATCTGGATAGTCTTGTTTATAGTCTGTAGGCACAACTTCTTCTGGTGCACTGTAAGCCATACAACATTCAGCACGTGGCGTACCCGGATTTTCCACAAAAACACGTACACCAATGCCCGGTGTATTTTGTTTATCCAAAAGATCTTTCAAATACTCTTGGGCATTTGGAGTGATCAATAGGTTTGGAATTTCTTCAGCAACTGCTGTGCTGTTGTTCTCAGTCGACATTACAATATTTCCTCAAGCTGAAGTCGCTATTTTAACTTAAGATGCGGGGCATTAGAAAAAAATCAACTAAAATTGTCGGATTTATTCTGAAAGTTCACGCTTTAGGCAGATTTAATGGCATTATTGAGCATAAATTTTAACAAGTAGAATAGTCATATATGTTGGGTCTACCCTTTAACCACACCGTGACCATTATCCTGATTACGGTGGTGATTTCACTGATTGCATTTTCAAATCAGAAAGTGATGAATCGATTGTTATTTTGGCCACCGGCCCTCAGTCGTGGCGAGTATGACCGATTTATTAGCCATGGCTTTATTCATGCAGATGGCGCGCACCTATTGTTCAACATGATTACCTTATTTTTCTTTGGTAGCGTGATTGAAAGTTTTTATCGCCAATATTTCTTCGACATGGGCTTTGTGCTGTTTTATTTAGGCGGCTTGATCGCGGCGATTATTCCGAGTTATTTAAAACATAAGCATGATACCCATTGGGCAAGTTTAGGGGCTTCTGGGGCAGTATCTGCAGTACTCTTTGCGTATATCTTGTTTGAGCCGTGGAAACTGATTTTTGTATTCTTTATTCCTGTTCCTGCGATTATTTTTGCCGTGCTGTATGTGGCTTATAGTATTTGGTCAGGTAAACGTGGCAACAGCAACATTAACCACAGCGCACACTTATGGGGCGCAGCTTATGGTGTGATCATGACGATCATTCTTGAACCGAAACTCATTCCACATTTCTTAAGTCAGTTATTAAACGTTCCTTTCTAAACGTTAAGTCTAAAAAATCAGTCTGATTTAACCTGTAATATGACAGCCTAAACCGTTTCAGTTTAGGCTTTTTTATTGTGCTGCGTTAAACCGAAATGTCCTTTAATTTTTTCTTTAGCCAATTTCACACATTTACAGCACCGCACTTTGAATATCGAGCTATACAATTTCACAGCAGATTGAAACGCTATCTACCCTTGCCCTGATTTAAACTGAAATGACACAGAATAAAAAAGGGAAAATTCCAATGAAAATAGTCCTGATGTTCTCAAGTTTGCTGTTGACCTGTGTGTTGAGTGCTTGTGCTGTTCACACCCGTGAAGGCAGTATCGTGGTCGACCCAGATCGTAAACACTATCCTTATAATTATCCAGATCGCCATGGCGGCTTTTGCCCGCCCGGACAGGCTAAAAAAGGCCGTTGTTGATTTGCCGTTACTGATTTAATGCCCTCTTCTTTTCAGCCTTCAAACCGAAGGCTTTTTCAATTCCGGCAATAAAATTTGAAGCTGTATATTCTACGAAAGTTCACAAAAGCACATGACAAATCATATAAATCTGGCACTTTATGCCACCCTATTTTTTAATTTGGCATAGATAATGTATACATCTGTATATTAATGACAAAATTAGCTGAGATATTTTGCATGTCGAGTTCAACTGAAGGTCTTCAATTTCCCATTTCGGCTTCAAACCAAAAGCCGAGTACATCTAAAACCGGTCGTGAAATTATCGCTGAAGCCTTAGCTGCAGTTGACCATCACTCTTCTGTACGTGCAAAACAAGAAAAAAACTGGCGTAAAAAATATCCTGAATATTTTAAAGCCTTGGTTGAACATGGGATTCAATCATCTGAAGCCGCGATCAACATTGCTGAGCAAGGTTTAAATAAAGCGCATCACGTCTTTGAGTTTTATCGTGATCAAGAAAAGCATACGCTCAAAGATGCAGTAGCTTTAACTGCACATCCGCTGCATACCGTGAAATTAAAAGGTGAAAGTGACGCTGCACCTGAGTGGTATGTGCCCTATCATGGTCAAAAACTTCAAGGTGAGGCTTTACTGGCTCAGATTCAAAAATGGCAAGATGCTGGCATCATTGAAGCCAGTCATGCAGACGCATTACGTGAAGCCATTGCACACCCAGAATGGTTCGATTTATCAGATCGGACTATGGTGCTCTTTGGTGCTGCCTCCGAAGCAGGCCCTCTGACGTGGTTAGCAAAATGGAAAGCCAATATTGTGGCAATTGACCTCAATAATGAACGTGTTTGGGATCGAATCTTAAGCACGGTTCAGGCCGGTAATGCCACTTTATATGCGCCAAGTCTCGACGCTGTGCATAAAGACACACCCATTCAAGAACTAAAACACAAATTGGGTGCCAATTTACTGACACACATTCCTGAAATTGCACAATGGCTTGCACAAAGTGAACATCAACTAGATCTGGCTGCAATTGCCTATTTAGATGGTGAAAAGCATGTTCGTGTTGCAATGGCCATGGACAGCATCATGGCCTATGTCAGCCAGCAAAAAGCCGACACCAGCTTGATGTTTATGTGTACTCCAACCGATGTCTATGCGGTTCCAGAAGAGATTGTTACGGCAGCGCAAGCCAAATTCCAAAACCGTGCGTCTGCACAAAAACTATTGACACAAAGTATTGCCAAAGTCACAGGTCAGCATTTCTTTAAGCAAAATAATGAGCAAACCATCACAGCAGACAATGGAAAATCATATGGTATTGCTGACTGTCTGGTGGTAGAACAAGGTCCAAACTACGCACTCGCAAAACGTATCCAACAATGGCGCGCAACTGTCGCACGTCAAAATGGTCAGCGGGTTAGTATCAATATTGCGCCATCCACCACGACCCGCTCAGTGACGAAGAATCCATTATTAAAAGCCGCATTTAATGGTGCGAGTTTATTTGATGTGGAATCGTTTCAACCTGAAACCACTAATGCACTCATGGCGGCTTTATGGATTCACGACTTGAGAAACCCTCAATCGGTTGCTAACCCTGAAACAGCGCTAGACCATCCATTAGAACTCATGATGCATGGTGCCAACCATGGTGGCTTATGGCGTGTGGCTTATTTGGCGCGTACTGCCTTACCTTTTGCAGCGCTGTATGGTTTTGCTGAAGAGAAATTGCCCATGAAAAAAGTATTGGGGCTTTTTAAAAAAGCATAATTGCATTGGTTTAAATAAGTGTTGAACTTTGCAAAGCTTCAACTCGCTAGTTTGACTGTTCCAATTCAGCTCAGTCACCCCATTCAAATCGGTGATGACTGAGATAAAGCCATAAAAAAACGCTGCCGAAGCAGCGTTTTTTTATATCTGGAATTTGAGTTGCTTAGAACACTTTCAAGAATAACCAGTACAAGCAACCTGATAGACAGATCGTTGCAGGTAAAGTGAAGACCCAAGCTGATAGAATGGTTTTCACTGTTGCAAAGTTCAGACCCGATTTATTCGCGACCATGGTACCTGCAACCGCAGAGTTCAATACGTGTGTGGTCGATACAGGCATACCAAAGCCATCCGCAGCAGCAATCGTTGACATAGCAACAAGCTCGGCAGACATGCCCTGACCATAGGTCATGTGGTTTTTACCAATACGCTCACCTACAGTCACGACAATACGTTTCCAACCCACCATGGTTCCAAGACCCAGTGCCAATGCAACAGCGACTTTCACCCATGTTGGAATGTACTGTAAGAACGAGTCTAAGTGACTACGATATTCCTTCACAGTCTTTTGTTCAGCTTCTGCCATTGCTGGTAGTTGGTCAGCTTTATCTAGACGTTTAAAAGCAGTAGTACTTAAGTACATGTCATTACGAATCGAAGATACTTCTTGTTCAGGAATATCTTTTAAGTCGCCATACTGTGCAACACGCTCACCTAAATGATCGGTCAAACTTGCTAAAGCTGGCACAACTTCTGGGCTGACTTCTTTGGTTTGAATGTATTTGGTGAGTACATCACGCGCTTGTGCATCAGGAATATCCTTATGCTCTGCGTAGATCGCAGTCGCAGTTTGAGCAGATAACTGATGGAAAGATTGAATATGTTGATTATCTAAGTTCTTATTCAATGAATAAGCCAATGGCACACATCCGATCAAAATCAGCATGATCAACCCCATACCTTTTTGACCATCATTTGAACCGTGCGCAAAACTTACACCTGTACAGGTAAAGATCAAAATTGCACGAATCAGTGGTGGTGGCGGCTTATTGCCTTCTGGTGGCTGAAACAATTCTAGCTGTTTGCGGAAAATACGCTTCACCAACAAGAAAACTAGGGCTGCAAATGCGAAACCAATCAGTGGAGAGAACAATAACGCCTTACCGACTTTAAGCACCTGCTCCATATCTACACCGCTCGCACCACCGCCTGCATTTAACAGGTAGTTCATGATGCCAACGCCAAGAATAGAACCAATCAAAGTATGCGAACTAGACGCTGGGATGCCTAAGAACCAAGTCCCTAAATTCCACAAAATCGCTGCGATCAGCATTGCGAAAACCATGGCAAAACCTGCACCTGAACCAACGTTCATAATCAATTCAACAGGTAATAAAGCAATAATGCCGTAAGCGACTGCACCACTGGCAACCATTACGCCTAGGAAGTTACAGAAACCCGCCCACATTACCGCAACCGGTGCTGACAAGGCGTTGGTATAAATCACTGTTGCTACTGCATTTGCAGTGTCATGGAAACCATTTACAAATTCAAAGCCAAGTGCGATGAATAAGGCTGTGCCCAATAAAATCATTGAATAAAGACTTAAAGGCGGAACATGCGCTAAATCGGCAGTCACCTGAAAACCAATATAAATCAACGTTGAAATAATCACCGTTAAAAATACCGGCATAAAGAATTTCGGTGTAGGCACATGAACATTCGTGGACTTTTGAGGAGTCGACGTGTGCGCTGAATCTACGGGAGTTTGTTTAGAATTCATGCAGGCAGGAATAGAGGATTTTAAAATCCCCATATTGTTCAATTTAATTATGACAATTATATGACAAAGCGGTGTCATATAAAGCAATTTTTCATGCTTTATTTGTTTTTTTTAAGTGTTAAAAACCGACTTCCCTACTCTACTTTCATAAAGTAAATCAGTTATTTAATCTGCGTATTTAAACTTTATTTTCTTTGAAACCCAATATTTCAACTTATATTTCATCTGTCATGTTTTTTTGTCATTTTGCATAGCCCTAATGGATGTTTTTTTAATCTTGCCTGAGCAATATGACAAATTCATGAAGCTTTCCATACATTTATATGAAATTGGAATATGAAATTATCAAGTTGCAATATTGCTCATTAATTCAACAAGCTAATAATTGCGCGCTGTGAAGATCATTGAATATCAATAAAACTGCAATGAATTCTGTTAATATATTTGCCGATTTTATATTCCATCGGATTGGGGTTATTTATGTCCACGCTTGCCACCCTAAAAGAGCTGCTCGCTCAACGGATTCTGATTATCGACGGTGCAATGGGCACCATGATTCAGCGTCATAAACTCGAAGAAGCTGACTACCGTGGTGAGCGTTTTGCAGATTGGGCATCTGACCTCAAAGGCAATAATGACCTATTGGTGTTGACTCAGCCGCAAATCATTCAAGGCATTCATGAAGCCTACCTCGATGCTGGCGCAGACATCATTGAAACCAACAGCTTTAACGGCACAAAAGTTTCAATGTCTGACTACCACATGGAAGATTTGGTATCAGAGATCAACCGTGAAGCAGCGCGTATTGCCAAAGCAGCTTGTGAAAAATACTCAACGCCTGAAAAACCGCGTTTTGTAGCAGGTGTGCTTGGCCCGACTTCACGTACTTGCTCGATCTCGCCAAATGTAAATGACCCAGCATTTCGTAATATTACTTTTGATGAGCTTAAAGAAAACTATATTCAAGCTGCGCATGCCCTGATTGAAGGCGGTGCCGACATTCTGCTCATCGAAACTGTATTCGATACTTTAAACTGTAAAGCTGCCATTTTTGCAGTGAAAGAAGTCTTCAACCAAATTGGCTACGAATTGCCATTGATGATTTCAGGCACCATTACCGATGCCTCTGGCCGAACTTTAACTGGCCAAACTGCTGAAGCGTTCTGGAACTCTGTGCGTCATGGTGACTTATTGTCGATTGGCTTTAACTGTGCCCTAGGTGCAGATGCCATGCGTCCGCATGTAAAAACCATTGCTGACGTTGCCGATACTTTTGTTTCAGCCCATCCGAACGCTGGCTTACCAAATGCCTTCGGCGGTTATGATGAAACCCCCGAACAAACAGCTGCATTTATTAAAGAATTTGCAGAAAGCGGCCTGATTAACATCACGGGCGGTTGCTGCGGTACAACGCCGGATCATATCCGCGCTATTGCCAATGCCGTAAAAGACATTGCGCCGCGCCAAGTGCCAGAAACCAAACCCGCTTGCCGTCTCAGCGGTTTAGAGCCGTTCAACATTACAGAAGATTCGCTGTTTGTAAACGTCGGTGAACGTACCAACGTGACAGGTTCTAAAAAATTCCTACGTTTAATCCGTGAAGAAAACTTTGCCGAAGCTTTAGAAGTTGCACAGCAGCAAGTTGAAGCCGGTGCTCAGATTATCGATATCAACATGGATGAAGGCATGCTGGATTCAGAAGGCGCAATGGTGCATTTCCTGAATCTTGTAGCCTCTGAACCTGAAATTTCACGTGTGCCGATCATGATTGACTCATCTAAATGGGAAATCATTGAAGCAGGCTTAAAATGTGTACAAGGTAAAGCGGTTGTTAACTCGATTTCTTTGAAAGAAGGTTATGACGAGTTTGTACACAAAGCACGTTTGTGCCGTCAGTACGGTGCAGCTGTGATTGTGATGGCATTTGATGAACAAGGTCAGGCAGATACTGCTGCACGTAAAAAAGAAATCTGTAAACGCTCTTATGATGTATTGGTGAATGAAGTGGGCTTCCCTGCTGAAGACATCATTTTTGACCCGAACGTGTTTGCAGTGGCAACAGGTATCGAAGAACACAACAACTATGCTGTGGACTTTATTGAAGCAACAGGCTGGATCAAGCAAAACTTACCACATGCGATGATTTCAGGCGGTGTGTCTAACGTATCGTTCTCCTTCCGTGGTAATGAACCTGTACGTGAAGCGATTCACTCAGTGTTCTTATACCATGCCATTCAGCAAGGCATGACTATGGGTATCGTCAACGCAGGTCAAATGGCGATTTATGATGATATTGATGCTGAACTGAAAGCTGCGGTTGAAGATGTGATCTTGAACCAAAACCAAGGTGAAAGCCATCAAGAAGCTACAGAAAAGCTGCTTGAAGTTGCTGAAAAATACCGCGGTCAAGGCGCTGCGCAAAAACAAGTGGAAAACTTGGAATGGCGTGAGCTTCCCGTAGAAAAGCGCCTTGAGCATGCTTTAGTGAAAGGTATCACCACCTTTATTGATGAAGATACTGAAGAAGCACGTCTGAAAGCTAAACGTCCACTCGATGTGATTGAAGGTCCGCTTATGGACGGCATGAACGTGGTAGGTGATTTGTTCGGTTCAGGCAAAATGTTCCTGCCGCAAGTCGTGAAATCTGCACGTGTCATGAAGCAAGCCGTAGCTTGGCTCAACCCATTCATTGAAGCGGAAAAAACAGCTGGCCAATCTAAGGGTAAAGTCCTGATGGCAACCGTGAAAGGTGACGTACATGACATCGGTAAAAATATCGTGGGCGTAGTACTTGGCTGTAATGGTTATGACATCATCGACCTTGGCGTGATGGTGCCTTGCGAGAAGATTCTGCAAACTGCCATTGATGAGAAAGTCGACATTATTGGTCTATCTGGCCTGATTACGCCGTCACTGGATGAAATGGTTTTTGTTGCGAAAGAAATGCAGCGCAAAGGCTTTAATGTTCCATTGATGATTGGCGGTGCAACCACTTCAAAAGCGCATACGGCAGTGAAAATTGATCCGCAATATTCAAATGATGCAGTCATTTATGTTGCCGATGCTTCACGAGCTGTGGGTGTTGCAACAACTTTACTTTCTAAGGAAATGAAGCCAAAGTTTGTAGCAGAAACCCGTGCTGAATATGAAAAAGTGCGTGAGCGTATTGCCAACAAACAGCCAAAAGCAGCCAAACTGACGTATGCTGAATCTGTAGAAAATGGCTTAAAAATTGACTTTGCTGCCAATGCGCCTGTGAAGCCAAACTTTATTGGTACGCAAACGCTGACCAATTATCCATTGGAAACTTTGGTTGAATACTTCGACTGGACACCGTTCTTTATTTCTTGGAGTTTGGCAGGTAAATTCCCTGCTATCTTAACGGATGAAGTTGTAGGTGAAGCAGCAACTGACTTGTATGAACAAGCACAGACCATGCTAAAAGACATCATCGACAACAAACGTTTTGATGCTCGTGCTGTGTTTGGTATTTACCCTGCAAACCGTTCAGCAGCGGATTCGGTTGAAGTGTATAGCGAAGATGGTCAATCGGTTACGCATACCTTCCATCACATTCGTCAACAGTCTGACAAAGTGACAGGTAAACCAAACTTGTCATTAGCGGACTTTATTGCGCCTAAAGGTGTCGCAGAAGACTACTTGGGCGGTTTCACTGTATCGATCTTTGGTGCAGAAGAAATGGCCAATGAGTACAAAGCTAAAGGCGATGACTACTCTGCAATTCTTGCGCAATCTTTAGGTGACCGTTTTGCGGAAGCGTTTGCGGAGCATTTGCATGAGCGCATCCGTAAAGAGTTCTGGGGTAACCAAGCGTCTGAAACCTTAAGCAATGAAGAATTGATTAAAGAGAAGTATGTAGGCATCCGTCCTGCGCCGGGCTATCCTGCTTGTCCTGAGCATTCTGAAAAAGCACCATTGTTTGACTGGCTCGGTTCGACGGATAAGATCGGTACGCAATTGACTTCTAGTTTTGCAATGTGGCCGCCTTCATCTGTCAGCGGTTTCTACTATGCAAACCCTGAAAGCCAATACTTTAACGTGGGCAAAATCGCAGGCGATCAGCTAGAAGATTATGCGAAGCGTAAAGGCTGGACGCTGGATGAAGCGAAACGCTGGTTAGCGCCGAATTTGGATGATTCTGTAGTTTAAAAAATCCCCCTAACCCCCTTTGATAAAGGGGGAACTAAAAAAGCCCTCAATTGAGGGCTTTTTATTTTTAAATCTCCCCTAACCCCTCTTTTTCAAAGAGGGGAACTTTTGCGTATCAATTTAATTACGTGACAGCTCCTCCCTTTTAAAGGGAGGCTGGGAGGGATTAAATTTTATAAAATTTATAATCATAGAATGATAAAAGTTTTCTAAAATCTGATGTATTTTTATCTTCAAAAGGCTTTGTTGCACAAAGATTTGAAATGCAAAGCGCCCCTAATTGATCCAAATTTAAGGCGTAACTTGGGTAAGTGGGCGACCTAATTCCGTAAATCTGTTAAGGACTGCTACACGTGCATGGATCTC
>NZ_VOYU01000007.1:0-201452 GCF_013420135.1 Acinetobacter sp. YH12023
TTGTGCTGGCGACAATAGCAAGAGTGAACCACCTGATCCCTTCCCGAACTCAGAAGTGAAACCTCTTAGCGCTGATGGTAGTGTGGGGTTACCCATGTGAGAGTAAGTCATCGCCAGCTCATTATTCGAAACACCCCCTGACTCGTGCAGGGGGTGTTTTTTTATGCACGAAGAAAAAGGGAAAGTTATCAAAATAGAAAATAATAAGAGAAGCAAATTCAAAAAATAAGAAAACGAGAGATATTTAAAGAAAATAAAACTAAAATGCTCAATCCATCTATATCATTTTAAAATCTTTTGCTAATGAAAATGTGTAATAAATCAATATAATAAAATCGTTTGTTTCATTAATAATATATAGGGTATTTAAGATGTTTTTAAAAAAATTATTAACTATAGTTTTATTTGCATTTGTTTCTTTAAATACTACAGCTGGTGTGTATCAGGATAAACTAAGTGAATGTTTGGTAAATAAAATTTCAGCAGAAGAGAGTCAGAACTTAACGGCTTGGATTTATTTGGCATTTTCAGCACATCCAGAAATTTCTAAGTATAGTAAAGTGACGTCCGCTGAGATGCAAAAGATTGATAAAAATATGGCAAATTTATTTCAAGAATTATTTACTAAACGTTGTAATGCTGAAATCAAAGCTGTTACAGAAAATGAAGGAACAAATGCTTTGGGTAAAGCATTTGAACTATTGGGGAATCGTGCAGCTGAGAACCTGATGAAAAATCCAGTTGTTGAAAAACGTATTGCATCATTTGCACAATATTTTGATGAAGATAAAATGCGTGAATCGATGAAATAAATTGAATTGGACTAGGTGAATGTATTTGACAGTTGATATTCGCTTAGTTCATTACTCACTCTTTTTAAAGAATATAATAATTGCCCTAATAATACATTTTTTGATGTCAAGACAACTAATATCATAGGGTGCTGAGGGTGAGAGATCGCTGTGAGTAATGCTTTACCATTTTTTGCATCTAATGTAATGGTTTGACAACCGACTAAATTAATTTCATTAGTAAAAGCTTGAACCATTGCTAAGATTGAACTGCTTACAGCTGCAAGTTTTCCAGAATTTTCAATATTTTTCTTTTCTATAGATTTTAATTCAAAACCATCAGTTGAACATAACATCATATATTCAACACCGGACACATCAGAAATTAACTCCTTCATGAGTTTATGTGCTTGTTCAATAAGCTGTAGTGGTGCTGAACGTGTTGTACGAATTGCTGTATTCATAATATCTTCATTAGATTGAAAGTTGAACTTCGGCTTTTGCAATAAGTGCTTCTAGAATAAAAAGAATGTCTTTTTTATTTCTAGCATCGATATAAAAAATCGGGTGATGTATCTGTTGTGAATCCTGCCATTCTTTATAAAGTTTGGTGGATTTATACTGCGTACTGTCTAAATGTGTAATCGCGATGATGATGTTTTCATTATTTTCAGAAAAATAATTTAAATAATCATTCAGCTGCTGAATTGGATGGTCATGTGTATGATCAATCAAAATAATTGTACCAATCGCGCCGTTACAAATGGTATTCCATATAAAGTTAAATCTTTCTTGGCCCGGCGTACCATATAAACCAAGTTTAGTACCATCGGCGAGAGTAAGCTCACCGTAATCGATTCCAACAGTAGTCAACATTTTTTGATGCGCATTTTGATCAGTATTAAGCGCTTCTGTACTCAGTACAGGAATATCAGAAATACTTTGAATAGCAGTGGTTTTTCCGGCACCCATCGTTCCGGCAAATACGATCTTGTATTGCTGTAAAATCATAATGAAATTTTAGATTCCTAATTTTTTTCGAAGACTACGGAAAAAACTCTGTAGTGGACTTGAAGATTCTTGAGCTGTTTTTTGGCTATGATATACACTCGCCATGGCCGGTATCTCTTCTATGATTTGAGCTATATGGCATGCAAATAAATAACGATTAATAAAGTTTTGGCTTAAATATATTTGTTCAGCAATATATTGAGTAGAACTACCTTCCATAAAAAAAGCGGATATTTTCAATAGTGATTGTCGCTCAGCACAATGTATAGGCTGTGGCCAATGCAAAAGTTTATAGTGGCTTGTGTAATTGGGGGGAGTATCATCTACGTAATCCCAAACAAATTGCCATAATCCATGCTGTAAATTTATTGATTCCAACCCATATTTAAAAGTGACAACTGTATTTGTATCTGCTGAAATGAGTGTGATTTCAGAATTTTGTGTGATTTGTATATTTTGTTCTATCCAAAACTCATTGCTTAAGTTATCAATGAGTGCGATTGGTTTTTGATCTAAAAGCAATAGTTGACGTTGATGTTTATTTAAATCTTTAAAAGCCTGTGAGATCTGGAGTGCATTTAATTTAGGTTTTGTGTCTTGAACAACAATAGGATTGGACACATTTACAGGATTAATGTCTCGGAACCTTAACGCAACTGAATGCTCTAACCAATGCTCAAATTGATTGGTATTTGTTAGGGGTAAAAACAGGGTATCGTGTTCGATTTGATTTGCTTTCAATTCATTTTTTTTAAGTTTAAGTATGATTAAAGCTTCGTGCCTTATTTTATTTATATTCGGCAGGTCGATAAAGTCATCATTGATTAATAGGACTTGGAGTTTCGAATCTGCAATGTTTGTCCAATGAATAGTAAAAGTTTCAGATAGCTTATTTGAAATAATAGATTTAATGTCATTGATAACATTTAGATTTAAGCCAAAGATAGAAATATATAATGTGCTATTCACGAAATGGTCCAGAAAAACTGGGTTATTTCTTGTGAAATAACCCAACTTTAAATTAAGAAAAATCTAATTCTTTTTCGAAATGTTTAAGTTCATGGCGAGCCATAGCAAGGTTTGATTTACTACGGTCTAATACGAGGTAAAGAAATAATGCTTCATTTGAGTCGAGTGGGCGGATTAAGTGATATTGTTTACCCAGAGTAATTAGAATGTCTTCAATAGAGTCATTTAAATTCAACGCTTTGGCAACTTTACGCTTTGAGCGGACAACTTCAGTATTACCAGCAGCAGCTAATTCTAAATCGATGTCGTTATTGCCTTGTGTCGCCATAGCAAGGCCACTTTCGCTGTCAACCAAAGCTGCAGCAATAAAACCGTCAATGTCTGTTAAAGCGTTTAAAGATAATTTGGCCATTATTAACCCCAATAAATTATATGTTAATCAGTAATATAGTTTTACTGACCTATATGATATTAGCGAAAAATAATGAATAAACAATGCTAAAAAAATCAGCTGGTTGATTATTGTTAATAATAAATAAAGTAAAAATGATGTTTAAACGATTCTTGGCTGCTAAAAATTGTAGTATTGTGTAGAATATTTAAACTTTTTATAAAATTATTTTATATAAAATTCTATTAAGGTTATTGTTTTGTAAGGGTTTTTTTATTAATAAATTTAATGTATTATTCCATTAATTTAATATGTAATAAATATTATATAATACAAAATAAGTATTAGGTGTTAATGCTGTTTGTTTATTTTCTGATCATTAAAATATATTATATAATATTATTTCTAGATTAATATTTGTGATTTAAGTCTATTAAATTTAATTATTTGTGATGTATGTTAAAAGTTCAATCCTAGGTTAATAGGATTGAACTGTACTTTTTATAATGCACTTTTTAAATTATTTCGATGTTGTTTCACTTGTTTTGCATAACGTTTGCCTTGTTTTTTCATTTTTCGATTGGTGTTATAAGCGGTAGGTCCGACATTATAGTAGGCTAAAGCTTTTGGCATGCTGCCAGCGGCATTTTTATATTTAGTTAAAATAAATGACCCACAATTAATATTGGTTAATTCGTCATATAAATCCCCAGGGCATGTTGCTTGCCAATAACGTGGCATCACCTGAGTTAAACCGACTGCACCTGCAGGTGAACTGACATAAGGGCGGAAAGTTGATTCTTGGCGAATAACAGCAGCCAGTAGTAAAGGATCTAAGTTGTATTGATCAGCAGTTTGCACAATGTAGGGTGACACTCGATTTGCAGTTTCAGGATTGACTGAATAGGCCTTTTGGATCCCTGATGAAAGTTTAACGGCACGTTTTTCTACAGAGCCACCACCGAGTGATGAACATCCAGAAATCAGGGTTACAGATATAATAACAGTTGAAAACTTTAAGCTGTGAGCGCTTAGGAGCGACGAAAGACGAGTTGAAAGGCGAGTTTTATTCAGTACATTCTGCATTTATGTTCACTTTAAAATAATCGTGGCTAAGTGTAATTTCTAAAGCGATAGTATGAATTGGAGACTTAGAGGTCAATATTTTCTTAAGATGCTCTGTACAGTGAAATTGTAAGAATTGATGAAAATGTACTCAAATTACATAATTATTTAAGTGAAGAGAGAAAAACAGATAGCATTACTTGTGTCCGTATTTCTCTCTTGATATGGTACTTATTAAGATTGTGGGGATATTCAAATCCCGAGAACTTTAGTTATAAAAAACTAGAATATCCACTCATGAAATATCCCTATTTGAAAAAGCTATAACTTTTTTCAGAGGTATGAATGGAATCTAAGTATAATTTAAAGTGTTTTAAGCATCCAAATTTCGCATGCTTGGCTATGACCTGTATTGCCCTTGGGAGCTTGTAAATGTTGAAATCCTACTTTTTCATAGAGTTTTACCGCTTGTCCAAGTGTATGTGTAGTTTCTAAATAACACGCTTTAAAATTATGATCTTTGGCGAATTGAAAACAAAGTTCTAAAATATCTTTGGCTAAACCATGACCACGTAATTCAGGCAAAAAATACATTTTTTGGATTTCTAAAATGCTTGAATCTCCAGCTAAAGGAGAAAGGCCGCCGCCACCTAAAATTGTACCGTCTTGATTTTCAATAACCCAATATTGTGCATTTGCTTGTGCATAAACGTGATATAAATCATCTAAAATTGGATCTGCAACGGCAAATCCTGATTCAGGTGCTAATCCAAATTCTTTGGAAACTGTGCGAATGACATTGGCAATGCTTGCATTGTCTTCAAGTTGAAGTGGTCGGATCTGAAACATAATCATCGAAAAACAAAAAGATGGATTGTTTATAGACTGATCCTATATAAAAATCCATCTTTAAGTTTCAAATTGCTCAAGCAAAGTAATTATTTTAATTCGCTTGAACTTTTACCCAGTTCACGTCGTGCAACGATTAATTGTTGAATTTGCTGTGTTCCTTCAAATATATCAAGGATTTTTGAATCACGTGCCCATTTTTCCAATAATTCATCTTCGTTATAACCAACTGCAGCTGCGAGCTCTAAACATTTTAATGTGATTTCATTACCTATACGGCCTGCTTTTGCTTTAGCGATGGATGCTTCACGTGAGTTAGGTTTTTTGTTGTCGGCCATCCATGCGGCTTTGAGCATGAGGAGACGTGCTGCTTCCCAGTCTGCTTCCATACGGTAGATTTGTGCAGCAATATTCGAGCTTTGTAAGATGGGTGTTGAATACTGCTCATCTAGTTCATCTTTAAAGATTTCTTTAATTCGCTCTAAAGATGCCTTTGCACAGCCAATAGCCATCGCAGCAACGAGTGGGCGAGTATTATCAAAAGTTTCCATTACCCCAGCAAAACCCTTAGCTACATCAATTTCAGCATTGCCTAATAAGTTTGCAGCAGGGACACGACAATCAACAAAACTAATAGCAGCCGTATCAGAAGCTTTAATACCCAATTTATGTTCTAGGCGTTCTACAGTCATGCCTGGTGTACCTTTTTCAACAACAAAGGATTTAATCGCTGCACGACCTAATTTTTTATCTAGGGTTGCCCAAACCACCACGGAATCAGCACGTTCACCCGAGGTGACAAAGATCTTTTCACCATTGAGGATGTATTCATCGCCATCTTTCGTCGCTGTTGTCCGAATAGCTGCAGAATCAGAGCCACAATTGGGTTCTGTAATGGCCATAGCGGCCCAAGTTCCTTTTAAGCGTTCTAGTTGTTCATCATTGGCTACTGCTGCAATAGCCGAATTTCCAAGCCCTTGTCGAGGCATACTGAGCAACAGGCCTGTATCTCCATAGCACATCTCGATGATACTGAGGGCTGTCGACATATTGACACCGTTTTTATTACCCGTGTCTGTGTCGCCACGTTTATTGACGGCGGCACCTGCATTCATGCCGTCACCGCCATCATTCATACCGTCGACGAGGGAAGACAACATGTCTAATTCTTTCGGGTAGGCATGTTCGGCTTTGTCATATTTACGTGAAATAGGACGTAGAACATTTAAAGCGACTTCATGGGCTTGGTCGATCAGCAATTTAAATTTTTTCGGATTTTGTAAGTTCATGGACATTTCCTTGTTTTTATTTTGCTGAATTAAGCATGTAAGCCAGATTGAAGAATCGCTGTGGCACGTAAGTCTCGATACCAACGTTCTACGGGATGTTCTTTGGTAAAGCCATGACCACCTAATATTTGCACGCCATCTGTCCCAATTTTCATTGACTTTTCAGCACATAATACGCGGGCTAAATAGGCTTCACGATGAAAGGGCTTGCCAGCTTCGGCTAGACTTGCTGCATTGAGGATGAGCATATGCATGGCATCAATTTCGATTGCCATATCTGCAATCATAAATGCCACACTTTGACGATGTGAAATTGGCTCCCCAAAAGCTGTACGTTCGTTTGCATATTGAATGCAATACTTTTTCACTGCAGTTGCGGTACCAACAGCCATTGCACACCACATTAAATTGCCAAGATCGATAAATGATGTGTAGTTGAAATCTTGATCGCCTAAGCGTTGGGCAGGGGTCTGATCAAATTTTAACGTTACCGTTTCAGTGGCTTTCAAACCCATAGCAGGTGTTTTTTTTGCGCTAATGCTCTGGTCACGTTGCACAATAAAAACTTCAGGCTGCCCATTCAGCATGGCACTCACCAAGAGCACATCTGCCTGTTCACCTAAAAGGACTAAGGTTTTCTCCCCACTGATTTTATACTGCTGGCCATCAGCAATCGCGTGAGTTTTAAGTTGATAGGGATTAAATGCCGCTGTTGCCTCTTGAACCGCAAAGCTTGCACGTAGGGCTGAATCATCTGCAAATGCCGCTAAGTAGGTTGCTTGAACAGATTCGGAACCCCATTGGGTGATGGCGTTGATACAGCTAAATGTCGACAGTAAACCTGCTGTTAAACTAAAGTCACCTTCAGCCAATTGTTCAGCAATTAAGATATTGCTAATGATATTTTTTTCTGCCGCGACGCCACCCAAATCTTCAGGTAAGGCATAATAATTTAGACCTAGATCTTGGATATGTTGCCATAACGCTTCAGGAAATCTTTCCTCTTGATCGGCTTGATGAGCAAGTGGATACAAGACTTCTGTGGCAAACTGCTGCATCGCATCAGCAGTCATTTGCTGTTCTTCAGTCAGGTTTAAATCAAATAATGATTTTTGTTGATTTGGCAAACGTTGCTTTTGCACACCTTTGTTGGTCTGAAATGCTTTTTGTGTCTGGCTCAGGGTTTTAAAACCAGCTTTTGAGCTTTGATACAAAGATTTTTCAACAAATTTGCGTAGTTTAAACTGATCGAGTACATCACTTCCGGCAATTTTAGTTAAAAGTGAGAGCCCAAATCCTTGAGCCTTGTTTACCATATTGGTCATTGTTGTTTTCCATTTGCATTGTTCTTATTTAATGCTGACATGCCAAAGATAGAAAAACCATGTCATAATTGACATGCATGATTGTCAAAGATAAACGGCGAAATTAGGTGGGATTTGATAGCTAAATGATTAATTAAGAATAGAAAAGTAAAAAGGCTTAAAAGGATTTTTATTTTAAAATTGACTTGGCTGACATTTGAGTCAGCCAAGTCTTGAAGTGTGCATTGAATGATTATTGATATTTTTGAATCATACGACGAACATTGGTTTTCGCTTCAATGACGGTCATAAAGGTATATGCACCGATAAATTTACGGCTGATAAACATAAACTCTTTAGGTGGAACTGAGAAGTAGCGAGATGCCATCGATTTTGAAGCTTGTTGCATCACACGGCTATGTAATTGGCTTTTTTTCCAATCATAGCGTTGTTGTTCGTCCATAACACCAGCAGGGATGTCCGGGTTATTTGCAGTGCTACTAAATGCCTCTGTCGCTAACAAAAAGACTTTAGCCATATCAGGTTTAATACTTTGTGGAATACCATCAAAGAACTCATAACCTGTCATCGCTTTGACCATTTGCTCAGAGCTATGGTGATAACCCGCGGTAATCAAATTACGTGCAACGCCTAATAGATGCTCATCGAACTGACGGATCGCACCAAAGTCGAGGAGTACGATTTTATCTGGTACATCCGCACCATTGCCCAAACGCACCAAATAGTTTCCGAAGTTAGGGTCGGTTTGCATTTCACCCCATTCAAAAATTTCGCGTACGGCAATTTCAAGTGATGCTTCACCTAAGGCGTTACGGCGCTCTTGAGGAAGTGACAGCATTACTGGGCTGTTAATCGGCACACCACGTTCAAAAGTCATACACAGTACTTGAGGTGTTGAATAACTTTCAATGATTTGCGGCACGATATAGCGTGGGTCTTCTTTTAAGCGTGCAGCAAAACGGCGAGTGGTATCTGCTTCGATTTTATAATTTACTTCACGATGCATCATTTCACGAACTTCATCAAACCACTGATCAAATTCACGGGTTTGAGGCACCATTCGTGTCAGTTTAAGCATGTTTTTGAATAGATTCATATCCGAATCGATTGCATCTGCCACACCCGGATACTGGATTTTTAAAACCAGTTCTAAACCATCAGATTTGCGTTTTGCACGGTGAACCTGTGCCAGAGATGCTGTGCCAAGTGGCTCATGATCAATCACGAGATCATCAAGCTTTGAGCCAAGTTGATTTTGTAATTGGACTTTAATGGCTGGCCATGCCAATGCAACTGTTTGATTGTTCAGAGTGTTGAGGGCTTGGGTGATTTCTTCAGGCAGAAAATGTTCACCATACAACGCCATCATTTGCCCAATTTTTACAATCGAACCTTTTAATTTACCAATTTCTGCGACGAGATATTCGGCCTGATCTTTCATGGCTTTTTTACGCTTTTTCTCTTTTTCTTCTTCACTCGAAAAAATAGAAGTGGCGTTTGATGCTGCCCAACGAGTTCCCGCAAGTAGCGATGCCTTTGCGATAGATAAGCGTCGATCCATAGAAGACGTTTTCAAGTGTTTGAGCTTATCGTTCTGATCTGACATGTAAATTAAATCCTTTAATCAGCAATTCGCAGAAAAATACATTGTAGCTAATTTTAACGTTTCTTAACGTATTAAAATAGTTCAACTTACTGAATATGCAGTAAGCATTTGCAAACTTAAGCAAGATGCCACGTAGACAGGCACATTGGAAATAAAACTATAAACGATATTTGATTTTTACCGTATCGTTTTGCATCAATGCGGCTTTATGTTTTTCAATATGTTGATGAATAAGATGTTGGACAGATTCGTCTTTAAATCCGGCAGCATAACCTTTGACAATAATAATGCTCGGTAAGCTAAAAAATAGGGTACGTGCGTTTTCTAGACTCGCATCAGGGAAAACTTGATGTTCGATCAGTAGTTGCTGAAAAAATGCCTTTTCGGTTTGCACGTTTAAAGACTGAGTGTCTTCCCAATAGCTTTGACGCATAGCCATGAGGTTATTGTGCTTATAGCTCATTGGAGCTCCGCATTTAAAATTTAACTGTTTGTATGGAGATGATTTTAAGAAAATAAAGCTTAGGATCAAGTACAAATTGCTAAACAATTGAGCTTTAATTGGTTTTTATTCGTAATTTTTATCTATTAGGTTTTATAGCATGCTGAAGAAAAGCCTAAAGTACAAATTTCATTTCAGCGAATGTATCTGACCTATATATGCAGGTTATGAAACGCTTGCAAGCGGTGAATAATGCCGTATTTTTATTATAAATAGCATCAAAACAAGGTATCATAGGGCGTTTAAAAAATTATGAACTGGAGACGCCTTAAGTGGATCGACCGACTATTAGCCCTGAACATTTACAGGAAGCAGCTGAAAACCTATCTACAATTCGTGATTATATCCGCTTTGGGGTAACAGCTTTACGTCAATATGATGCCCACTTAGGACAAGGTACAGAAGACTATTTTGCTGAAAGCTCAGCATTGGTTTTACAAACGTTATCTCTAGATTGGAATGCAGATGCGGAAATCTTAGATGCGAAATTATTGCCAAGTGAAGTTGCAGAATTTTTAGCATTGTTAGAACGTCGTATTAATGAAAAAGTTCCGACGTCTTATTTACTTAACTTGTCTTATTTCTTTGGTAAGCCATTTTATGTCGATGAACGTGTACTGATTCCACGTTCTCCAATTGCAGAATTGATTGAAAACCGTTTTGCGCCATATTGCTTAGGTGAAAATGGCGAAATGGGTGCTGCGGTTAATAATCTACCTGAAAATGCCAATCCAAAAACTCCTCAGCGCATTTTAGATATGTGTACGGGTTCGGGTTGTATCGCGATTGCTTTAGCTTATGCATTCCCAGACGCTGAAGTTGATGCAACAGATTTGTCTAAAGATGCACTTGAAGTGGCGCAAATTAACTGTGAACACCACAATAAACAATATCAAGTGGCTTTACTTGAGTCTGATTTATTCGCCAAAATTCCAGCAGAAAATCAATATGATTTGATCGTGTCGAATCCACCATATGTGGATGCTGAAGACATGGCAGATTTACCAGAAGAATTCCACCATGAACCTGAAATGGCGCTTGCTGCGGGTCAAGATGGTTTGGATCTTGTCCGTAAAATGTTGGCACAAGCTGCAGATTACCTGACTGAAGATGGCTTAATTGTGATCGAAGTGGGTAACTCAGAATGGGCAATGCGTCAAAACTTCAATACCGTTGATTTTTACTGGTTACAGTTCCAAAAAGGCGGTACAGGTATCTTTGCATTGACTGCTGCTCAATGCCGCGAATACCGAGATTTATTTATTCAATCTGTTCAAGCATAAGGAGTCGTTTGACATGGCAGGTAATAGTATAGGGCAGCTCTTCCGTGTAACGACTTGTGGTGAATCTCATGGCGTTGGTTTGATGGCCATTGTGGATGGGGTTCCACCGGGTATTGAACTGACTGAAGCCGATTTGCAAAAGGATCTGGATCGTCGTAAGCCGGGCACATCTAAGTTTGCGACTCAGCGTAAAGAACCCGATGAAGTTGAAATTATTTCAGGCGTATTTGAAGGCAAAACAACCGGTACATCGATTGGTCTTTTGATCCGTAACACAGATCAAAAATCAAAAGATTATGGCAACATTGCGCAAACCTTCCGTCCGGGTCATGCAGACTATACGTATACACATAAGTATGGTTTCCGTGATTATCGTGGTGGTGGCCGTTCGAGTGCTCGTGAAACTGCGATGCGTGTTGCTGCGGGTGCGATTGCTAAAAAATTCTTGTTTGAGAAATTCGGCATAGAAATTCGTGGTCATGTAACCCAAATTGGTACCGAAAAAGCAGAGAAATTGGACTGGAATGAAGTTCCGAATAACCCATTTTTCTGTGGTGATGCTGATGCCGTCCCACGTTTTGAGGCTCTCGTAACGTCACTTCGTGAACAAGGAACGAGCTGTGGCGCCAAACTGGAAATTATTGCGACGCAAGTGCCAGTCGGTTGGGGCGAGCCTGTATTTGATCGTTTAGATGCAGATATTGCACATGCTATGATGTCCATCAATGCTGTAAAAGGTGTAGAAATTGGTGATGGCTTTGGTGTTGCCGAGCAGTTTGGTCATGAAACACGTGATGAGTTAACTACGGATGGTTTCTTGGCAAACCATGCAGGCGGCATTTTGGGCGGTATTTCGAGTGGTCAAGACATTCGTGTTGCGATCGCCTTGAAACCAACAGCTTCCATTACTACGCCGGGTAAAACCATTACGATTAATCGTGAAGATACAGATGTGTTGACCAAAGGTCGTCATGATCCTTGTGTCGGTGTTCGCGCGACACCAATTGCAGAGGCGATGTTAGCAATTGTGCTCATGGATCACTTCATGCGTAACCGTGCACAAAATGCGGATGTTGTCGCTCCATTTGCCCCAATTGAACCCAAGTGAGGAAACAAAGCGCTGCTTTGTTCCGAACGCGGTTGGTGAGTAGCGTTAGCGAGTCACAGTGGATAAATAACAAAGCGTTGCTTTGTTCCGAACGCGGTTAGTGAATAGCGTTAGCAAGTCACACTGATGAGCACATTGCTTTAAAAAAACCAGACAATTGTCTGGTTTTTTTATTTCAGTAAAATAGGCCTATGAAAATAAATAGCTAAAAAATATGAATATAAGACATGCTTTACTTGGTGATATTCAGCAGCTCGAAAGCTTAATGAATATAGCCTATCGGGAGAATCATCCCAAGAGTTGGACCACGGAACATCATATTGTTCGAGGAAATCGAATAAATGTCTCTCAACTCAGTCAACTCTTACAAAAAAAGGATTTTCATCTATATGTGATTGAGTCGGTACATGCGCAGATCAAGGGGTGTATTGGTATTCAAATGCAGGGGATGAGCTGTGAAATTGGTCATTTTGCAATTCATCCAAATGAGCAAGCTCAGGGCTTAGGAAAAAAATTATTGCAATTTGCAGAACAACAAGCGATGTTGATGGAACCCAATGTTGAAGAATTTGTCATGTATGTGATTGATCGGCGTTTAGAATTAATAAAATATTATCAACGACGTGGCTATAACATAACAGATGAAAATCAAGCCTATCCTCTTCATCTAGAGGTGGGTCAACCGATATGTGAACTGACAATTAAACAATTAATTAAACGAATAAAATAAAGATCATGTGATGCATTTGATTAATTTATAAGATGAGATGAATAAAAAATCCCAAAAGAAGACATAGACTAACTTCTGGGATTTTTATTTTAGACTATTTGGTCTTAAGAATAAGCACGTAAAAATAGACGATAGGCATCTGAAGATTTTTGGTTTTTTAACATATAGTGTGCGATTTCACCTTGGTTGGTATTCATTATCACAGCAATATTTTTTGCGTCCCGAAATTGTTTAAGCACAGCATCTGGGATCATCACGGTATTAGAAGAATCAATCACATTTGAATTATCTAAGCGACGATAATTTGTTTGACCAATTGCAGGATAAGACAAAACTTTGCCGTCAATCACAAAAGATATTTCACTCATATCAAGCTGCTGTTGATCATAAGAATGCAGTGAAAGTGCATACTCACCTTTGTTTTTTTGCCAATCAATTGCAAGTTCAGGACATTTTTGTCCAGCTTCACATAGTAACTGACCTCGAGTAATGGTCCGTTGGATCACTTTGCTGTTTTCAACGGTATTCACACCTTTTAGCTTCAAGGTTCTTGTTTCAGGTTTATTTTTAGGTACGGTAATACAACCTGTGAGTAGTAGGAGTGTAAATCCTAGAACTACATAATTTTTCATGTGTTTTTCCATGTTAGTGTTATTTTTATGAGCAATATTTATTTTTGCGCATATTCACACAGAAAAACAAAAAAGTAAAATACATCACACTTTTCTAGTTTTGTTCGAGCACTGCTTTGATATAAGTAGTGGATATTCAAATAAATAATACTTTTCAGTGATGTTAAGCGAACTTCATAGAAGATTGGATAATTTAAGCAGGATCTGTGATTTTGCGCTATCAATCTGCTCGGGATTGGTTTGTTGAGATAATTGGTCACGTGGTTTTTCACCTAAAAAATATTTGATCCGTTCAGCATTTGCACCTGATGGATGGGGAAGTCCAGCTAGAATCTGTTGATCATTTAAATAGCCTAAGCTACATACATAATTTAAAACCTCATCTACACCTTTGCCTAGCGGGATATAAATTGCGTTCGGAAGCTGTTGAACCATAGGAATAAAATAATCATCAATATGTTGTTTTAATAATTCATTTTTCAGCATTGGGGGCGTTGAGCCAGCATAATTTTCTCCATTGACCAAAATACATTGCTGTAAAACCGAGCACATTTGCACTATATCTTGATGATTGCTAAATAGCTCTGCAGTGGTCTGTATGCCTAATTGATTGTGTAATCCAATATGATCTAGCAGTTGAGTTAAATTTTTACGAATAGGGCCGCTAAAAGCGCCACTATTCTTGGCAAGTTTAAGAATGTTTTCCTCAGATACTTGCTGTTCTAAGCCGACCTTTGCTGCGATTAATGAATTACGCCATTGTTGTTGGCCTGGGCAGATGCCGACGATAACCACTTTTGCATTATGATTTATGGCCTCGAATGGTGCATAAAAACTTTGAACAGGCCCCAGAGTCTTAAGAAGGAGTAAATCACTTTGGGTTAATTCTTCAATAGAATGTGTTTTGATCAAAGATGCAAAGCGAGAGAAAAGCGTAGAATCCGACATAAAACTTCAATCTTTCTAGTTATAAATTTCATTTAATATTTTAAACCTTTATTTTAAAGATGAAGTATTTAGGTGTAGAAAAAAATGATTTTAAATTTATAACCTAACAACTTAAATCGATATAAAAAATAATATTTAACAATATTGACCCAAATAGGACTTGAGATTTGGTACAAATATTGCTCATATCTAACTAAGGCAATACCAAGATGAATGCCGAATAAAAACGAATGGATGATTGCAGGAGAGAAGCACAGATCGTGCTCGCCGAAGGAGCAAGTTCCCCCAGGAAACTCTCAGGCAAAAGGACTGTAATCATATAAAAAAATCTGGAGAGAAGTAGGCTAGACCTACTCACCGAAGGGGAAGGTTCACATTGCATCGCAAGGAACCAAAGCTCTCAGGTACCAATAACAGATGGGGCGAGCATAGGAAATATAATTTCCAAGGAGCCTATATGTGTCATATTGTTGTGATTGGTGCAGGTATTACTGGGGTAACGACAGCTTACGAACTCGGATTACTCGGCTATCGTGTCACTGTGGTCGATAAACATCTTTATCCAGCGATGGAAACGTCGTTTGCCAATGGTGGTCAATTATCAGCCTGTAATGCTGAAGTCTGGAACCAAAAAGCAACGGTAGTGAAAGGCATCAAATGGATGTCACAAAAAACCGCGCCATTATTATTAAATCCAAGTTTTAATCTACACAAATATTCATGGCTCTTTGAGTTTATGGGACATATTAAAGATTATCGTGAAAATACTCACGAGACTGTCCGTCTTGCATTGATGGCACGTCAGCGCTTATTTGAAATAGCTGAGCATGAAAACTTACAGTTTGATTTAGAAAAACGCGGCATTTTACATTTCTTTCATAATCAACATGATTATGAGGTGGCGACTCAAGTTAATAATATGCTCTGTGAAGGTGGTTTAGAGCGTCATCCTGTGACATTAGCTGAAATCCGTGATATTGAGCCTAGTCTGACAGGTGAATACTATGGTGGTTTTTATTGTCCGGGGGATGCCACGGGCGACATCCACAAATTTACGACGCAGCTTGCTAAAGCAACAGAACGCTTTGATGTGAAATATATGTGGGGTTTTGAGGTGACTGACTTTGAACATCATGCAAAAGGTGTCAATGTTCAGTTAAAAGCCAGTGATGAAAATATGGAGCATCCTGATGCTGATACCATACTTGAAGCAGATGCTGTGGTGGTCTGTGGTGGCGTAGGTAGTTATGAACTTGCACATAAACTCGGTGATCGCGTAAATGTGTATCCAGTCAAAGGATATTCAATCACCATTAATTTAAATGATGAACAAAGTCAGGCCAATGCGCCTTGGGTAAGTCTGTTGGATGAAAGTGCCAAAATTGTGACTTCACGCTTAGGTGCAAATCGACTACGTGTTGCAGGCACGGCAGAGTTTAATGGCTATAACCGAGATATTCGTGCCGATCGCATTCAGCCTTTAATTGATTGGTCGAATCGCAACTTTAATCTATCAACTGAACATGTAGTGCCGTGGGCGGGTTTACGACCAATGATGCCCAATATGATGCCTGTAGTGCATGCAGGTAAGCGTGATCATATTTTCTATAATACAGGGCATGGTCACCTTGGATGGACCTTATCTGCGGCAACAGCTGCGATGATTAGCCAGCAAGTGCAGCAAACACATCCGATTTAACTGACATATTGTAGACATCAAAAAAGCCTCAATGTTGAGGCTTTTTTGATGTATCTAAGTCATTCGAATTTGATCTTAATCATATAAACGATAAATCCCTGCAAAACGTTCACAGCCTTTTTGTTCAGTTTTTACTGAGAGTAAGGCTTTACTGTAATTGAACTGATATTTGCAGTCGTGTTCATTATCGGTGATTTGATTTTTTTGTTCGGGTGTTGTGTAAGCTAAAAATGGAATGGTTTGTGTTTCAACTCGATTGTTCGGATTACGATAGGCAATGCCTTCTATTTTGATACTGTCTTTGCCAAGTTGATGTACCTTTAAATGTACAGGTGATGTCGCAAAATGACCATTTTCAAATTTAAGATAATGCTGCGTTAGACTTTGGTTCATCGAGGTATAAATATTCAAATCTTCATGGCGAAGCTCAAATTGTTGTTTAAAACACTCCAAGTTTTTGCATTGCTGAACACGACTGTACCATAATTTTTGCGTATCTATCAGTAAGCGTATTGGGGCATCGGTAATTAACTGCGCCGTTAAAAAAAGCCCATCTAACTTTTCACGTTGTTCTTCAAAACCGTCAGAACAGTAATTTTTTTTTGCCTGAGTATTGGCCTGATCACAGTCTATCTTTTCTGCATGCGTAAACATCGCTAGGCCAGAACCTATTAGCAGAACTAGTCCGAATTTTTTGATGATATTTATTTCAGTTTTCAACAGCATGATCGCTTATACTTTCACTATGTTGCGCTTGCCCACACTATAGCGAAATAGAAAGCGTGAATACAAGATTTCAATCATTATTTTCTCAAGGAACTCAAGCATGATAGCTCAAATTCGTATCGGTCAGGGCATGGATGTGCATGCATTTGAAGAAGGTGACTTTGTAACGCTTGCTGGTGTTCAAATTCCACATACACATGGACTCAAAGCACATTCTGATGGTGATGTGGTACTGCACGCGCTTTGTGATGCATTATTAGGAGCTTTGGCACTTGGAGATATTGGTCAGCATTTTCCAGATACAGATCCAAAATTTAAAGGTGCCGATAGTCGAGTACTTTTAAAACACGTCTACCAAATGATTTTAGATCGTGGATATGTACTTAATAATGCTGATATTACCGTGGCTTGTGAGCGCCCTAAACTAGCAAAACATAATTTAGAAATGCGTCAAAGTATCGCAGATGTTATGGATGTTGAAGTTACACAAATTAGCATCAAAGCGACCACCACCGAAAAATTAGGGTTTACTGGTCGCCAAGAAGGTATTCTTTCTACTGCAACAGTACTGATTTCTCACGCAAAATGATCTGGATGGATCAGTGCATGTTGTAAATCTTGAGTTGCTTTACGGCCTTGAAGTTGTAAGGCAACCGCATGGATTAAACCTGCCCATGTTTCATTGGGTTCCCAAATTTGATGCATCAAATCTTGAGCCTTTGGCATATCAACATCCATATAGTATTGACGATATAAATACATCAAACTGCTGACACGGAAGTTTTTCGCACAGTGTAGCCAAACCGTTTGACCTTGAACCAAATGGTCAATCATATCGAGTACTAAAAGGCATTGATCATCTGAAGGGGTATCCCAAGAGATTGGAACTTGGATGTAGTTCAGGCCTAGATCTAGGCAAATGCGGTCTTCATGCTCAATATGATTGGATGCATCGGTCAGTGCTAAATTAATAACCGTTGAAACACCATATTCTTTAATCGTTTGAAGCTCAGAAGGAGATGGTTGTCCTGACGTTAATAAGTGTTCATGTATATATTGGAAGTTTTCAATATGACTTAACGCATTTTCGATTTCATTCATCTGACAAATAATCCTTTAAAGTAAAACGCCATCTCGAAGATGGCGTTTTTCATTCACTTAGCGTGTCGGTAACACGTCTTTAAGTGCTTCATGCATCTCTAACAAGACTTTTTCAGTCGTATCCCAATCGATACAGCCATCAGTCACTGATTTACCATATTCGAGGTCACATAGGTTGGCAGGAATATCCTGACGACCACCTTTTAAGTGACTTTCTACCATAATACCCACGATTGACTTGTTTCCGTCAAGGATTTGTTCAGTAATATTTTTGAGAACAAGGGGTTGTAGGTACGGGTCTTTGTTTGAGTTTGCATGACTGGTATCAATCATAATTTTGCCACTAACTTTTGCTTTGGCTAATGCCGCCTCTGCATCTGCAACTGAACCTGCGTCGTAGTTTGGTTTACCGTTACCGCCACGAAGTACAACGTGTGCATATGGGTTACCACTGGTACGAATAACAGAAACTTGACCTTGGTCGCTTAAGCCCAAGAAGCTATGACCATGTTTAACAGATTGCATGGCATTGGTCGCAACGGTTAAACCGCCATCTGTACCATTTTTAAAGCCCACAGGTGAAGAAAGGCCAGAAGACATTTCACGATGTGTTTGGCTTTCAGTGGTACGCGCACCAATCGCTGACCAAGAGATAAGATCTTGGTAGTACTGTGGTGAGTTCGGATCGAGTGCTTCAGTTGCACAAGGCAAACCTTTTTCATTCAATTCAAGTAAAAGTTTACGACCAATACGTAAGCCTTTTTCGATGTTGAAAGAGTCGTTCATGTCAGGGTCATTAATCAGACCTTTCCAACCCACAGTGGTACGTGGTTTTTCAAAATACACACGCATCACGACATAAATCGTATCTTGGATTTTGTCACTTAAAACTTTTAAACGGTCAGCATAATCATGTGCAGCGACTGTGTCGTGAATTGAACATGGACCAATGACAACAAAAAGACGTTTGTCATTTCCATCTAAAATATTACGTACAGTTTCACGGCCCTTAAGGACTGTTTGATAGGCAGTTTCAGTCAGAGGTAGCTCTTTTTTTAGTTCTGCAGGAGTAACAAGAGGCTGAATGCTTTTTACATTCACGTCATCAATGTCGTTTTGGGTAATAGAATTTGACTGTAAAGTATTCATTGCCGTCACTGGTTTGATTATACAAAAGGTTGTTTCGTGAGCCGAATATAACATGAATATAGCATTCAAATGTTATAAAAAAGATCAATAAGTCTCTGAAAAAAAAGTGATGAATCGGGCAGTTAATTTAAACCTGCTGACTATTCACCGTCGGTGCGATCAACATTGCAGTTGTTGGTTTTTCGACAGGTTTTGATTTTACTGGATTAATGATGAAATTCATGCCTAAAACAAACAAGGTAATGCCTAAGACTTTACGAATGACTTTTTCAGGTAAACGTGAGCTGATTAAAGTTCCGACCACAATTGCAGGAATAGAACCAACCAATAACCAACCCAATAAATGAAAATCGACATTACCTGAGCTCATATGACCCAAGCCTGCAACCAGTGTAAGAATCACGGCATGTACGACGTCAGAGCCGATAATTCGAATCATTGGTAAATTAGGGAACATGAGTACCAATGCCATAATACCGAAGGCACCTGCACCAACAGACGATAGAGTAACGAATACGCCTAAAATAATCCCCATGATGATGATATATGCACGCTTATTTTTAGCTTGGAAATTGATACGCTCCAGATCAGCACTCATATCATCCAACTGATCAGTTTTTCGAAATTTATTAAAGAATTTTTCGATATGACCACGGAAAATAATTGAGATCCCTGTAATCGTCAGCATAAAACCTAAAAACATGGTTAAGACGGTTTTGTAATGTGTCGATTGGCTGAGATAGTTTTCAAGTACCCAATGGGTCGCAAAAGACGCAGGGATACTGCCGACTGCAAGCCAAATAACAATGGTCCATACAATATTCATTTTACGTGCATGAACTAAAGAACCACAAAATTTTGAAATTGCGGCATATAGTAGGTCTGTGCCGATCGCAATATGGGGTTCAATTTTATACAGGCTGATCAGGATCGGGGTCATCAATGAACCACCGCCAACGCCGGTAATACCTACGCAGAAACCTACAATTACACCTGCCAGAATGAACTCTAAAGGACCGACCATCGCTGAATGCCAAATATCAAAAAACGTGCATATCTTATGACTAATTGATATAAGTCGTTGTCTCGATTAGTGATTTGCTTGTGAAAAAAATAGATAAAGAGTGTCTTTAATTTGGAAATACATGAATTTTTACTAAGCTAAGTTATTGATTTCGGCTTTCTCAACTGGTTGATAGTTCAAATGGAGATTATGCTGCAGTGAAATCATGTATTTAGAATATAAGGTGATGACTATCTGAAATGCATATCTAATACCAAAAAACGCACCGTAGGTTTATTTTCCTAGTCTTTAATTAGTTATTTATCGATATATGCGACTGTGAACTTAAAGTCCAGTCCTGCAAAATCTCATACTCCTTAAAAAGATAAGGTTTCGCCATTATTCGAATATGGGTAGAAGGACACTAACTAGACATTTTAAACATGCGTCAGAACGACCTATTGTCACTTGGTTAAATAATGAAAGACTGCGATATGCGGCAGAATTGCTTGAAGTGACAGATTATTCAGTTGATAAAATTGCGGAAAGCGCAGGTTTTAATACAGCAGTGCTATTTCGTAAATTGTTTAAGAGTAAATACGGTAGAAATCAGAACCATTGGTATAAAAAATTTTAGTTAGTAGCTAAGCACAGTGAGGAATATTTCTAAAATGGTGAATTAGAGCTGTACAGCTTTTTTCAGGAAATCTATTAACTTTGTGAAGGACTCGTATAGAATCTATAGCTAAAGAAAATTGAGTTAAAAGGACAGACTTTTGCAAAATCGGAAACTTAAAATTGGCATCGTGGTTGGGGAAGTATCCGGGGATACATTAGGCGCCAAGCTTATCCGTAGTTTTCGACAGCAAGGGATTGATGCGGAATTTGAAGGCATTGGTGGTCCGCAAATGATTGCAGAAGGCTTTAACAGCTATTATCCGATGGATATTTTATCGGTGATGGGGATCGTTGAAGTCTTAAAAGATATTAAAAAACTCTTTGCTGTACGTGATGGTCTGGTTGAAAAATGGACTGAAAACCCTGTCGATGTTTTTGTAGGGATAGATGCACCGGATTTTAATTTGCGTTTATCTAAGAGCATGAAGCAAAAACAGCTACCAATTAAAACAGTGCAATATGTTAGTCCTTCAGTGTGGGCGTGGCGCCAAGGCCGTGTGCATGGCATCAAGGCGAGTATTGATTTAGTCCTTTGTTTATTTCCTTTCGAAAAAGTATTTTTTCAAAAATGGCAAGTTCCGGCTGCATTTGTCGGACACCCATTGGCAAGTCAGTTGCCTTTAGATAATCCACTCGTTGCGGCTAAACACGAGTTAGGCTTAGATGAGCATCAAAAACACATTGCATTACTTCCGGGCAGCCGTCGCGGTGAAATTGAGCGCTTAGGGCCTTTGGTGCTGTCTGCCGCACAGATTTTGACGGAGCAGCATCCAGACTATGTGTTCCTGATTCCTGCAATCAATGATGCACGTAAACAGCAAATCGAATTGTTGCTCAAGCAGTATCCTGAAGCATTACAAGCCAAAGTTCGCTTGATGGAAAACACCGATACCGAATCTAAAATTGGCCGTCAGGTGATGAACGCATCGAATATTGTCGCTTTGGCTTCGGGTACAGCGACTTTAGAAGCGATGCTTTTACACCGCCCAATGGTAACCTTTTATAAGTTAAATTGGCTGACCTATCATGTGGTGAAATTGCTGATCAAAATTCCGTATTATTCATTGCCAAATATTATTGCGGGCAAAAAGGTGATTCAGGAACTTATTCAACATGATGCAACACCTGAAAAATTAGCAGCAGAAATTGAAAGCTTAATGGATGTTGAAAAATCGCAAATTCAAGTAATGCAGCATATCACCATGCATAAACAACTGCTTTCAGGCAACAGTGAAAACCCTGTGGAAGCGATTTTAAAGCTTTTAAATTAAACCTTTAAGGTCACTCATTTTTTGCGATCTGATGCTGCTGTCGATACTGGCTCGGTGTGAGATCATAAAACTTTTTAAAAGTTTGGCTAAATGCCGTTTCAGATGAGTAACCGATACGATGGGCAATTTGCTGAATAGTCAGTTGCCCCGTTTGTAAGTGCTGTGTTGCCAGTCGCAAACGATGTTGCTGCAAATAGGCGAGTGGTGATTCACCGAGCATTTGAGTGAATAAACTGGCAAATTTAGAACGTGACATGCAACATTGTTCTGCCAAACTTTCGACGGTCCATGCATGCTGTGGTTGTTCATGAATCGCGGCCAAAGCGTTGGATAATTCAGGATGACTCAAGGCATGCAACCAACTGCTTGAATCTGACAAGGCTGCAATATAATCACGTACACATTCGATAAATAAAATACTCACCAAATGATCCAAAATTTTGTCGCGGCCTGGACGTATCTGATGCGCTTCAACTGCCAGAAAATGTAAGCCAATTTGCAACCATTCCGGTGCGGTACTGCTCATGATATGTGGTGTATGTAACAGCGTGGGGAGTGCATTCACTAAGGGCTTTGCCATAATGCTGTCGACATGCCCACGGATCGCGAGTACAAATAAATCCTCTGCTTTATGAGATTCGGCAGAATTTAATTCAATGGTTTTATTTCGTTGCTCTTGAAACAGTGGTGTGATGTTTATTGACTCAACCAAGACATCAGACTGTATAGATTTGCAGTAATGATTTTGCCCTGAGGGAATAAGGCAAAGATCGCCAGTTTCAAGTAAGACCTGCTCTTGATCTATATGCACAACACACTGACCTTGAATCACCACATACGCAACCATGGCGTTAAGATCTTGAAAATGAAAAGCCCAAGGATGCTTTGATCTCAAATAAATATATTCAGATCGGTGGAGATGAATATCATCAAAAATTTTACTTAAAGCATCCATATTTCAAATATTTACTCATATTAATTTTGTATTTATAGATGGTCACTATGTGTTTAAAGGTCAACATTTATCCTTAAATGCCAAAGACGATCGCATAGTTTTTTTGGACGCTTAAAACTGTTCTGGCTGCCCATATTTTACGAATATAAACACAGAAGAAGTAAATAGGGAAGTCTAGCGCATGAATGCACCAGTAAAATTAAATGAACAGCAGCTCGCTCAGTTAGAAAGCAAAATCGGTAGTGTTTTAGATAAAAAACGTTATGGTTGGCTATTGAGTCCAGGTTTACCAGTCATTGGTATGGGGATCTTGGCGGGTTATCATTTTGGTCCAAAACAGACAAAAAAACTATTTGCCATGGGCGGGCCGCTTCTACTGCATGTCATTATTCCTGCACTGGATGCACTGATCGGTGATGATGCCAATAACCCGACAGATGATGACATCAAAGTTTTAGTGAATGATCCCTATTATGATCGGATCGTCAAACTATTTATTCCACTGCAAATGGCAGCGAATGCTTTTGCTGGCTATGTGGTTACCCGTAAAGATGTTTCAATATTAGATCAAGTTCTACTTGGGATTTCGATGGGTGCAATTAATGGCGTCGGTGTAAATACAGCACATGAACTCTGCCATCGACCACATAAAAAAGACCATTACTGGGCACATGCGACGCTCGCACCATTAGGTTATAGCCATTTCCGCATCGAACATCCTTATGGGCACCATAAACGTGCGGCAACGCCTGAAGATCCTGCATCTTCAAAAATGGGCGAAACTTTTTATGAGTTTTGGCCACGCACTGTATTTGGTGGAATTAAATCGGCGGTGCAGATTGAGAAACAACGTTTAAAACGTAAAGGTTTAAGTTTCTTTTCGAAGGAAAATGAACTGTTTCATGGTTGGGCGATGAGTGCAGGTTTTCATGCCTCGATGCTGAAAATGTTTGGTAAAGGCGTGACACCGTATTTAGTTACACAGGCCTTTTATGGAATCAGCCTTTTTGAAATTATTAATTATATTGAACATTATGGCCTGAAGCGTGAGCAAAAACCGGATGGAAGTTATGCGCGAACCATGCCTGAACATAGTTGGAATAACAATAATATTGTGACCAATCTATTTTTGTATCAATTACAGCGACATTCAGACCATCATGCATATCCGACTCGTCCATTTCAGGCTTTAAGACATTTTGATGAAGCGCCAGAGTTGCCTAGCGGCTATGCCACTATGCTAATTCCTGCTTTAGTACCCTCTATTTGGTTTAAGATGATGGATAAACGTGTCTATGATCACTACCAAGGCGATTTAACTAAAGCCAATATTCATCCTAAACGTCGTGCAAGTATTTTTAAAAAGTTTGCAATTTCAGACGTTTAAATCGAATACCTGATGAGAAGAATCCCAAGCTTGTTTAGTTGGGATTTTTTATTGTGCGTATTATTAACCGATGCTACGCAGTAACATCAGAAGCGCACGTTGATTCAAATAAAAGAACGATACACGGTAACGTCATCCGAAATTGTTTGAGACAAGACTTATTGTAATCAAAAATGTTTCTGCGATACTTTGAATAATTAGACGTTAGTGAACTATTTTTACGGTGAGGAGCAATGCTCCACAAGATGGTTTCCTTATGAAGCACGCTTCTCATTTTGCCGAATAAGAAACAACGCTTCGTAAGAGTATTTCCAGCCGAAGGCTAAGATCTTTATTCAATCCTTAGATGTATGACTCCGTCGAATAGACTTAAAAATCATCTTTAAAATGTAAAAGTAATTCTACGTGCGTAACATCATTTAAAATCCCAAATTTTCTATTTAAAACTTAGTCATTTCTTAAGACCACCAATAGCGCAAAATGTGGAAAAAAATCGGTGCTGAAAAGCAGATGGAATCAATTCGGTCGAGCATGCCACCATGGCCTTGGATAAGTTGTCCCCAATCTTTTACACCACGATCGCGTTTAATGGCTGACATGACAAGACCACCAAAGAAACCGAATATACAAACAATAAAACCAATACATGCAGCCTGTAGATAGCTAAAGGGTGTAAGCCATGACATAGCAATGCCTAATGCAGTGGCTAAAGCAATGCCTCCGATTAATCCTTCTACGGTCTTAGATGGTGAAAGTATCGGTGCGACTTTGTGTTTTCCAAATAGCTTGCCACAGACATATTGTAAGACATCGGAGGCTTGTACCACCATGATCAGCCAGATCGCTAGCCAAATTTTTTCACCTTCAAATCCGGGAAGTTTAAGATTTAATAGCGCAGGCACATGCGAAATACAGAATACGCTGATCATCAGACCCCATTGAATTTTTGAACTGCGCTCTAAAAATCGCGTGGTATCTTCGGCTTTAAGTGTAGCAATAGGGATAAGAAGAAATACATACAGCGGAATAAAAATAGAATATAGCCCGTACCAGTCGATATACACCAAGTAATATTGGTATGGAATGACAAAATAAAAAGCGATCAGCAACGGAAGATAATCACCGCGACGGGTTGGAAGTAAGCTGATAAATTCACGTAAAGCAAAGAGTGAAATCAACGCAAACAGCATCACAAAAGCAATTTTGCCTAATGAAATTGCTACACCAAGTACCAACAGCATGACCCACCATGCATTGATCCGTGCATTTAAATTGTCGATAACTGGTGCAGGTGCATAACCCGCTTTAAATTTTAGTATTGAGCCAATGGTTGAGGCAATAATCAAAATAACTGCAAAAATACCAAACAATACATAGGTCATTTGCGCATTGGTGAATTCCATTATTGATACTCCAATGCTTTTAATTTGAGTAATTCGTCCTGAGCGTAGTTTAAAAACTCAGTTTTACTCTGTTCATTATGGGCTTCTAAAGGCTTACCAAATATAACGGTAGATAATAACGGCAATGGTATAAGAGCGCCTTTAGGCATGACACGTTTTAAATTAGAGATCCATACCGGTACGATTTCAACATCAGGAAATTGATTTTTGAGATGAAATAAGCCGCTTTTAAAGGCTAATAATTCAACGTCATCATTTAAATTTCGAGTACCCTCAGGAAAGAAAATAATTGAGTCACCTTGCGCTAAAACGGTTTTGATCGGTTCTAAGGGATCTTGATTTTGCTCTCGATTTCGTTGAATAGTGACGCCAGTAAACGTGTCTTGAATGAGAAAACGTCGAAAGCCATCTTTTAACCAATAATCCGAAGCAGCTACAGGACGCGTCTTTCGTCTGAGATCTGTCGGCAGTGATGACCAAAGCAAAATAAAGTCGATATGGCTATTATGATTTGCATAATAAATACGCTGTTTCATAACCGGTTTGCACCCGACCCATAGACTCCGCGCGCCCGTGAGCAGCCGCGCACCACGACGAGTGAGAAAGGCAATATAGCGAGCAATTGAACGGCTTAAAAAATTACCTTTCATTGGTGAGTGAGAATTCCCTGAAGTGTCTATTGGATTTGGCATAGATTCAAATTATTGTGAATTATTTATACAGTAAAAATATGCAGATGAATGCGATGTATTGCAAGCAAAGCACAAATATCTGCCATTTAAATAAAGCCAGACAACCTAATTCACGCAGCTCCCATGCGCGACCACATTTATTTGCAGGCATTAATTTTAAGTTGATTAAACTTAAGTCCAGCTCCTTGGTGGTTTGTTCAAGGTTTTGAGTTTGGCTGTATTCAGCGACAGTGGCTAAAAGTGCCGAATCAAATTTGATTCTCAGGCTTAAATAATGTTGTATTCCGAGCAAAACTAGACAAATTAATATATATAGCAAATCGAATAGCATCACATTGCCAAACTGGATGATGAGCGAGAGCGTGAGGATCGCTGCTACATAAGCTGAAATGAGCAATCCAGTGGTGGATTGTAACAACTTTGATAGCACCACAAGTTGTAAATTCATGGTGCAAGTCCTTTAAGTTTTAAACGATAAGTATTTAAATGTTTTATTTGCGGTGTTTTAAGCACAACCCAAGGACGGTTATGGCGAATAATCCGTAAAACATCTTCGACTGAATATTCAGGATGTTGTTTCAATAATAATGCGGCCACTACAGCACTACTTCGTGAATATCCCAAAGCACAGAAGACCAAGATGTTTTGTGCTTCATCATTGTTATTAGATTTCAAGAGTAGTTCTAAAGAATCTACAGCATGATGCAGCTGATTGGCCTGTAAAGGAATCAGGTCTAAACTCAAGTTTTGGGCATATGAGCACTTTGGATAAGTGGGCAATTCTGCGCAACAATCGAGTAAAGCATCATATTGTTGCATGACCTGTTTGGACGGATAGCGACCTAAATAAATATAACTCTGATTGATTTTGATGATTTTAGAATCTTCAGGATGGCGATAAGTCCAGATTCGGCTATTGATCCAAGCAAATACAAAGTAAGGCGCAAACAATATTTTTGCAGCAATGGTCATATCACCATGACTGAGTTTTTGAAAAAAATGGGGTCGATTGAATAAATATGCAAACGAAACTAAAAGCAGACTGCTTGCAGGATAGAGCAGCCAAAGCCACCAACCTTTTGCATGTGCGATTGCGCTACACAATAAGGCAGCAAACAGATAAAGGATGCCGATTTTAATGTGCTTTAAGCTTAGCCGACTTTGTTTATTTTGAACCCATGGCGCAGAGCCAGCCATCGGGAATAGCCATAAACATAAGGCACCGACCAATAAACCTGTTGGAATATCTATAAAATGGTGCTGCCAAGTGGTTAGAACTGAGAGACCAATCAAAAAGGACCAACCATCTACCAGATATTTTAGCTTACCTGTGCTATGCCGACGGAAAAAATCCCAAAGTATCACCAGTAGCACAATGTGCAGGGAAGGTGCTTGATTAAACGGTTTATCGAAGCCCATCAAGACATCAAACCATAGGCCGAAAAAACCTGTGAGTTCGGGGCGTTCAAAGCTAAAACGTAGCGGGAAAATTAAAAAGCAGCTGATTGAAAAGATTTGTGCCGAAAATAGTCGCAGGACATGTTGTTTTAATTCAAACTTATTCCAACAAAGTAATAAAGACAAACCATAGAACAGATCAATCGACCAATAAGGCACAATACTCCATGGCCAAAGTGGAATATATTTTTCCCATTCAAAGACGATAACAGGTACAGACGCTAAACCCGCAGCGTATTGATTGGCAAAACCATAACTTAAGAAGAAAAAAGGTGCCAGAAATGCCAAACACAGTAGGCCGTATTTCCATGTTCCTGTTTCCGTATCTAGTTTATGCATAAAATTGACCGTCCAAGCTTAAATTTTTTGTGCAACGGAAACGGTGAAAATACCAAACTCATCAATGACTTGATCGACTTTCTTGAAACCGGCTTGCTCAACCAAGGCATCCATTTCTGCTTGTGAGCGCAAACGCATGACCCATGCATCTCCTTGGCGATGTGAGGTCAGGGCACGGGCGATAAACTCTTGTTGCGGATGCAAAATTTGACCCGTGTAGATGAGATAACCATCTTTCTCAATGGCCTGGCTTAAGCCGGATAAGGACTGTCTAAGTAAATCATTATCACTAAATAATTCGTATAAACCTGAGACCACGGCTAGAGTGGGTTTAGGTTCAACACTGGCTAAAGAAGTGGTATCAAATGCATCCGCTTCTACAAATTTGGCAATCTGGCTTAAACCTCTTTGCTCAATCATTGCTTGACCCGCTTGTACATTGATCGAGCTATAGTCTCTGAGCAGAATAGATTCAGGATGCTCAGGCAGTTTTTGTACAGCATCTAAAATATATCGGCCATGGCCTGCAGCAATATCCATAATCCGTACCGCGTGTTGGGCATCATTTAACTTAGAAGCATATTTCGTTAATAGCGCTTCAATATTTTGTTTTCTAACGCGAATACCACGCCAACCAATCGCATTTAAATATTGTCGATCGATGATGTTACCAAGAGCATTTTGGCTTTCTGATTGATCTCGATAAACAAAATCTAAGGTGCTGCCAGAGTCATATCCTGTCTCTTCACCAATTTTTAAGCCCTTGGAAAAGAGACTACCAATTTTAAGATTTTGTTTGGTTAAGCTCCAAAATGCATGTTTTAAAGAATGTTTTGGAAGCGTTGAACTTAAGGTTTCTGCTACAGCACAGCTCGGGCCAATTTTATCGGCATCTAAAAGTTTAGGTGCGGAATAGGGTTGTTTAAAACATTGTTGAATAAAGCGATGGATTTTATCTATGGCGATTTTGCGATGTTTTTCACCTAAAGTATCATGATAAAAACCATCTAAGACGTGATATTCCTTCAATGGATGAGGGAGTTTTTGATAAAACGCCAATTGCGGTTTTTGATGCACCACGAAGTCAGATCCTGAACATAAGACTTGAGTAGGAACAAAAATATTTTGTGCATCTTTAACGATTCGATCTGAAGCTGCGTATAGCCCCAGCAGCATCCGGACTGAAATGGCCCGAGCGATTTTTGGGTCAGTATCATAACTTTGCGCACGTGCAGTATCGTGTGTCAACATTTTGGCTTTGACATAACTATTAATAAAAAAGTTGCCAGCGAATTTATTGAGAAGTGTTAAGCCAGGTTTTGCAAAAGGCACATAGAGTTTGATGTCAAATGCAGGCGAGGCAAGGCATAAAGCACGGATTTTAGGGGCATAATCATGCACCCATGTCGCGGCTAAAACAGCGCCAACGCTTTGAGCTACAATTGCTATATTTTCTGATCGGATTTGGTAAGTCTGTTCAATATGCTGAACAAAATATTGAATGTCATGAACGCATGCGGAAAAACTAGGAGCATCACCACGTTCACCTGGGGTATTGCCGTGACCTCGCGCATCCCAAGCGAAAAAATCAAAATCAGGCAAATTCAATTCATTGACCAAATGCGCCATTCGTCCCGAATGTTCATGGCCACGATGAAATAAGATCACCGCTTTTTTCTTACGGTTGCTTTTTAAACTGCTATTTTCCCAATGTTGATAAAACAAGGATGTTCCATCATGGCTCGTAAAGGTATGCTGAGTATTGTTATACATTGTGTTGTTCTCAAAATAATAAATCGACTGACGATCTAAACTGAAATTTATTGTGGGTTGATAATGCTATTTTTAATGCGGTTATAAATCGTGATAAATAATAAAAAGATGATAATAATCAAAATACTATTGCAAATAAGAGACAATGTATTTAAACCGAAGTTAAATATAGAAGAAGTCACGATCACGATACAGATGATGCTAAATACAAAAGCGCGGTCACTTTTTCCCATTGGGCCATCGTAACGACGTTCTTGACCCACTAATGGCGCCATCACACCTGTATATTCAGCAAGTATGGCGAGAAAACATGTTAAAATCAGCAGTTCAGCTTGAATAAAAGCAAAACAAATTAAACTAAAATAGAGTGCTGAGTCAGAAATCACATCACATAATTCATTATAAAAAGCACCGAGTTTGGATTGTTGGTTGAACTCACGTGCCAGCATGCCATCTATAGCATTGAAACCCATACGAATAAGCATCCATACGGGGAAAATCAACAGTAAAATACCAATACCGTTGTGAGAGAAATAGATATAAATAAAAAATGCCACAGCTAGCGAAATGAACATTGCCAGTAGGGTTACTTGATTTGCCGTAATACCAAGATGATGAAGTGATTTAACCAAAGGTCGAAGCAGTTTTTGAAATGCAGGTTTAAGTTGGTAGATCGAAGGCATATTATTGTTATAGCGGTATGATTTGCATGAATTTTATACGATTGATGCTTAACTTAACAAGAATTTGAATGTTAAAGATTGTCACAAGGCTGACGATTCGGCTGTATAACGCATTAAATTTTCTTGTGTGGTGCTTGCGACTAATTTTCCATCTTGCCACATTTGCCCATGACTAAGCCCACGTGATTGCGAGGTTCGAGTGGTATTCATGTCATAGAAAATCCAATCATCCACCCGAAAGGTATGATGAAAATACATCGAATGATCAAGGCTAGTTGCGATGAGTTCAGGAGACAGATAATTTAAACCATGTGTTTTGAGCGCCGCAGAATATAAATTATAGTCTGAATAATATGCTGCAATGGCTTGATGTATATGAAGTTGGTCAAATTGGGCATCTAAGGCATCATGGAGTTTTAAATATTCTGCATATTGATTTTGATTTAAGACAGAAGCTTGACCGGACGGTGGCAAATCTGTCAGCACGTATTCAATTGGTTTAGATATAAGCTGAAAAGGCTGTAAAAATGTGGATAGATATTCAGGTGAAATAGATGATTGGATTTGCGATTTATAGAATTGCTCCTCTTTGAGCATACTTGGTGGAAACTGTTGGATCAGATCTGGTTCGGGTATTTGATACTCCATACCCGTTTCGTTTTTCATATAGGACAACATCACCATATATATTGGTTTGCCATGCTGTATGGCGGTCACTTGTCGTGTAGAAAAACTATGGCTATCACGTAAATTTTCGACTTTAAATAATACGGGATGATTTGCAAGACCCGCAGAAATAAAGTTGGCATGTAAAGAGTGGAGTGGGAGTGTGCAGGTAAAGGATGCACTGACTATGCTCTGAGCAAGTAATTGCCCACCAAAAATATGGTCACCAAACAGAGGTTTGCTCTGTGCCAAAAAGTAGCCCTGATCTTTGGGCACTACAGATAATAATTGGATGAGGTCTTAAGTCAGCGTTGTCATATTTTTTTGAAATTTTTGCTTTATTTAAATGTATTCAACTCAAACTTATTGCACAAGTCATGTTCATGAAAAATATAAAAGTGTTCGCCGGTCTTTCTAGAATAGGCTTATAATCGAGTTTTCCTAGTTGTCCGAATGGAATGACGAAAAAGCAATGACACCTGCATGTAAACTCTTAAAATCTAATAAAATCGACTTTACAATTCATGAATATGACCATGACCCAGAAGCAAAAAGTTTTGGTTTAGAAGCTGCGGAAAAACTTGGTTTAACTGTCGAAGAAGTCTTTAAAACATTGATGGTTACGGACGATAAAAATTACTTTGTTGCCGTATTGCCAGTGGAATATCAGCTGAATTTGAAAAAAGTGGCCACAGCATTTGGCTGTAAAAAACTAAAAATGGCAGACCCAAAGGATGCAGAGCGTTTAACCGGTTATTTGGTAGGTGGTATTAGTCCAGTTGGACAGAAAAAACGCTTAAAAACTGTGATCGATGCTTCTGCACAGAACTTAGCTAAAATCTATGTGAGTGGTGGTAAGCGTGGTTTGGATATTGGTTTAAAACCCGAGGATTTAGCAAAAGTTTTGGGTGCAAATTTTGCTGATGTGATAGATGTTTAAGTGCGGTTTTTGACTACTTAAATTTAAGTGAATTTAGAGGGAATACCTTCCACTTCAAAATCTATAAAATAACAAAAGCCGCATTAAGCGGCTTTTTGGTTCGATGTCACATCTTAATTGGGGATATTTGAAGGAGAAATCACACATGAATATTCGAACTCTCCGGGTTTAGTCTCTTTAAGTAAGTTTTCCCAAGAACTATTCTTTGTTTTAATCCAGCCGTAAATATCTTCATAAAATTCAGGATTGAGATTAGCTTTTTGAATATATGATTTATTTAGAAGAAATTTAGTCATCAAACACATTGAATTCAGCTCAATTGGATTTCTATTTTTTTCTAAACTAAAATTATTTTTAGCTTCAACTTCGTATTTTCTCAGCATAGTTGCTTTGAGTAGTGTTGATTTAAATAATTCCATAGTTAAATCATTAGGAGGTGTTTGATTCGCTAAGGCAAAGAGATTTCCATCAATTCTCAACATAGACGGGAAAAAATTTGCCTGTACATCTAATTCTTGCTGAGGAGACGGTGAAAATTTACATCCTGTTGTTAAAATACTGCTAAAAATGAGAATACTTATAAACTTTAAAATTTTGATATACATCTAGGTGAATTCCTTGTTCAGCTAAAACTTTTAACATTTTAATCTTGGTTAATTCGTATTTTGTACATACTAATACGGCTCATTTCACTTCAACTGATTATTTATAATTTGGAAGTTCTAGCTAAGACTACACTTTTGTTGTTTCGTTTTTAGCTTTGAATAACGAAAATGCATGAAGTTGCAGAAGTAGAATTTAGTAAAACTTCATGTTTAGAGGTTAATTCATTAATAGTTCTTAATTATATTAAACGTAAAAAATACCTATAAAAAATAGGTATTTAAAATCCAACTAAAACAGTTGTATTTTAATTTAAAAGCTGTAATTTAAAAGTGCGATCTAATAAAGAGACAACAAAATGCCTTATTCAAATACTAAAGCGATTATTGAGCAAATCTATAATTTTGTATTAGAAAAACATGGTTTAGCTTCTAAAAGTCGATTTATGCAGTTATCGATCTTCTTTAGAGAATTGCATGAAGGGGATGAGTCAAAATTTACCGCAGATAGGTCTTTTTATTACAAAGGAATCTTTAATAACAGAGAAAAAAGTATATTTGCGAATGCTGCGCCAGACTTTTTTGATAAGCACAAATTTTTGGATTGGGTTGTTAAATCAATTGATTGATTTCAACCAAATCGTTGGAGTACATAATTCATGCTGTATAACCAGTCTGAATAGAAGATATAGATCAGAAATCAGTAGGTGTTTGTTATGAAATACATGCTAATTGGCAATAAGGATGTATGGCCAGTATGGTGTTAGTAAAGTCTTCAATGATTAAAATTTAACTGCACATTTCGTTCCTTGATTTAAATAAAAGCTTGGTTAAAAGCAGAATATAAAAAACCATGTAAAAGACATGGGTTTTTAGTTTAAGTTGCATAATGTGATAATTCGGCTAAAAAATAAGCAATATGATTTATTTGTTCAATGCTAAATGAGAAAATTATCATTTAGTTCCATTTCAGAAAATTGTATAAATAAAAACAGAAAAGTTCATATTAAAAAAATTAATTTTTAAATACATAGAGATAAGACCAAATTTGCAATCCTGTAGCAAATCTTCACAAAAATGCAATTATTAACAATAATGATTATCATTAGCATGGTTTCACGCTGGCCAGCGTACTAAGCATTACTTGCACAGTTAAAGAAACATAATTACATGACAAAGCTTGAAAAAGCTTAAAAATAGAGGATATGGTCAGATGAAAGAGCTTGCAAATCGCTTGGCGATGCAGCATCTTGTCAATGCATACTCACAAGAAACCGGTAAAGGTATTTTGCTGGAAAAGTATCAACAGAATTCATCACAATTGACGTTTAGCCAAGGCTTGACGTTGTTATGCATCCCCTTAGATTGCATACAATCACAGTTATTTGTACCACTATCTTATGTCAGCCTTGTTGGTAGACATCGTCTTGCAGATATCCCATACATTTTTAATAAAGGACAGAAACAGTCATTTAGTATCACCGCGATAGCGAGTTTATTACTTGAACAGCTCGTACAAGAGTCAGGTCATACACTGGATGCTTCATCATTATTAGAGCGTTGGATCGAAAGTCGTGAAGCGCTAACTCAATTTTTGACACTGCGTGAACATGATTTTGAGGCTTTAGTCCAAGCGGAACAAAGTTTCATTGAATCGGAACAAGCTTTAATTTTAGGGCACAGCATGCATCCTGCACCGAAAAGTCGGGTCGGTTTTGTGCATGAAGATTGGGAAAGGTATTCGCCAGAAGCCAAAGGTCTCAGCCAACTGCATTATTGGTTGGTAGCTCCAGAATATATTCAAGAAGGTTCAGCTTTAGATCAAGCTGTATCAGCGCAATTGAAAAGCGAATTGCAATGGCATTTATCAGAAACTGATCAAGCACTACTGAATGCCTATTCACATTATAAGTTATTGCCTTTGCATCCTTGGCAAGCACGTTATTTACAGTCAAAAGTATGGTTTAAAAACTTAAAAACCAAATTAAAAATTATCGATTTTGGCGAGAAAGGTTGGGCATTTTCACCAACAACTTCGGTACGGACTATGGCAAGTTTTGCAGCGCCGTGGATGTTAAAACCATCACTATCTGTAATGATCACCAATTCAATCCGAGTCAACCTTGCCAAAGAATGCCACCGTGGTGAAATGACCCATAGACTGTGGCATTCAAGTCTCGGTGAACGTATTTTACAACAATGCCCAACGCTCAAAGCGGTTAATGATCCTGCGTGGATGGCATTGAGCATAGATGATGAAATCGTCGAAGAAACTATTTGCATCTTCCGTGATCAGCCTTTCAGTGAAAAGCAGCAGGTGAGTTGTATTGCATCATTATGCCAAGATCATCCTGCACAGCCGAAAAACCGTTTTAATGCATTATTTGAACAAATAGCAAAACAACAACCTGAACTTGATCAAAGTACCATTGCAATCAATTGGTTTAAACAATTCTTAGCTATCAGTCTAAAACCACTGATGTATTTGTACCATCAATACGGAATGGCTTTTGAATCACATCAGCAAAATGTCTTACTTGAGCTTGAAAATGCAATGCCTAAATATCTATGGCTGCGTGACAATCAAGGCTTTTACTATATTGAAGAACTAGCAGGTGAGGTCTTAAGCGCATTTCCAGAGTTGCAAGAAAAAGCGCATGCCGTGGGTTCCAAAGCTTTTGTCGATGAGCGCTTTAGCTATTATTTCTTTGGTAATACTTTATTCGGCATTATCAATGCAATTGGTGCAACTGGATATGTCACAGAGCAAGTGTTGATATCGATATTGCAAAATGAACTGTTGGACTTACATCGGGCATATCCAGAAAGTTCATTGATTCATTCATTACTTTATCAGCCGACCTTGCCGTATAAGGGTAATCTGTTGACGCGCTTGTATGAGCTGGATGAATTGATTGCCCCAGTCGATCAGCAATCGGTTTATGTACAGTTGCCAAATCCTTTATGTGTGGAACAGAAGGATGTGCAATATGCTTGATTTTATTGGGATAGGCTTAGGGCCATTTAACCTTAGTTTGGCGAGTTTGCTACATAAGCAAAATCATTTGCAATATCAATTTTTTGAAAAGAAACCACAGTTCGACTGGCATGCGGGTATGCAATTGCCCAATACAGTGCTGCAAGTGCCGTTCATGGCTGATCTGGTTTCCATGGTTGATCCAACCAGTCCTTTTAGTTTTTTAAATTACTTAAAGGCGCAGCAGCGTTTATACAAATTCTATTTTTTAGAACAAGCTCAGATTCCTAGACGTGAATATAACCATTATTGTCAGTGGGTTGCAGACCAACTAGAGCATATTCAATATCAATCAACCGTAAAAGCCATTTATGCCCAAGAGCAAGGCTTTGAAGTCATGGTCGAGCAAGATGGACGTTTTAGACGTTATCAATGCCGAAATTTGGTCATTGGTTCGGGTAATGTTCCGCATTTACCACAGTGTCTAAAAGACATACAACAGCAATATCCGGAGCGCTGCTTACATTCTGCAAATTATTGCAATGCAGCGTTAAATCACTTGAAAGGGAATGTGGTTGTACTGGGATCAGGCCAGTCTTCGGCCGAAGTTTTTATGGATCTGTTTGATCGTCAATATTTGCAGGATCAGACGACAACAGCGCAGTTTAAATTGCATTGGCTGACACGCTCAAATGGGTTTTTCCCAATGGAATATGCACCACTTGGATTGGAGCATTTTAGTCCAGATTATACCGCGCATTTTTATCAACTGAGCCCTGAAAATAAAGCCGAACTATTGAAGCAACAAAGTTTGTTATATAAGGGCATCAGTGCAAAAACCATCCGTGATATTTACCAAAAACTATATCACCGGAGTATTGGTCAAAATATTCAACAGACGCATTTACATGCTCAGGTGGGTTTGGTCGATGCCGAGCCTCATGGTGCGGGCGTCCGTTTGCAGTTTCAGCATAAAGTCACGGCAGAACAATTCTATCTAGATGCGGACTTTGTCGTGGCTTCAACGGGATATCACAGTCCAGAGTGGCAATATCTCAAATATCTAAAACCACTGATTCAATGTGATGAATTCGGTCGCTGGAAAATTAGTCAGGACTACCGCGTACAGCATGACGCTGTCGGTGAAATTTTTGTTCAAAATCAGGAAATGCACAGCCACGGCGTAGGAACACCAGATTTAGGGCTGGGTGCTCACCGTGCAGCGGTCATTGCTAATCAATTATTGGGTTTTGACTTATACGATTTAGGCGATCAAGCACAAAGTTTCCAACATTTTTCACCCAGTGAAAATACTGAAATGCACAGTATGGGCATTGTGAAGAAATCAGCGCCAACCAATATCCAAAGACCTTTATCCGTTAAAAAAACCATTGCCAACTATGCAATGAACCGCAATACGACCATGCCGAATAAGCAAGAACAGAATACGGTTAAACTCGAGAAATTATAATGACATTTGCAAAATTAAAGATAAATCAAACGCAGTGGCGCCGTGCAGGACAAAGACTGATTGAAATGGCGATTGCTGAGTTTTTATATGAAGAAATTATTCAGATTCAGCAAGTGGAAAATAACACTTGGCAACTCAAACTGGATGATAAAACGTATCAATTTGAAGCGACTCAGTTTCTGCTTGGGCATTGGCGTATTGTTGAAGGGAGCGTTCGAGAGTTAAGTGAATCGACAACAGAGCCCGCATGGAATCTGCATGAATTTATTCGTGCTTTTTCAAATCAAGCTGAGGTGAAACCATTTACCAAGGCATATTTGATTAAAGAAATGAACAATACATGGTTAGCAGAAGCCCATGTTTTTGATGAACAGCGATTGCTGAGTCATGCTGTCTTGTCAGCGCCACACTATCAAATTGAAGGCATGTTACGTGGACACCCATGGCTTATTATGAGTAAAGGCCGTATGGGCTTTGGCTATGATGATTATTTAAGCTCCGCACCAGAGATTTCTCCAACGGTCAAAGTTCTGTGGTTAGCTGTTCATCGTGATTTAGCTAAGTTTCGTTCGACCGAGGCTTGGGATGCGCAAAGCTTATATCGCCATGAATTAGACTCAGGACAATTACACGATTTTCAACAGCAATTAGCGGACAATGCCTTAGATGCTGCTGAGTATTTCTTTATTCCTGTACATGCGTGGCAATGGCATCAGTGGTTAATCCCCACCTATGCCAATGAAATCGTCGATCAGCGCATTGTAGAGCTGGACATTGGACAAGACGACTATGTGCCAATGCAATCAATTCGTACTTTATGCAATACCAGTCATCCTGAACGTCATTATGTAAAGTTACCTGTCAGTATCTTTAATACGGCGGTCTATCGAGGTTTGCCTTCAAAACGAAATTTGGCTGCACCTGCGGTGACCGCTTGGCTGAAGGACTTACAACGTCATGATGCAGACCTGCAAAAAACACAGGTAGCATTTTTGGGTGAAGTCGCAAGTCTCACTTTACAGCAGCCGTGTTTTGATCAGATAGACGGTGCGCCTTATCAATTTAAAGAATTGTTTGGTTGCTTATGGCGTGAAAGTGTAGAGCCTTACATCGGTGAACATCAGTTAGCGCTTTCCCAAGCAGCATTGTTGCATCGAGATCTAAATGGTCAGTCTATTTTATCTGTGTTGATTCAGGCTTCAGGTTTGACGCCTTTGCAATGGCTGAAGCGTTTTGCTGAAGTCTGCGTAACACCACTACTGATTTGCTTATACAAATATGGTTTGGCTTTTTCTCCACACGGTGAAAACACCATGTTAATCCATGAAAATGGTCTACCAAAAAAAATGGTGCTGAAGGACTTTATTGATGATGTCAATTTAGTTGATGAAGATTTTCCTGAACTCGAAAATTTACCACCTGAAGGGCAAATTTTACTGCGTCATCCTGCTGAAGAACTTAGTCACTTTATCTTTACAGGTTTGTTCATGGTGCATTACCGCTATATCTGTAATGTCTTCCTTGAAGATTATCCAGAGTATACAGAACTTGAGTTTTGGCAAATCATCTCCAGCGTGATCGACGAATTTCATCAAGCACATCCTGAATGGGCAGATCGTATTGAAAAATTCAGCATGTTCCGTCCACGTTTCGAGAAAATTTGTCTGAACCGCGTCCGACTGTTTACCACCAGTTATAACGACGAAGCAGAACGACCAGTACCTGTATTTTTAGATCCAATTGCAAATCCTGTGAGTCCAAGCACGTTAAATCACTGGGCAGAACAACAGCATACTGCTAAGCAAAAAATGACAACCAACCGTATTGCGTCATAAGCAGATTTTTGAGCTAAGAATAGAAAAGATTAAACAAATTTAAAGGACGAGATCATGACAACGTTATCACGACAACTACCTGATTTTTATGAATACTATGAGAATGAGACGCAATACTACTTACGACAAATGCAATATCCAGAAGATATGGCTTTGGTTCATAAATGGATGCATGAACCGCATGTGATTCCACAGTGGCAACTCAATAAGTCAGAAACTGAACTAAAAGTGTATTACGAAAAAATGCTGGCAGATGATCATCACCGAATTTTGATCGTAGGGGTAAACGGTAAAGATGTGGGCTACACAGAGATTTACGAGGGAAAACGGGATCGATTAGGTTTGTACTACGACGGTGACGAGCTAGATCTAGGTTGGCATTTGTTATTTGGTGAAAAGTCCGTTTTTGGTAAAGGCTATTTACGTCCCGTCATGCGTTTATTGAGTTTTTATATCTTTGAAAATGCCGCATCAGCCAAGATTGTGGGAGAGCCTGATCATAGTGTGAAGCCTTATGCCGTCGTAGTTGAAGACATGTGCTATGAAGCGCAGCGCTTAATCCCAATGCCTGAAAAGACTGCCATGTTGTATTACTGCTTTAGAGAAACTTTTTATGCAAAATTCGGTCATTACTTAAACGACTCCAAGGCATTTCAGCATCAGCAACTAGCTAAGGCGGTGTCATGAGTTATCGCTGCACCCACATGCACATACTGGACATGCGCTTTTCAGCGCATGTTTCAGTGGAAGAGTTTGAACAATGGTTGACTCAAGTTGAGCGCTTTTTTCTGAAAAGTCAGCCCTTTGTTTTGGTTATGCAAACGGCTGAGGGAACAACTTTTCCTGAAGAATATCGGCAAATACAGGCCGTTTGGTACAAGAAGTTTAAACATCTCTTTTTTCAATATTGTTTGGGTCTGGTGCGTATTGCGCAAGATCCAGATGACTTCAAACGTTTAAATACACCCGCGCTGCATGCAGCGTGGCGTGTGCCTTATTACGTTTCATTAGAACAGTCTGATGCGCTGCAATGGGCAGTGCAGAGGTGGATATGCAACAACACTCAAGAAAATTAAATCATGCAATTTCACCATCTCAAATTTCAGTCCTGAGTTTGAGCGTCGTGATTATTTTGTACTTAGCACATGCATTGCCTTTGTATTTTTACAATGTGGCTTTGCCTGCCATTTTACGACATCAAGGGGTAGATTTACGCTGGATCGGCATGTTATCGCTGCTTTATATTCCATGGGCATTCAAGTTTTTTTGGGCGCCTTGGATCGATCAGCTCTATGTCAAAAAACTCGGTAAACGTAAAACATGGCTGTTGTTTACGCAAATCGCATTGGTACTGGGGGTACTGGTTTTAGCCTTTACGCAGTTTTCTTATGGGCTGACTTTATTTGTCATTGTTGGTTTATGGATTTCAACGTTTGCGGCAACGCAAGATATTGCGATTGATGGTTATACCGTAGAGAAATTTACCGAAGGCAATTACCGTCTGGGCAGTATGGCACAGAGTATTGGGGTGGCCGTCGGTAGTATGCTTGGTGGCGCTGCAACTTTATGGATTTACCAATATTGGGGTTGGCAGTCAGCGCTCACAACTTTAGCGCTGCTGACATTTTTAACCATGTTTGCTGTGTTTTTTATTCAAGAAGAACCACAAACTCAAATTGCAAAAGCCAAACCAAGCCTACGACAAGCGTTTAAACGACCTGAAATTCGTTGGGCTTTGCTGCTCATCGTTTGTTATCGCGTGGTGGAAGCACCCGCTATGGCGATGCTGAATCCCATGTTGATCGACCAAAAATGGTCACTGTCTCAGATCGGGGTGTTGATGTCTGTGGTCGGTGCCGGTGTCGGTCTGATTGCAGCTGTTAGTGCAGCTGTATTGCTGAAAAAAATCAAAGCGACGCAATTGTTAGTCTGGGCAGGATGGTTACGTACATTGCTATATGCCGTCATTGGGGCAGCCGTTGTATTGGGATGGTTGAATCAATGGCATCTGCTTTTAGGTGTATTTGTCGTGTTGATGCTAGCCATTCGTTATATCGCCATGACATCACTCTATGCCTATTTCATGCAGACCAGTTCTAAAGAACAGGCGGGTACCGATTTCACTATATTAGTTTGCTTTGAATTGCTTGTGTACTTCATTGGCGGCGCATTTTCAGGTTTTCTCGCAAAATCATTAGGCTATGGACATTTTTACTTGGTATTGGCAATCGGCTCAGTAATCAGTGTCTTACTTAGTCAACGCATTGTTTTAAAAACACAAAATTTAAAAACTCAAACTCTTCCGACTCAATCGGAACTCTAAGAAATGGAAAAGAATATGAAACGTTTAGCTCTACCGATGCAACTGACTTGTCTCAGCTTAGCAATTTGCACTCAGCTTTATGCGCAAGACGTCACGACAGACACTGCACAAAATACAGCAGTTGAAACACAAACTACAGAAGCTACTAAAATGGCACCGATTGTTGTGACGGCAACCCGTTCTGCGAAAAGCATTGCCGATATTGCGGGTACGGTGTACAGCATTCCTAAAGAAGAAATTGAAAAACAAGCCAATGCAGGTAAAAGCACAGCCGATATTGTCGGTTTATTGGTGCCATCACTGACTCCATCGAGTGGTACAACGTCTAACTATGGGATGACCATGCGTGGACGTGTGGTGCAATACATGATCGATGGTGTGCCGCAAACGGGATATCGTGATGGATCTCGACAACTGGCAAGTATTAGCCCGTCGATGATTGAACGAATTGAAGTGGTCTCAGGTGCAAGTAGTATTTATGGTTCAGGTGCAACAGGCGGTATTATCAATATCATCACCAAACGAGGTGGATCTGAGCCGCTGAGTTTTGAAACGAAAGTCGGTGTCACTTCTGGTAATAATGTTAAGTCTGATGCGCTAGCTTATGAAGCTGCACAAACCATGAACTTTAATCAAGGCAATTTACGCGGAACTTTAGGTGCAAGCTATACCAAACGTGGTGAAATACAAGATAGCCATGGCAACCGTATTGGGCCTGAGATTGCGCAAACAGACCGTCAAGATACCGACACCTTAGATCTAAATGGTCGTGTCAGTTGGAAAATTGCCGATGGTCAAACGCTGAGTTTCGGTGCGCAATATTATAATGATGAGCAAGATAGTGATTATGGACCTGACTATGGTCCAAATTTAAATGCGCTGCGCTCACAGCCCGTGGGTGGCAAGCTGCCGTTGTCATTAAATGCAGTAAAGGGCTTACAACTTACTGAACAACCACAAACTGAACGTTATAGCGTCAACGCACAATATGAAAATCAAGATATTTTAGGCCACCGTCTAAACGCTGAAACCTATTATCGAAATGAAAAGGCGCGTTGGTTCCCATCTGCACGTCAAATGGCACCTGAACTTTTCTTGGTGTATCAGTCAGAAACCGATATTGATGTGTTAGGCGCACGTGTTGCTCTACAAAAAGATCTTAACTTAAATGGTCGTGAACTGGGGCTAACCTATGGTGTGGACTATGAAAATGAAAAAGATCAACAAAATATCCAAATGTATGACAGTGCTACATTTATTCAAAGTAATGGTCTGAGTTATCAGCCGTTTAACTATTATGCCTTTGGCCCTGATGTTGAAACAGAAAAACTTGGGGTATTTGCCCAAGCGCAATATGAATTAACCGACCGACTAGGCTTACAAGCCGGCATTCGCCATGAACGTGTAGAAAGCGATGTCGATTCATCTGTGCCTTATATGGAAGCCATAACTGCAGATTTAACCCCAGGTTATGTGGCGAAAACACTGAATGGCGGCAAAGTAAAACATGATGCAACGCTGTTTAATGTTGGCGCGGTGTATTACTTAACAGATGTACAGCAAGTGTTTGCCAATTTCTCACAAGGTTCAAACTTGCCCGATGTGCAACGTATGCTGCGTGATGTGCCAGCAAATTCTGTGATTAATAGCCAAACCATTGACCCGATTAAAGTCAATAACTATGAGCTCGGTTGGCGTGTACAAAATGCCGGTGGTTTAAATGCAGGAGTGACGGCTTTTTATAATGACTCAGATAAAAGCCTGAAATTTGGTGCGCCGAATTACACCATTGATGTTATTGATACCGATGAGCGTATCTATGGTGTCGAAGCCAATGCCAGTTATCAAGTTCAACCAAATTGGACGGTTGGGGGCACAGTTGCATATACCACGGGCCAATTTAAAAATACCCAAGGTGACTGGCAAGAGTTGGATGCTATTCGTGTAGCACCTTTAAAAGGAACAGCATTTTCAGAATGGCAATTTGATAATGACAAGAGCCTACGTGTTCAAGCTTTAGCGATTGGCGGTACAGACAAAGCCCAAAAAGGCGCTGTGAAATATGGATATGCTCCAGCAGCGGCAATTAAAGGCTTTGCAACGATGGACGTGATTACCAATGCAAAAGTAGGACCGGGTAATGTGGGCTTTGGTGTCTACAACGTGTGGAATACGGATTATAAGTCGGTATACAGCCAGTCGGTTGAAACTGTCTATGGCCCAATTTCTAGCCTAGCAGCTCAAGGTCGTACCTACGGTTTAAGTTATACGGTGAAATACTAATTTAAATCCTGAATCGGGTTTAAAGCACGGTATCGTGACTTACAAAATAGAGGTGGCTTAAGTCACCTCTATTGTTTATAACGTAGCCATTAAAAATGGATAACAAAAATAATGGATCGAAATAACAAACTGTTTATTGCCGCCAGTCTTGCCAATGGTGCAAGTTTCTCGATGATATTGCCGCTGTTGGCGCCATTGGTTCGTGAGTTAAAACTTTCTGAATTACAAGGTGGCGCGATGGTTTCCGTCGGTGCGCTGCTGATGGCCATCGGTGCGATTTACATTTCAAAAAATCAATCCAAGTTTTCGATTTATCAACTCTTGAGTATCGGTTTTGTGGGCATGGCAGTGACATGGGGGCTATTTACAGCCGTGTTGATGTATGGCCTTACTGTTCATATAGGGATGTTGCTGCTATTTAGTTTATTAATGTTGTCACGCGCAGCCACTGGGGTATTTATGGCGATGCCACAGATTGCCTTGCAAACTTATGTGATGACTCGTTTTAACAATGAGCAGCAGCGTTCACAAGCAATGTCAAAATTCGGTGCATTAAACAGTGCAGGCGTGATCATTGGTCCATTTCTAACAACCTTACTGTTGGGCTTTGGTGGAATCATGACGCCGCTTTGGGCAGCAATTATTATTTTAGCGTTGATTTCTGTGGTCTTGGTATTCAGCTTTGACCGACATACAGAACAGCATAGCGTTGAAAAGTCAGTAACTGAAAAGCATGAGTCACCATCTACGGATTTGAGCATTCAGCAATGCTATCCATGGTTAATGTTGGGATTCAGTCTCTATCTTGCCATCGTGACCGTAAATTTAACGGCAGGGTTTTATATTCAAGACCGCTTTAATATGACTGCTGCAGAGGGTGCAGTGCATTTTGCAGAGTGTTCTCTCGTCGTGGGTATCGCTTTGGTGGTTATGCAAACGCTGATTTCTAAATATTTAAATTGGTCCGTATATCGCTTACTGTGGGTTGGGCTGTTTAGCATGGCAGTAGCCTTGCTGATTTCGGTTTTCACCAATGAATTACGGATATTTCAAGCCACGTACCTGTTATATGGTATATCGGTTGCGTGTTTAATCCCTGCATTTACAACGGGTGCAGCGCAAACGGCGCCCAGTGCGTTACAGACCAAGGTGGCAAGTTGGTGTACAGCCACTCAGGCTTTGAGCTTTGTTGTCGGGCCACTGATTAGTACGGGTTTATATCAATGGCACAAAGAATTTCCGTATTATTTTTTATTTTTAGTGATGCTTGGTTTAATCGTATTCTTTTTATTTCAAATCAAAACTCAAACCGTGAAGCGAGTAACTGAGTGAAATATGCAGAGACTTGTATACTTACTTCAATAGGTCGGTGTGAAGATAGGACTATCCTGACAATAGTGGGCTTTGATTACATGATGTTACTTGATCGGTGATTGATCTTACAAAATAGATGTTTAAAGCAAGCACTTTGATTAAAAAATAATCACAATTGTTTCATTAATTCTCAAAGTACTGAATCAATAGTTTTCTCCGTTATTCTTTTCACATAAAAAAATAACGGAGGTTAAATGCTTAAATTTAATAATGATTTGGTTCTGGGCGCCATTTTTGATATGGATGGAACAATGTTTGATACTGAACGTTTACGGTTTCAAACATTGAAACAGGCATCTCTTGAATTGACCGGTGTTGAGTTTTCCGAATCGTATCTGATGAATTGTTTGGGGCTAAGTGCACAAAGCGCGCATCGATTGGCCCAAGCCGAATATGATGAAAACATTCCATACGCAGATATTCGCAAACGCGCAGATGAATTAGAACTGGAGCATGTTCGTCAGTTTGGTGTACCGATCAAAAAAGGCTTGGTTCAAGTATTAGAACGCTTACGCAAGTCAGGACTGAGGATGGCCGTGGCAACATCGAGTCGCCGTGCAATCGCAGAAGAATATCTCATCAATGCCAATGTGTATAAGTTCTTTGATGTCTTAGTCTGTGGCGATGAAGTTGAAAATGGTAAGCCACATCCTGAAATATTTATGCGTGCTGCCGCAAAGCTGAATTTAAATCCTGCTGATTGTTTGATGTTTGAAGACTCGGAAAATGGTGTGACTTCGGCCTTTGAGGCTGGCGGTATTACCGTACTGTTTAAAGATATTAAATCGCCCAATCAAAACATGCTGGCCAAAGCCAAATATTATTATGAATGTATGTATGACTGCTTGACGGAACTTGACCCGTTCACCGCGCATTTAGAGATGCCACAGGTGCAAGAGGCTTTTCCACAAACCCTTAATCAGCTCACTGTTGGTATTCATGGTTTTGGGGCGATTGGTGGTGGTTATTTAGCACAAATTTTGTCGCATTGGGATGGTTATACTCGCCCGAAAAAAATCTATGCTTCGACACGTAACCCTTTATATCGCTCTGCGGTCAATGCATTTGGTACCTACTGTATTCGCTATGGTCAATTGTCTTATGACGAACGCATTGAAAACATGGCAGTCATTGATGCTGAAAATATTCAGCAGATGCAAGAGATGTACACAGAGTCAAGTTTGATTGCCATCTGTTTGCCTGAAAAAGCGATTGCAGAAGAGGCCAAAACCATTGCACAAGGCCTGTATGCACGACATATTGCACATGATGAGAAAGCCATCGAACCTCTAACGATGCTGATCATTTTGAACAAAGTCGGAGCAAAACAATTATTAATGTCACATTTAAAACAGGCTTTAACTGAGCTTGCTGGAGCGGTTGTTGCAGAGAAAATCATGCAACAACACTATTTTTGCGATACCGTGGTCAACCGCATGGTATCTAAGTTAAGTGACCAAAACTTATATCGTCAGCTCCGTATAAAATATAATATCTTCAAACAATTTCAATTAGATGAAGTTGAAGTGGATGCTCAATTAGACTTAGAGGATGCGACGAAATTAAATCCTGATCAGGAACGTCAAGCCACTTTATATGTTGAGGATATGCGCCGAAATTTCCACCCAAGTCATATATTGCAAAGCATGGATTTAATTTTATTTAACGCAGAATCTGACATGCCGATCTATGTAGAAAATAACAGTCCTTTGTTAGAAAAAATGCGTCAAATGATTTTGGTCGATCATATTGAAGATATTCAGCTAATCAAAAATCGCTTATGGAATGGCGTACATGCCATGTTGGCTTGGCAATCCGCACTGTTCAATCATCAAACCATAGGTGTGGCAATTGCAGATCATCGTGTTGATCAATTTATGCGTGAACTCATTGACGAGGTGAAGGCTGGTTTAGCACGATGCTTACCTAATCGTGCTTTTGATTTAACACGACTGGCAGAAAGCTTTATAAACTCTTGTGAACATGCGTATAAAGATCCATGTGCGCGTGTGGCACGAGATCCTTTACGTAAACTTGCAATTAATGAACGAGTGTTGGGCTCGTTGGCGACCAATGTGAAATATGGACTGGAGACAAAGCACCTACAGCAAGGGATTGTCTATGGTTTGATGTATGCCGTGAGTGTAAATCAATGTTCGATGGATCAGGTTATCAACTTTATCCAGTTGCAATTTTCAGAACTGAAAAAGACAAACGAGCTTGAACAACTGGAACGTATTGAACAGATTGAGGCCAATGTAATGATACAGTTGCAGCATTTTTCTGATCAGTCCACAGAGCAGTTCACATCTTGGAAAAACCATGCTGTAACGCAAGATCAGAAAGATACTGTGAAATTTGCCTAAAATATAATGCTTATCTGTGCGCAATGTATATTGAATCAAAATGCTGAGTATGACTCGGCATTTTTTTCTTACAAAGAAGCTTTAGATGAATGAATTTCAGCTTTAAATGAATATTACTAAATCAAAATTGGGCAAAGTCTGTTTTGATTCATGCTTTAATAAAGCAGATTAAATTTAAAGTGATTTATCTGTGTTTTTAATACCCTCAATGCAAGTCGTACCGACGCTCAATCAGGATTATCCCGATTGGCATCAAGGTCGTCAGCACTATGCTTTGTGGTATATAGAAATACAGGATCCTGAATTATTGGCGTATCTCTCAGCACTTCGAGCGCAGTTTTCAGATCTTTTATACACGCCAAATACGCGCCAATTTCATATTACCGTGTTTATTTGTGGCTTTATTGAAGAGTTAAATAAAGCCCAATTAATCGATGATTCTGAACAACGATGGAATGATAATTTCTCAGCAGATGAATTGGCACTGCACCAACAACAACTTCGACAGTTATCGCTATCTAATATTCGGTTACGTACAGGTCAGATCAATAGCTTTCAAAGCGCGTTGTTTATTGAAATTGTGGATTTAGAGCGTAAGTTAGAGCATCTACGTCAAGCTTTGAATTTAACTTCGAATGAAATTGCACCAATCGAATATTGTCCGCATATCACATTGGGCTTGTATAAACAGGCATGGTATAGCGATGATATTTTTGAAAGAATCCAACGAATTGAACAGCACAGCTTTGATTTTGAAAGCGAGCAGCTGACTTTTGGTCATTATCAGGCTCAAGTATTACAAGGGGCGTTGAGTCCTTTTTATCAACATCAGTTCAGACTAAATATAGAGATGGCACAGTCATGATTCATTTCATTTTGGGTGGGGCACGTTCAGGGAAGAGCCGACTTGCAGAACAAAAAGCCAAAGAAAGTGCTCAAGCCGTCATCTATGTGGCTACAGCACAAGCACATGATGAGGAAATGCAGGAGCGAATTCAGCATCATCAAGCTGACCGTCCTGAGCATTGGGGGCTGATTGAAGAGCCTCTATATTTAGCCGACCGCTTAGTTGAAATAGACCAAGCGCATCAAACCATTCTTATCGATTGTTTAACGCTGTGGATGAGTAATGTATTGCTGCATGAACAAGCAGACTTTCAACAGCATCAATGCCAAAAATTACTTACGGTGCTGCCAACATTAAAGTCAGACATTATTTTAGTCAGTAACGAAACTGGACTAGGCGTTGTTCCCATGGGACAAATCAGTCGAAAATTCGTCGATGAATCTGGGCGCTTACATCAACAAATTGGTCAAATTGCTGACCATGTGGTGTTTTGTGTTGCAGGTTTTCCAATAATCTTAAAAGGAGATAAAGCATGAACTGGTGGCAAGAACCCTGTCAAAATCCGAGTATCGAAGCTAAGCAACAGGCGGTAAATCACCAGTTACAGCTAACTAAACCTACGGGCTCGCTTTCAGAACTTGAAAATGTAGCGGTGCAACTTGCATCATTACAAAACACAGATCAGCCCAATATCGATTTCCCATGGATTACCATCTTTGCAGGTGATCATGGCGTGATGGAAGAAAATATTTCGGCCTACCCACAAGTTGTCACACGCCAAATGTTACAAAACTTCACGACCGGTGGTGCATGTATTAGTGTCATTGCACGTGAGTATCAAGCCAAACTACAAGTGATTGACTGTGGTTCGGTAGGTGACGCTTATGAATATGCAGGGGTAGAGCGTTACTGTATTGCAGCGGGTACAGCAAATTTTGCTAAAACTGTTGCGATGACCGAATCACAATGTATTGAAGCGATGAATCTCGGCCGTAAAAGTGTTGAAGATGCTATCGCTGCAGGTGCGTCAATTTATGTCGCAGGGGAAATGGGCATTGGCAATACCTGTTCTGCTTCTGCTGTTGCATGTTTTTTATTTAATGAGCCGGCCGAAAAACTGACAGGTGTTGGTACAGGTATTCGTGCTGAACAATTGGCACATAAGAAACAAGTGATTGATCAGGCCTTGGCTTTACATCAGGACTATGTCGGCCAAGATGTCTTTAAAGCCCTATGTGCTGTTGGTGGCTTAGAAATTGCCGCGATGGTTGGAGCATACATTCGCTGTGCGCAATTGGGGCTAGCAATGGTCGTGGATGGATTTATTAGTACGGTTTCTGCCTTGGTCGCTGTTCGTTTAAATCCTGCTGTACGTGAATGGATGCTTTTTGGTCATCAATCGGCTGAATATGGGCACCAACGTTTACTTCAAGCCCTTGAAGCTGATCCACTTTTGAAGTTGAATTTACGTTTAGGTGAAGGCAGCGGTGCCGGTGCGGCCTTGGGTTTAATTCGTTTGGCATGTCGTTTACATAACAACATGGCGACTTTTGCACAAGCTGCTGTGATTGGTGAAAAAGTTTAAATGGAACATTTCCGTTTAGATATATTGCGTCATGGTGAGACTGAACTAAGCCATACCTTACGTGGCTCTACAGATGATGCTTTGACGCAAAAAGGTTGGCAGCAGATGCAGCAGACCATAGATGATGTATTGAACGTCATACATACACACGGTTTAGCGAGCTGGGATGTCATCATCACTTCTGACTTACAGCGCTGCCGTTTATTTGCTTTAGATTTGTCTCAACAACTTAAATGTCCAATGTTTGAAAATGCGAAGTTTCAAGAAATGCATTTTGGCGATTGGGAAGCGGTATCAACCAAGCATATCTATGAAAACACTCCAGAGTTACTCGCACAGTTTTGGCAAAGTCCCAGCACATTTACGCCACCGAATGCAGAAAGTCTTCAGCAATTTCAACATCGGATATTAAGCGGTCTAGATGAGCTAGTTTTGCAGGCTCAACAGCATCATTGGCACCGCGTTTTATTGGTTTCCCATGGCGGCGTGATTAAATTATTAAAATGTATGGCACAGCAAAGTCACTTAGATGATTTATTAAAAATGACTGCCGAATTGGGACAATTAAATTCATTCATTGTGCAAAATCGTGCAAATATTCGTCTTTTGGAGCAAAGTGAATGACACCTTTTTGGATTGCTCTACAGTTTCTCACGACTTTTCCGATTCAACTTAAAGCGATGCCATCGAAACAGCAAAATGGACAGTCTTTATTGTTTTATCCAGCGGTGGGATTGTTGATCGGTTGCATTCTTGCCTTGCTTGCTTTTATATTTCACAGCCTGCCGATTATCTTACTCAGCAGTATTTTGCTGGTAGTTTGGATTTGGCTCACAGGTGGATTACATCTAGATGGTTTAGCTGATACGGCAGATGCGTGGGTCGGTGGCTTTGGTGATGCCGAGCGTACACTTTACATCATGAAAGACCCTGCATGTGGGCCGATTGGTGTGTTGAGCCTCCTCGTGATTTGCTTACTGAAATGGTCGGCACTTTATGTTTTGCTACAACAGCAAATGTATTTGGCATTAATAGTATTTCCAGTCTTGGGTCGTTTAGCCCCTTTATTTTTGTTTTTAACAACTCAGTATGTTCGCGAAAAAGGCTTAGGCTCATCGATAGCAGCAACTATTCCACGAAAGTCGGCATACCTAGTCTTTATACTCTGCCTAAGTGCATGTTTGTATTTTAGCTGGACTGGAGTGGTCAGTATTCTTACATTTATTTGTACTTTATTGTATTTACGATGGAAATTTATTCAGCGTATAGGTGGTGTGACAGGAGATACAATTGGTGCCGCGATTGAAATCACAGAAGTGTCGAGTCTTTTAGCGTTTGTCATAGCAATACATTATTTAGCTGTATAGTTTTACAGATGAAACAGTTTAAATCATCATTTAAAAAGCCCAGAGACTGCACTGGGCTTTTTATTTATCCCAATAAATAAATGACTAAATGAATAAGCGATGGCCCAAGCAATACCATAAATACTCCAGCAAGTACCATGCTCAAGCAGGCTGCAACACCTTCTTCTATATGACGTGATAATGCTTTACTTGTACCAAATCCGTGTGCAGCATTGCCAAGAGCCGCACCTTGTGCAAAGCGTGAATGCAATTTAAGCCCAGCCAAAACTAGGTCAGCCATAGCCACGCCGGCAATCCCAGTAATCATGGTAAATAGAATCACCAATTCTACTGAACCTCCAATATTCGAGGTAAGTTCCATGGCAAAGGGCGTAGAAATGGAACGTGCCATTAAGCTATAAGACGTTTCTTGGTCAAACTGAAACAACTGTGCCAAATAAAAAGCACTAATAATCCCAGCTAACATGCCAATCACGATGCCCAAACTAATGCTCAGCGCATGCTGACGGATAATTTGCCGATATTCATAGATGGGAATAGCAAAGGCCACAGTGGCAGGGCCGAGCATCCATACAATCCATTGGCTTTCTTGCATATAGGTGTCATATGAAATATGAAAGCAAAGCATGAGTATAATCAGCACAAACGGGACGAATAGTGCAGGGGAAAGAACCATATACGGTAACTTACGATGTAGTTTTTTCGCCAAAACATAACCGATAAGGGTCAGGACGAAAAACAATACAGAGATGCTGTTCAACCCAAAATCGTTCATAAGGTTTTTCCTGCTGTGTTGACATCATGATCTGTCGCAGTTTGGTGTTTCGCTTTAATTTTTGCCTCGAGTTTAAAGCCCCAATAAACCGTAAATGCTGTAAACACCATGACACAGACAGTACCCAGTACCACGGCTAAAATTAACTGCCAGCCAGAGCTGAGTAATAAATCTTGATATTTAATTAATCCAACTACACAGGGGATAAAGAATAGAACCAGTTCAGCCAAAATAAAATCTGAGCCTTGTTTGACCCACTGCATTTTAAATAAACCACTCAACAATGCAGCTAATAGCAGCAATAAACCAATCACGCCAGCAGAGATCGGCAAGTTAAACCATGATTGAATGCAAGAGCCGATCCACCAGATCAATATCAATAAACTTAGCTGGGCTAAGGTCTTGAGAAACTGTGTAAATTTGGAAGTAGATTGTGGAAGCGTATCCATGAGACGACAGCAGAATAGGAGATGACGCTATTTTAAAAGTGCATACCCTGTATAATTATGAATAATTAATTATTAATTATGCTTAAATGGAATAATAATGGACATTAAAAGCTTAAAAGTCTTTGTGACCATCGTGCAAAAACAGAGTTTCAGTCATGCAGCTGAAGCGCTTTTTGTCACTCAGCCGACCATTAGTAAATTAATTCGTCAGTTAGAAGACGAGATCGGCGTACCCTTATTTCATAAAGGAGAAGCAGGTCGAAAAAGGGAAGCACAGCTCACCTATATGGGAGAGCAGATTTATCAGCATGCTTTGGTGATATTGAATGAACAACAACGGATGCTTGATACAGTCACCCAAGTTCGTGCCTTAAAACAAGGTAAATTGACTCTAGGTTTACCGCCATTGGCATCGGTGATGTTTAGTCAGTTAATCGCGCTGTTTCATAAAAAATACCCGAATATTGAATTGAGCTTTTTTGAGGTAGGGGCAACAGGTATTGAAAATGCCATTTTAAAAAAACAGGTCGATGTCGGGATCATTTTAGGTCACTTGAAACCGGTGTTAAGTGGTATTCCAGTGATGGAGTCACCTTTATGTTTATTATCTAAAAAAAACTCACAGTGGCGTAAGCGAAAAAACGTTTCGTTGATTGAATTAAAAGAAGAATCCTTTTTATTGTATGACGATACCTTCACACTCAATGACATCATTATACAGGCGGCAAATTACGTCGGATTTGAGCCCAATGTAGTGTGTAAAAGTAGCCAGTGGGACTTCATCGCCAAAATGGTAGATTCAAATGTCGGGATTGCACTCCTGCCTAAAATTTATTGTGAACAACTTGATGCGGCAAAATACCATATGGCTGAATTAGAAAATCCAAACCTAGACTGGAAACTCAGTATGGCCTGGAATACCACTGTTGCCATGAGTCCCGCAACGCGTGCATGGCTAGAAATAATTGAGGACAATAAAGACAAAATACATTTTTAGTTCATTTACAGATCAATAGATAAAATGAATGCGTTGAAACGATGGTGGATTTTACGATTTGTACAACAAAGATTATTGAAAAGGATTTTGCAAAATCAACAGGCATGAATTAAATTGGGTGTCGGTCGTTATTTTTGATGGTTCATAAAATGAAATGGGATGAAATAGGTCAACAACCGTGTTCAATCGCTCGTGCACTTTCAGTGCTAGGGGATCGTTGGACGATGTTGATTATCCGTAATGCATTTATGGGCATTCGACGTTTTGATGACTTTCAACAAAATCTCGGTGTGACGCGTCATGTGTTATCTGACCGATTAAAGCGTTTGGTTGAAGAAGGTATTTTAACCAAAGTTGCTTATGTCGAGCGTCAGGAACGTTTTGAATATCGACTGACTCAAAAAGGCTTAGACTTGTATCCAATCCTTCTAGCCATGACCCATTGGGCCGATCAATATATGGATCAGGGCTTAGGATCACCTGTTGAATATGTGCATCAGGCATGTGGGCAAAAATTTAAACCGGTTTTGGTGTGCTCATGTTGTGCTGAACCAATCCAAGCCAAACAGGTCAAACCGATATTTACCCAAGCCTATTACATTGCTCTAAATCAATTAAAACCTGCCTAAGCTGTTTTATGACTTTCTTCAAGATGCTGATTTGCATCTATTTAGTTAAAATAGCCTAAGCGGTATTTAGATTGCTTTAAAATCACAAACAATTTGCAGGTTTAGGGATGCCCGCTAAACGACTTAAATGTCGAGCAACCAAACCCGTATTAAATTTGTCCTGTAACACTGCATTATTAATATCAGCGCTCACCGTTTTCATTAAAAATTTAATGAGTGGGCGAGTTGCCGGCGAGTGACCAAACTGTTGATAAAACTGTCGCACAGCTTGTAAAACTTCAAAATGCCATGGGCTTAACTCAAGATCTAAACTTTTAGCCAATTCTTGGGCAACAGTTTCATTCCAAATAGTGTAATCCACCAAATGGCCATCTTGGTCTAATTCAAGATTCATATTCATTCCAAAAGAGAAGATTGTAGACATGGATCGCTTTTACTCAAATTATTTGAGTGAAATACATCTTTTAAATCTAAGGCATAGATCAGCAAAAGCGGCATAGTCGATTACTTTCATATGACTATAATTCATACTTTTACCTAAAATTTCAGCATCATTTTCAAGTACATAACATGTGCCAAATTGCTGAGTTTGTTCATCTGCAATATGTAAGACTGCTTCACCCATCAAGATGATCGCATCTTCAGGGTTGATTAAACTGGCTAACTGCTGGATGTGCTGTAGGGTATTGGCATAGCTGGCTTGGACTAAATACAGCGTAGAATTTGACATCATCATTCCTCTTTTACCAATACAGCACATGATCAAATTGTTGAATTAATTCAGTATTGAATTGAACAAATTCAAGTTCTTGTTCACTGTTGATCACAAATGGATGCTGTGAATTTTTTTGTTCAATATAAACCGGGGTGAGATCGTAAAACTCAAAGCTATCAACCATGTTGGATGCGAGTTTAAATGCATGCTTGAGTTGACTAAACTCTTGTTCTGCTTGAAGTAAGCTCAGCGCAGCATCGTTGAGCAACACTTTAACGTCACAGCCGAAGGTTGCAAGCACCATGGTCGCAGAAAGACTTTCATGTACTTGTAAGCTTGCAAGATTTGCATGGGTTAAAACAACCAGTACAGATTTCACGTAATTTTCCTTTTCAATGCTACAAATGCGCGGCAATAAAAATTTTTAGAATTGCAATAAACGGTCAGCAGTTTGTACGGCATCGGCAAGTTCGCCTAGGCCCACAAGTTCAAATTGTTCAGCTAGATTATGTTGCTGAATATTATGACGCTGAGCATTTTCCTGATCTGTGATCCCACGTGCGAGCGCTGCACTTACACAAACAGGTAAACGAATGCCGAGTTTTTGCCATTCACTACTGAGTTTGCGTTGATCATCTGGCACCCATTGCAGGGCATTTGCGACATTTACACCATCTTGATAGAAAAAAACTCGAAAGTTTTCGCCTTTTTGCTTCAGCGCTTGGGCAAGACCCAAAGCATGCCAAGCCAATATCGAAGTGGGTGAGGAGGTAATTAGTAATAGAGTACTCATCGAAATTCACTAAATGAATAAACGGTCTAGATCGACAGTTTGTTCTGAGTTCAGAAGAAAAAGCTAGTATACAATGATTTACTCAATGATCTGAATATTTGCAAAGTTTTGCTTATTTAGGCAGCGAAGTCATTGCCAATTTTTCTTCAAATATAACTTTTGGTTTATTTTGGATTCAGCCTCGAGCCATCACTTTTTCATAAGTAAACTGTGCGGTTACATACTGAAAAATCTTTATATGAATAAAACGCAATTTTTGATTTTACAGAGTGCTATGATCTTTTCATTTTTTAAACCATCTCATGAATATAGAGAAATTTAATTTAAGTTTATTTAATTCAATCAATGCATCGGACAATGCTTTAGATTTCACTATTTCTTTTGCCATATTTATAGCCAATGATCTATTTTATATCGTGATTCTTTTGATGTTTTTGGCTTGGTTTAAAGGCAGTTTTGACACCAAAAAACAAATCGTTAAAGCCACTGTGTTTACTATCGTCGCATTTCTAATCAGCCAAGTGATTTCAAGTTTCTTTTACTATCCTAGACCCTTTGTCTTGGACGTTGGACGCACGATTATAGAACATTCACCGAATGGATCATTCCCGAGTGATCACATGCTGTTTTTTAGTACGATTGCATTTTCTTATATTTTTGCAAAGCAAAAAGCTGTCGGCTATGTATTTCTAGCTTTCGCTTTTCTTGTGGCGTGGTCGAGAGTCTATTTGGGTGTGCATTATCCAAAGGATATGGCAGGCGCGTTGATCATTGCTGTTTTGCTTAATTTTGTTGGACTGTCTTTATGGCGAAAATATGGGTCATATTTGGTGAGCCTGATCTTAAAAGTTTACGAGTTCCTATTCTCAGCCATGATTAAAAAAGGCTATATCCGCTAAATTAAGTTTGCTAGATATTTGCGATTACAAACTTTTGCTGCTGCAATAGTTACATTGCCAACATCCTGCTTCTCCACCTCAAAAATAGTCAGACTGCTCAATTCTATTTGCTCATTCGATCAAGATCATTTCTAATATTTTGTTGCTGTCTAACATGCTTCGCAATGTAACTATTATTAAATATCTTCTTCAAAAACCCTTCAACTCAAATGCCACGAATAATTGTGATGTCTTCAAATTGGATCGCTAGCGAGGTCATTTGTCGTAAATCAAATACAGTTAATATCCATAACTGCAACACAGTCAAAATTCTAAAGCAGTAAGATAAAACTAGAATGCTCTTGCAGATTATTCGGCTCATGAAAAATGCTGAGGCGAAGTTTCAAAATTTAGATCTGTAGATAAGTTGGTGACGACACCAAGATGATGCCAAAGATTTGTAAAAGCTTGATAACTATAAGGAGTATCTAAACAATGATTTTAGTGACTGGTGGTTTAGGCTTTATAGGCTCACATATAGCCTTGAGTTTAATGGCTCAAGGTCAAGAAGTCATTATTGTGGATAATTTATCCAATGCAAATTTACAAACACTTGAACGACTTGAATTTATTTCAGGCATGTATGTGCCTTTTGTCAAACTCGATATTCGCAATACTCCCGCACTCAATAAAGTATTTGAACAATATACCGTCGATGCTGTCATTCATACGGCAGGCTTTAAGTCATTGGAAGAATCCGTCCTTAAACCACTTGAATATTATAATGATAATGTCAGTTGTATCATGAGTTTGCTGCGTGCCATGCAGCGAACAGGTGTACGAACACTGATCCATCTATCAAGTTTAGCGGTATATGGTCAGTCGTCGGCAGAATTAACAGAAGACACAGAAATCAATTTTACCTATCCAAATCCCTATGTGAAATCTCAACAGATGGTGGAAGAAATTATACGGGATACTGCACGTACGGATAATGAGTGGAAAATTGCGATTTTGCGTTTAGGAAACGTCGCAGGTGCTTTCGAGCATGCAGTTTTAGGTGAGTTTGTAGCGCCATTGCCAAAAAATATCGTGCCACTAGCGATGCAAGTTGGGGCTTTACAACGAGATTTTATCGAACTTCGCAAACAAGCTAAAACTGAAGATGGTACTGTGGAAAGGAGTTTCTTGCATGTACTCGACTGCTGTAAGGCGGTGTGGCAATGTTTGCAATGGTTGTCGCAGCAACAATTTACTTGCGAGGCCTTTAATATTTCAGGTGAATTGGTTTCGATACAGCAACTGTTGGATACGCTTTCAGAAGTGACACAGGCGGAGATTAAGACGGTCGAATCTAGTTTTTACCCAAGCCATGAATATGACCAGCTTGGGGCAAGTACACAGAAAGCGAAAAGTACTTTTGGTTGGCAGCCTGAACAAGATTTAAAGAAAATGCTAGAAGATGAATGGCGTTTCTATCAACAAACATTAAGAGGTAATTAACTCGTCTTGTATTGGGTGAATTTAATCATTGTGCATGATTTTCTTTATAAAATCACGATAAAGATTATCTAAACCACTTATAAATGATAATGGTTATTATTTACAAGTCTAGGAAAGTTACCTAAACTGTATTTATCAGCAGAATTTGATTCTGCATAGACGTTGAAGTTTATAGATAAGGATATGAGGTCATTTATGCAAACACGTATTGAACATGACACAATGGGCGATGTTGAAGTACCTAGCGATGCGATGTGGGGTGCACAAACACAGCGTAGTTTGCAAAACTTTAAAATTGGTAGTGAACGTTTACCACGTCCAATGATTCGTGCAATGGGTCTCGTTAAAAAATCAGCAGCGATTACTAACGCAGCATTGGGTCAAATCCCTCAGGAACTTTCTGGTTATATCGTCAATGCAGCCGAAGAAGTGATCTCAGGTCAATGGGATGCACAATTCCCACTGGTAGTTTGGCAAACGGGTTCAGGTACGCAAAGTAACATGAACTGTAATGAGGTAATTGCCAATATTGCCAATCAAAAACTGGGTAATCCGTTGGGCTCACAAAAACCTGTCCATCCAAATGATCATGTCAATCGTGCGCAATCGACCAACGATTCATTCCCAACCGCAATTCATGTGGCTGCAAGTCTACAAATCAATGAGCTTTTAATTCCTGCAGTAACAAAACTGCGTAATACCTTAGAAGCTAAATCTAACGATTTTAAAGATATTGTTAAAATTGGCCGTACACATTTACAGGATGCAACGCCTTTAACATTAGGCCAAGAGTTTAGCGGCTATGTTTCACAGCTCGATCATGGTTTGAAGCGTTTAAATCAAGCTTTAGAAGGGCTGTATGAATTACCACTAGGCGGAACAGCGGTGGGTACAGGTCTCAACGCACATCCTGAATATGCTGTAAAAGCAGCAGCAGAACTTGCGAAACAAACGGGTCTGCCATTTGTAACTGCGCCCAATAAATTTGAAGCACTTGCAGGACGTGATGCAGCTGTATTTGCGTCGGGTGCGTTAAAAACACTCGCTGCAAGTTTAAATAAAATCGCTAATGATGTGCGTTGGTTAGCCAGTGGCCCACGCTGTGGTTTTGGTGAGCTACGCATTCCAGAAAATGAGCCAGGCTCAAGCATCATGCCAGGTAAGGTCAATCCAACTCAAAGTGAAGCCATGACAATGGTGGTTGCTCAAGTACTTGGAAATGACACAACCATTAATGTTGCCGGTGCATCGGGTAACTTTGAATTAAACGTGTTTATGCCTGTTATTGCCTTTAACATATTGCAATCTATTCAACTCCTCGGCGATGCATGTAATAGCTTTAATGACCACTGTGCAGTAGGCATTGAGCCAAACCGTGAAAAAATCGATCATTTCTTACATGATTCATTAATGTTAGTTACGGCACTCAATCCTGTAATTGGTTATGAAAATGCTGCGAAAGTTGCTAAAACTGCATATAAAGAAGGTAAAACTCTAAAGCAAGTTGCGGTAGAACTCGGTTTAGTCACTGCAGAGCAATTTGATGAAGTGGTTCGTCCTGAGCAAATGGTTTCACCCAATACCAAATAAATTGGTTTGAGATCATTCATCTAGAGTGTTTGAAAATAAAAAGAGGGGCTGATTCATATTCAGCCTCTCTTTTTATTGGATAACTTTTTAATTCTTTTTATCGCTGAATACTGGCTAACACATATTTTTTTGAATCATACATCTTGAAATGTATGTATATAAACAGGACTGTTTATTAAAAATAGGGCAACGAACAGAATGAAGAAAGGCCTGATGATGAAGCGAGTAATTCATTGGATTGGGCTTTGAATTCATTGGCACACTTGTTAAAATGCCTTTCTTTTTCTGTTTTCGTTGCTATTTGACATTTGTTTGAATAAATATTTGCAAGACAGTGTTTTATTTAAGGATTTCCCCCAATGCTCACCATCTATTTGACAGATGTCCAAAAGAACGTTCAATTTAAAGACTATCCGGGCGAGCATCCTGTTAAATTTGTTTTGAATTTTAAAAAGATTTTCCCAAGTGTTATGGAGCTTTTGCTACCAGTTTTGCCTGAAAATGAAAATCTAGAAGAAATGAGCTGGGAATCAACAACGACAGATTTTGAAAAATTTAAATTGCTACTCAATGGTTGGGGCGTAATTGAACTACGTTTGAATGCTATTGCCCAATATAAAGACCGTGCTTATGCAGATAACTTGGTAAAAAAAGCACAGCAAAAGCGCAAAGAATATAAAAAAGCACAGTCAAAATTACAAACTGTTGAACTAGATTATCTATTCATGCACGAAGTTCATGGTTTGATTGATGCAGAGTTGGTTGAGTTAGGTGAAAAATTCTATCTACCGACGTTACGTGAGCTTTGGAAAAACCAAGTGTCAGCGAATGTGCTAGAAGCAAAATTCTAAACTTCATAAAGTTTTAGTCGAAAAATCCTCCGCTTAGGAGGTTTTTTTATATGTACAGTAGAACTTCAGATTTACTTCGACAAGTGACTGTTTCATAGTGACCCATCAAGTAACTGAAGCATTCCAACATTTGGAAAGTCGCGATAGTTATCATTCCAAATGTTTCTGACTCATCTGCACATTTTATTTTAAAGGACCAATTTATATGTCAAATCAGTTTATTGACCTGATAAGCAAACGTCGTACTATTTATGCTATTGGGGACAATGTAAGCCTAAGCACAGAATATTTAACTGATTTGATCCAAACAGCGATTAAACAAAGCCCGTCTTCATTTAACTCACAATCTTCTCGTGCTGTTATTTTATTTAATGGTGAAAGCGAAAAATTTTGGGGCTTAGTCGCTGACAAATTAAAATCTTATGCAAAAGATGAAGAAAGTGCTGCGAAGACCACGGCTAAAATGGCAAGTTTTGCAGCGGGTTTAGGTACGGTTTTGTTCTTTGAAGATTTGGATGTGGTGGGTGGTCTACAAGCACAGTTTCCGTCTTATGCAGAAAACTTTCCAATTTGGGCAGAACACTCAACTGCCATTGCCCAATTTGCAACTTGGACAGCGTTGCACACCGAAGGTTTAGGCGCATCACTACAGCATTACAACCCAATTGTGGATGAACAAGTGCATGCTGAATGGGACATTCCTGCGCATTGGAAACTTCGTGCTCAATTGGTTTTTGGTTCAGTGGAAGGTGAAGCGAAAGAAAAAGGCTATATGGATGATGCCGCTCGTTTTAAAGTCTTCCAATAATTGCAACGTATAGCACTCAATTTTGATAAAAAAGGAACGAAAAATAAGTTCCTCTTTTTATAGCAGTTTTTATTTAAATAGAAAGGGTTGGACAAGATTTTCATCCGTGAAAACCTTGTCCAGATTAGCCCATTGAGGACTGAGCTAAATGGGTGACTAGAACCAACTTTCTTGCATGTTGAGGCAAGTATCATCAAGTTCTAGCAATAACTTGGCTTGGTGCTCTATTTCAGGTAATTCCCAGCGGATAAAATATTGCGCGGCTTGTAATTTACCGGCTAAGAATTGTTGATCTTCAGCTAAATCTGAATGTTCAAATTTCACAAGGGCTTGATTGGCCATTTCAAGCCATAGCCATGAAATGATGACTTTGCCCATCATGTCTAGATACAAGGCAGAATTACCCAGCGCCTGATCGACACGACCTTGTGCGAGGACTTGTCCCAAACTTTGTGTGGTTTTCTTCACGGTGTTTAAATGCCCTGAAAAAATCGCTGCAAACGCTTCCGTTTTTGGATGTTGAGCTTGATCAATTGTATTTTGCATACGTTGTAATAACAGCATCAAACCTTTGCTGTTGTGCTGCCAAAGCTTACGACCCAACAAATCCAAAGACTGAATGCCAAATGTGCCTTCATGGATCGGATTTAAGCGGTTGTCGCGATAACATTGTTCAAGCGGATACTCACGGGTATAGCCCGCACCACCTAAAACTTGGATGGCTAAATCATTGGCTTTTGGACCATAGGCAGAAGGGAATGATTTGACGACAGGGATAATTAAGTCTAATAACAGCGCACTATCTTCATTGTTAGCGGCTTGATGTTCATCAATTAATCGTGCAGCAAATAAACATAACGCAAGTGCGCCTTCTACATAGGATTTTTGTGCCAAAAGCATCCGTTTAACATCTGTATGTTGAATGATATTGACAGGTTTAGCGGCAGGATTTTTATCTGATACTATTCGACCTTGTGGGCGGTTTTTTGCATATTCGAGTGACTCTAAATAGCCACGGTATCCAATCATGGCTGCACCTAAGCCGACACCGACTCGTGCTTCATTCATCATCTTAAACATATATTTAAGACCAGCACCTGCTTCACCAATCAGATAGCCTGTACATTCGTCTTTTTCACCAAAGCTCAGCACAGTCGATGTTGTACCTCGGTAGCCCATTTTATGTAATAAGCCGGCCAGTTGAACGTCATTGGCGCCTGCAAGTGAACCATCACTCAGGGTTTTAAACTTCGGAACAATAAACAGAGATATACCTTTCACGCCCTGAGGTGCATCTTGGATGCGAGCAAGGACCAAATGCACGATATTTTCAGTGATGTCTTGGTCACCCCCTGAAATAAACATCTTTTGGCCTTTGATGAGGTATGTTCCATCGACTTGCGGTATGGCTTTTGTGGTCAAATCACCTAAAGATGAACCCACATCAGGTTCAGTCATGACCATCGTTCCTGCAAAGCGACCACTAAACATATGCGGTACAAACATAGCTTTTTGTTCAATCGTACCGAAAGCTTGAATTACATTTGCAGCCGCAGCGGTTAGAAATGAATAAGCTACTGATGAAGGATTTGCTGACATGAAATAGGCATTTGCAGCCATATTGATCAAAGTCGGTAGTTGCATACCGCCTGCATCATAATCATGCTGCGCACAAAGCAGGCCGGCATCTGCAAATTGTTTCCATGCCGTTTTGACTTCAGCAATGGTTTTAACCTGTTGACCATCAAAGGTTGGTTCGTTTTGATCGGCTGTTGCGTTATGGGGGGCAAAAAAGTCTTGAGCAATACCTTGTGCAGTTTCTAGGATGCTTTTGAAGGTTTCAGCATCATGCTCAGCAAAACGTGGGTAATGCGTTAAGTCTTGCGCTTTAAACACGTCAAATAGCAAAAAATTTAAATCTTTGTCATTGATTAACTGCGCCATTGATCAATCTCTAATCGGGTCGAATTTTATGGCTTAAGCCTAGCAGTTGATTTTTAGATATAGAATTGTCAATAATGACACTTAATAAGTCAAAAATGACATTTTGATAATTTGAAATTTAAATGAAGAAAATCATAATTTTAGCATTTGATGGTGCTTTGGCTTCTGCGATTACAGGGGTTGTTGATCTATTTGCAATGGCGGGAGTCAGTTGGAACCGGATTCAAAAACAAAATGTGCAGCGGCTATTTCAGGTTAAAATTGCCTCACAACATGGTCAAGCAGTGCAATGTATCAATGGCATCAAGCTTTATGCAGATTTAGCATTTTCTGAAATAACAGATGCAGATATCATCATTGTTCCAACGATAGGCGCGCCGATCTTAGATGTTTTAGCGCAAAATTCAGCACTAATCGAATTATTAAAAACTCGTCAATTACAAAGCGGACTGATCGCAGGAAATTGTACGGGTAATTTTTTTCTGGCAGAAGCAGGGCTTTTAGATGGTAAGCAGGCAACGACGCATTGGGGCTTTCAGCAAATGTTTCGTGAACGCTATCCTTTGGTGAAACTGAATGCAGATCAGCTCATTAGCCATGATCAAAATATTTACTGTGCTGGAGGTGGCTTAGCATGGTTTGATTTGGGACTGCACCTGATAGAACGTTTTTATGGTTTTGAAACGGCAATCCACACGGCAAAATCATTTGTATTGGATTATCGTCGTGATAGTCAGTTGTCCTATTCTTTATTGAAAATATCTAAACCGCATCAGGATGGTTTGGTGCAAAAAGTTCAAGATTGGTTAGAACAGCATTATCATGAAAATATTGTCTTAGATGAACTTGCGGCGCAGTTTAATGTGACAACGAGGACATTGATTCGACATTTTAAAGCGGCTTTGGATATTCCTCCCAATCAATACTTACAATCAATACGGATTGAAGCTGCACGAAAGCGTTTAGAAGAAACGGGACATGCTTTAGATCTGATTATGCGAGATGTTGGCTATAGTGACCCAAGCTCATTTCGACGGTTATTTCAAAAAAAAACGGGGCTGAGCCCCTTAGAATATCGTCGACGTTTCAGCCGACGATTTGATGTTTAGTTATAGTTTAAGCCGTTCGAACGGCATAACGACCATGTAAAATGTAGTAAGCACCAATACATGCAAAGGCAGCAAATGCGCTATACAAATACAATTGTGAGTAGCCAATATGGTCGAGCAATTTACCGATAAAGTATGGTCCAAAGCCTAAGCCTGCATCCAAAAATATAAAGAAAGTCGAAGTGGCAAAGCCCATACGTTCAAGCGGTGCACTTTTCACGGCAACTGTTTGGCAGACCGACTGAATATTGCCATAACCGAGTCCAAGTAAGCCGGCACAAAGTAAAAGCATCCATGAACTCTGTGTGATGCTGAGCAGTACCAATGCTACGCCCATAATCACAAAAGCAGGGTAGATCACAATATTTTCACCTTTACGATCCATCAACGGGCCTGTAAATGGGCGAGAAATTAAAATCGCAATGGCATACATCAAAAAGAAAAATGATGCTGTTTCAACTAAATCGATTTCTTTGGCATAGAAGTTAATGAAAGATAAAACACCTGAATAGCAGATTGAAGCGAAAAGCATGATGAATGATATCGGTAATGCTTTAGGTTCTACAAATTGAGCAATCCAACTCGATTTTTTGACGGCTTCAACAGTATCGAGGGGTTTATTGATTTTGGGTAAATCGGGCACTTGAATCAGCAAGGCAACCAATAGGCAGCTCAATGCGATAATCGTAGAAACGATAAAAATCGCGTGATAACCAATGTGTAACATCATCCAAATGGCAAGAAATGGCCCAATAGCTGTACCTAAAGTACTACTCATGCTGTAGTAGCCAATGCCTTCACCGCGACGTGTCGCTGGTAAGATTTGGGCAATTAAGGTACCCAGCACTGTTGATGCAATACCCATCATAAAGCCATGCATAAAGCGTATGAAAAGCAACATGCCGACGCCAAACTGAATGAAGTAAAAACCAGAAAAGACTAAAAAGCCAATTAAACCAACGATCAGTGTTGTTTTACGACCAAAACGTTCTAGGAACTTACCCACCAATAAACGCCCGACCAATGTGCCGACAATGAACAAGCCTGAAACTAAACCTGCTTGGGCTGTAGTCGCACCTAATTCAGCCACCGCATAGCCCACGATCACCACAACCAAGAGATAAAAGGTTAAAACCAATTGGAAGTTAATGGCGCTGACTAAAATAAAATTTCGAGTCCAAAGTGGTGCTTTATCTTGCATGATCATCACCTACAGTGCTTTGTTCAAGTTCTTGCATGAGACAGTGTAAAATTTGAATGGAATGTTGGATATCTTGGCTAGCTAATGGCGCGATCAGGCGCTGCTCAAAGGCATCTATGTCTTTTGCACATTGCTGAAATAACTCACGTCCAGTCTCGCTGAGCATCATTTTCTTTTGACGTTTATCGTCAGTTTGCACATGTGCCAAAATATCCATCTGTGCAAGAATTTTGACACGCTTAGTGATGGATGGCTTGGATACATTTAAATATTCCGCAATTTCAATAGATGTACAAGCGGTTTTTTCACGGATGACAAACATGACTTGCCAAAGCGAATAGTTCAATTGATAGGGCAGTAAAATCGTGTTGATTTCATCACTCATCAGACGCGCACAGCGTAGAAGTGAAGAGCGGAAACCTAATGAGGTATTCATGATAGTTAACTAGGGTAACTAAATTATCGCAACTGTACGCCTAATTTATTTTCAATTCAAGTGAACAACTCAAAGCATAAAAAACAGGTATAAAAAAACCTGCGCGTACACAGGTTTTCTTGTATAACATTTCATTTAAAGCTTATCGTTCAATGCATATCGTTGAATTGATAACTTAAACAATGCGAGTTTATTCTACAGAAGCTTCTGCAGCAGCAATTGCAGCATCTTCTGCTGAGCTGTCTGCATTTTCTGAAATTTCTACACTTTCACCATCTGCATAAGCAAGTTCTTCACCTTCTGATTCAGCTTGCTCTAAATAAGCCGCAATTTGTTCATCCGTTAATTCAGGTTCACCTTCAGACATCATCGCTTGTTCTTGTAATTGCGCTTGTTCTAAATTGTTCATCATACTCTGCATATTGAACATCAATGGGATCATGACCAATAAATAAACAATCATCAGGATTAGATACAATGACCCAATAACTTTCTCTGTTTGTTCCGTTGGACGCTTAATACCATATTTATTTTCACCTTCGGTGCCTTTTGCAGCCATCACATAAATGCTAAAGATGGTACCGACCAGAGGGATGAGAAAAATTAAGCAGAGCCAACCGCTTTTATTTAGATCATGTAAACGACGAATCGTAATGCAGATCATTGCGACAAACATTGCAACAATAGAAACGACAATCAGTGCGATTGCACTGAGTCCTAAGAATGAATTAAAAAGTGCTTCAATACTACGTTCTGCTGAATTGAAAAATGCAAAAAGTCCCAGCGCGACGCTGATGCCCAATAGGCAGGTATAAATCATACTAATGATAAATAGCCACGCTAAATAAGACAGGCGGCCAAAACGTCCCTCAGGAGACAGGGGATGATCGGCTTTTTGAATTTGAGGCTGAATATTTTGATCTTGTTGAAACGGATTCAATTCGCTTGAAGTAAGTTCAGTCATTATTATTCCAATTTTAATTATCTAATGTATTTTCTATGCCCAAAAGGGCAGCATTATTGTATAGCGAAGTAAAAAAAGGTCAAATATTAGACATGGCTAAGTCATCAAATATTCCTTAGCCATGCTGTAATGTGGTCTGTTATTTATGTAATTTACGATACTCTTTAGGGCGCATTGGACGACTGGCTTTCCACAAACCTTTCTTTTGTTTACGTGCTTTACTTTGTAAATTCATCATATAGTGCAAATGCTTTTGGTCACGGATGTATTCTTCGTACACCCACGCAGCACCACGTTTTACCATTTCTTCATTCATGCATTTACGATAGCGATAAATAACCCCAACGCAGCGGCCATAACGGTCTACATCAGTGATTTTTACGCGGACAAATTTCTTATAAACCATGGATTTGATCAGGCGGGCTGACTCTTTACCGTAAGCTTGTGTCGATTCTGGCGCATCCACATAAGCAAAGCGAAGTTTGGTTTTAGAACGTCTCAGATTCATCCGATAGCAGGTGAGGGTATCGCCATCACTAATATCGGATACACGGCAGAGGTAAGATTTTCCTTTTTTAAAAGGCTGGAAAAAATCCTTTAAGAAAATGGTGACTTTATAAAGAACATAGACTGTGATCAGGCACAGTACTGCACCTAACGCCATGAGCCAATTCGCGGAGAGATTTGAAAGCATACACATTGATATGAACGAGGTCATATCGCATAAAAACAGGAGTTTAGATTTTATAAGAACTCATGATTTATGGCTGTCGAATAAACCGACGGTCAGTTAAAAATACCTTAAATAATCAACATTTGATCTATAAATATACAGCAAGTTTCATCACACAAATTCAATCTAAATCCATGTAAATAGCCTAAGCAAGATGATATATCATCATAAAAATAGCCTAAGCAAAAATTTTAGAAATTTCGCTTCGCAAAAAAACATGCCGTGAATTTAATTCCAAATCATTATGCCAATACATCCCTAGTTTAATTTTCGGCAAGTCTACAGGTACATCAAAAATATTCAGTTCGGGAGCAACCTGTAAGTGCGTCAAAATATTTTGTGGAATCGTCAATATTGCCTTGGGTTGCTGTGCCAAAATTTGTAGCGCAGTAGAGTAATGCTGACAGCGTAAAAAAATTTCTCTGGAGTGTTTTTTACGGTTTAAATAAATATCCTCGACTAATACACCTGCACGTCGTGAAGAAACCCCAATATGAGGAGCAGAAAGATAAATAGATTCATCCATCTTAGGATGTTGACTACAAACCACGAATTGGTCTTCAACCAAGGTTTGAAAATTTATTTTTTCACCAAAGTTTTGCTCAAGGTCAATCGCAAAATCGATTTGCTGTGCAGCAAGATCAGCCACAATGGTTTTGCGGTCTAATTTGATACTGGAAAATTGGATCTGAAACTGTTGCTGTTGAAAGTGTTCAACTAACTTGGGAAAAATGATCGGTTCAATTTCATCATGTACCGCAATTTTCAAGCTCTGTACCATTGAAGGAGTAAATTGTTGTTTTTGGATAGAAATACTTTGAATCGCAATAAGCGCATTTTTAATTACAGGATAAATCTGCTCGGCAAATGGCGTCGGAAGCATTTTTGCTCCAGCACGTACAAATAAGTCATCTTGTAAATGTTGTCTTAACCGTTGAAGTGCATGACTCGCTGCAGACTGAGTAATACACAAAATTTTTGCAGCTTTTGAAATGCTTTTTTGTTCATAAATTGCGATATAAAGTGGATATAAATTGATATCCATACGGTGAAACACACCCATATCGATGACGGTGTTTTTATGAATACTATTCATGTTCATCTATTGAATTAAATCATTTTGTTCATATTAGATTTCAGGTTATGGTGTTGTAAAGCGTAAAGAACATAATATTTAAAGGATGTTGTCATGTTTGAACTTTCAGCACGTGCACAAGATTATATTGAAAGAACAAAAAAATTTATTGAAGATGAAATTGAGCCTGTAGAAACTGAGTTTTGGGCAGAAGTTCATGAGTTGAACCAAGGTGGTGATTGGACCAAATGGCAATGGCCAGCACAGTTAGAGGTTTTAAAGGATAAAGCCAAAGCTGCAGGCTTATGGAATATGTTCTTACCTTGTCCTGAACTTGGGCAAGGCTTATCTGTACAAGAATATGCACACATCGCAGAACTTTCAGGCCGTAGTTTACTTGCACCCACGGTATTCAATTGCAATGCACCAGACAGCGGCAATATGGAAGTGATTTGGCGCTATGGCACGGAACAACAAAAGCAGCAGTGGTTAACACCATTACTAGACGGCAAAATCCGTTCGGTGTTTTGTATGACAGAACCTGCTGTTGCTTCAAGTGATGCCACCAATATGGAAGCTACAGCTGTCGTTGAAGGCGACGAAATTGTGTTGAATGGACGTAAATGGTGGTCTTCAGGTTTAGGTGATCCAAATGCCAAAATTATTATTTTTATGGCACATACACCAGATGAAAGCAAAGACCGTCACCATCAGCATTCTATGGTTTTAGTACCTGTTGAAACTGCTGGAGTCAAAATCGAACGTATGTTACCTGTGTTTGGCGACTATGATGCGCCACATGGACATGGTGAAATTAGCTTCACAAATGTGCGTGTTCCTGTTGCAAACTTTATTGGCGGTGCAGGTCAAGGTTTTGAAATTGCACAAGGTCGTTTAGGCCCAGGCCGTATTCATCATTGTATGCGTTGTATTGGTGCTGCTGAAAAATCGCTAGAACTGATGATTGACCGCGGTATGAGCCGTACTGCTTTTGGTAAAGAAATTTTAAAACTCGGTGGCAATTTAGAACGCGTAGCAGAAGCACGTGTTGCGATTGATCAGGCACGTTTACTGACCCTTTATGCAGCATATAAAATGGATACTCTAGGGAATATGGCTGCATTAACCGAGATTTCTGCAATTAAAGTAGTTGCGCCGAGTGTCTTAGAAAAAGTTGTCGATATGGCGATTCAAATCCACGGTGGTGCTGGGGTTTCTCGAGATACACCGCTCACAGGTTTCTTTGCGCAAGCACGTTCACTGCGTCTAGCTGATGGCCCTGATGAAGTGCATAAAGGTATGATTGCTAAATTAGAATTGGCAAAGTGCGGTTACAGCAGCCGCCGTAAAAAATAAACAAGTTGTAGTCACATATTTGGCATGGCAACCCTGAGTTGTCCATGCTATAAAACTATAGAAAATTATATTTTTATCATCATGATAGATTCAAGTTTAGGAAGAAAAGCATGTCAGTGATCGATGTAGGCGGTTCAGTTCGTGAGGGTGAAGAACTGGATGTACGTGCTGTAGGAAATTGGTTGATTGAACATGGCGTTGAAATAGAAGGGCCTGTAGAAGTCACTCAATATTCAGGTGGCGCGTCAAATTGGACTTATCGCTTAAAATACGACAATGCTGATTTAATCTTACGTCGTCCTCCAAAAGGCACCAAAGCCAAGTCTGCACATGATATGGCACGTGAATATAATGTACAGAAGGCATTATCTGAATTTTATCCTGTACTCCCTGAGATGGTGGCACTATGTCAGGACGAATCAGTGATTGGCTGTGATTTCTACGTGATGAAACGCGTAGAAGGCATCATTCCACGTGCAAACTTACCCAAAGAAATCAATTTTGATGAAACTCAAGTTCGAGCGTTGTGTACCAACGTCATCGACAAGTTAATTGAACTGCATCAAGTGCCTTATGAAGGTACCGCTTTAGAAAAAATAGGTAAGGGCGACGGATACTGTCGTCGTCAAGTGGAGGGTTGGGACGCACGCTATGAAAAAGCCAAAACCTTAAATGTTCCTTCTTTTAAATATGTCCGTAATTGGCTCAAAGACAATATTCCTGCTGACTCTAAAACCTGTGTAATTCATAACGATTGGCGTTTTGATAACGTGATTTTAGATCCAAATGATCCTACCCAAGTGATTGGCGTATTGGATTGGGAAATGGCAACGCTTGGTGATCCATTGATGGACTTAGGTTCGGCTTTGGCGTATTGGGTTGAAAGTGGCGATAACGCAATTTTTAAAGCGACACGCCGTCAGCCGACTAACTTGAGAGGCATGTTTAGCCGTAAAGAAGTCGTTGAATATTACTTAGAAAAAACTGGTCTACAAACAGACAACTGGACCTTTTATGAAGTGTTCGGCATTTTCCGTTTAGCGGTAATTGCACAGCAAATTTATTACCGCTACTACCATAAACAAACCAACAATCCGGCATTTAAAGATTTTTGGATTGTGATCCATGCTTTACATATTCGTGCCTTAAAACTTATCGGTTTGCAAAAACTTGAAGCCAATGATGTGGCACAAAAATATATTGAAAAAATGAAGGATATTTTAGGGAAATGACCACGATATATTTAATTCGGCACGGTCAGGCTTCTTTTGGTGCAGAAAGCTATGACAAGCTTTCTCCCAACGGTGAGCTACAGGCTAAGGTGCTGGGACAGTATTTCGACCGTATTTTAAAAGAAAGTCCTTATGTGGTTGCGGGCTCCATGCAACGTCATCAACAAACAGCCAATCTTGCATTGGCTGAATGCTTTCCAGAAGCACAAGTTGATACAGATGACGCGTGGAATGAATTTAATCATCAGCAAGTTTTTGCTCAATATGAACCTCGATTTAACCAGCCGCATTTATTAAAAGAAGATGTATCTAAGCATGAAAACCCGCGTGCTTATTTATCTAAAATTTTTGAAGGTGCCATTGAACGTTGGACAGGCGGAGAATTTCATCATGAATATGATGAATCTTGGCCACATTTTAAAAGTCGAGTCGAAACAGCGCTAGAAAAGTTATGCACTCAACTGGCTGAAACCAAACCGCGTTATGCCGTTGTGTTTAGTTCAGGTGGAGTGATCTCCGTTGCAGTCGGTAAAATTTTAGGGTTGAGTCCTGAAAAAACATTTGCACTTAATTGGGCCATTGCCAATACCAGTATGACAACACTGCGTTTGGTTGGAAATGAACCGCAATTACTCAGTTTAAATGAACACCATTTTATAAAAGCAGTTGATCCAAATTTATTGACTTGGATCTAAGATAAACAAAGGAATTATCATGGCTAAAACAATTTTAATTACAGGTGCAAGCTCAGGGATTGGTGCAGGAATGGCACGCGAGTTTGCACAAAAAGGCTACAACTTAGCCATTTGTGCACGTCGTTTAGAGCGTCTAGAAACGCTAAAAAATGAACTGGAAAGCCAATATGGTATTAAAGTGATTGCGAAAACACTCGATGTCACAAATTACGATCAAGTGTTTGAAGTATTCCGTGCCTTTAAAGCAGATTTTGGCAGTATTGACCGTGTTATTGTCAACGCAGGTGTCGGTGAAGGTCGTCGTATTGGTAAAGGTAATTTTGAAATTAACCGCGCCACAGTTGAAACTAACTTTATCTCTGCTTTGGCGCAATGCGAAGCTGCGGTTGAAATTTTCCGTAGCCAAAATGCAGGGCATTTGGTGGTGATTTCGTCGATGAGTGCTATGCGTGGTATGCCTAAACATTTAACGGCTTATGGTGCAAGTAAAGCAGGTGTTGCTGCTCTAGCTGAAGGTATTCGTGCAGAGCTGATTGATACCCCAATTAAAGTGACGACTATTTTCCCTGGTTATATTCGTACGGAGATCAATGAAGGTGCGAAAAAACTACCATTTGAAGTCGATGAAAAAACGGGTTCACATCTTTTAGCAAAAGCAATTGAGAAAGCACCGGTTAAAGCCTATGTACCACAATGGCCATGGTTACCTTTAGGTCTTGCGATGAAAGTATTGCCGTTAAAGATCGTGAATAAATTGGGTTAAACCTTTATGCAATAATAAAGCTCCAATTTGGGGGCTTTATTATTCTCAAATGATATTCGTCATCCTCTGTAGGTTAAAAAGGAATACATAAAACCTGTGATGAAAAGATATAAAAAGCAGCTGACTTTACAAAGAAAAAATGGAGTAAATACTCAGATTATTTATAAATAAGATATTGAAAATAAATAAAATGTTGAATATTTGAACAGACGATGATTTGTTCTCAAAATAGCGATTTCCTTTTTTTTAATTTGCTTTAATGTACAACTGTTCATTAATTTTTAGGTTTGTACTATGTCTATGTCTTCCGATATGACAGATCAACAGCGAATTAACAAAGTCAGAACTGTCGTAACGAAAGCTGGTGAAGACTTACGTCAGCAATATCCCATTTTAAAACATCAAAACTTTATAGGCGCAGCCATCCTTATTTTTGCGCTACTGGGAATGTTGGGTTCAGCTTGGGCGTTTGCTGTTGGCATTTTACCGGCATGGGCTTGTGTGATTTTAGTGGCGATGTTTGCTTCACTGACACATGAATTAGAACATGACCTGATTCATTATATGTATTTTAAAAAGACGCCGTGGGCTCACCATCTCATGTTGGCCTTGGTTTGGTTAGCACGTCCGAATACTATTAGTCCTTGGGCACGTCGTCGTTTGCACCTCAATCATCATAAGTATTCAGGTTCAGAATATGACTTGGAAGAACGGGGCATCAGTAATGGCATGCCGTGGGGATTACGTCGTCTATTGGTCATTAGTGATCAATTGATGACGGTGTATTTACGCCCATTTCAAATGTTCAAAATGATTAGGACATTCATTGAAAAACAGCCTGAAAAAGAACGTAAAACTGCATTGTTCTCTCAACTGACTGGATTTTTCCCTTTAAGTTTTGTTTATTACGGCATTTGGTATGTATTTGTCATTTATCATGTGGTGAATGGTATTGCTCCAATGTTAGGACAAAGTATTAGTTGGTCAGTCAATTTAGTGAAGTTAATTCCAACGATTAATTTTCTAGCTGTGGTTTGGATTATTCCGAACTTTATACGCTCTTTCTGCTTGCAATTTATCAGCTCAAATATGCATTATTATGGTGATATTGACCCACGCGATGTCATTAAACAAACTCAGGTGTTAAATCCGTGGTGGTTGTTCCCAATGCAATTATTTTGCTTTAACTTTGGTTCGACCCATGCTATCCATCATTTTGTGGTCAAAGAGCCGTTTTATATTCGTCATCTAACCGCAAAAACTGCACACCAAGTCATGCGTGAAGTTGGTGTACGTTTCAATGATTTTGGAACCTTTAAACGCATAAACCGCTGGAATTAAATCAGTACCATCTTCAAAAAAAGCCCTCAATTGAGGGCTTTTTTATGATCTAAACGTTTATAAACTACTTTTGCGCAAAAAAATGTTTGAGTGCATCTTGCAAGGCAACTTGCCATACCGCGTAGGAATGTCCGCCGATATATGATTGGTAATGCACATCATGACCTTTATTTTTTAAGTCGGCTGCCACAATAGGTGAAGTCTCTAAAATACTCAGTTCATTATTATTTCGAGAGCTTTCATAACTATTGGCAGTAATAAACCAATGCTGTTTAGGTTGTGAGGTTTTATCACGAATGATTTTACTCATGCCATTAGGGAGGTCTGTCTGCGCATTTTGCCACCAAAATGATCCAGATAACGGTACGACATGACTAATTTGATTTGGATTTTCTAAGGCTAAATAAGCTGAACTTAAACCGCCAAGACTTGACCCAAGTAGTACCGTTTTTTTCGAATCGACTTTTGCAGGTGCATTTTTTTGAATCCAAGGTATCAGTTCATCACTAAAAAATGCTGAAAATTTTGCATTTGGTGTTAATTCTTTAGGTCGTTCCTGATCGTTCGGTGGAGAAACAAATATGGCTTGAATTGGTGGCAGTTGACCTTGTTCAACTAAAATGTCTAATGCCTTTGGAACATTCAGCAACTCGTTATATTGTTGACCATCAAAAAATATAGCAGTGATATAGCTTTGGTTTTTCTTGGCTTTAGATTGGTAAATTTGGATTTTACGTGAGTTATTCAAAATTTTGCTGTCTAGAACAAACTCTTGTAATTGGGGCTGGTGCACATTTGGATATTGTTTTGGATCAATAAAAGGCGGGGCATCTTTAAGCGCCACTAAATTTTCATTACGCAAGCCTGATGTGTCATCACTTGCGAGATAAGTGTTTTTGTTGAAAGGATCAATGCGTTGTACTTGTATCACAGCACGACGCTGCGTTCTTGATTCTTTAAGTTTAGGATTCAGATGCGGACAATAATTTGACAGATAACCTTCTAAGTTCGGTAAGTCGACAGCAAAGCTATAACTGCCAATATAACGATGATCAATAATCGATTCTTTAAACCAAATATCGGTATTTGGTAGGCGTGTTAACCATTCATGGTCATTACTCGGGCCACCAATAAGGCGTACATTATGCTGCGCACCTTTCCATAAAAAAATTATACGGTCATGTTTTTCATCATAGTTTTCAATGATTGGTGTACCTATAAGCTCTACACGCTTCCAAAAATCTTCAAGTATTTGAGCACGTTGTTTTGGATTTTGATTTAACTGATGTTGTAGGTTTAATAATATTTGGCTTTGCGCTTTGACATCTTCACATGCAGCAGCATAGGGGAAATGTTTTTTTTCTGTTGTATCGGCGGGTGAATTTTGAGTTTGGGCAAAAGCAGAAGAAACAGCAACGCTCATAAAGCAAGCTAAAAAAAATGGGGAAAGTTTTTTCATTGAAATAATAAAATAGGTAGGATGAAAACCAATAAATGATAATCATTATTAATATAAAAAACTAGCAATATGCCGCAGAATGACGCTTTTAACTAAAAAAAATGTAGAAAAATAACAATAGAGTCAATGCTTTGTTTTATAAACCACTTAAAATAATGAAGACGATAAGGTTTAAATCATTGCCCGAATATTATGCTACTCAAAGTATCGACACTGCTGCTGTTACCTGCGTTACTGATCCAAGGTTACCGTGTGAAAAAAAATACCCCACGTTTAGCAGAACCGATGGGAGAACGTTGTGGGATGGGTGGTCAGGGTAATCGGCCCTTATCGGTATTGATCCTTGGTGACTCAGCGGCTGCAGGTGTCGGCGTCGAGCATCAGTCGGATGCGTTATTGGGACAATTACTTAAAATTTTATCGCCTGATTATCAAGTTCACTATTGCCTTGAAGCCACAACGGGTCATAATAGCCAGCAAATCATCAATGCTTTGGATAATGTCACAACGCAGAACTTTGATGTCGTGATCAGCTCTGTTGGTGTCAATGATGTCACAGCATTAAAACAACCAGACCAGTGGTTGAAGCTCCAGCAGCGCTTATATCAAGCTGTCGAGGAAAAGTTTCAACCACAGCTATTGATCATTTCAGGTGTGCCACCAATGGATGAGTTTCCAGCTTTACCGTTTCCATTGTCATGGCTGTTTGGACAATATTCTCAGAAAATGAATGCGCTGTTAAAAAATTTTATTAAAACAAAGCCTAATACGAGGCTAATTGAATACGATTTACAAGAATATCGTGAAAAAAATTTACAAATGGCAAAAGACGGCTTTCACCCGAGCAAAGAAATTTATCAGTTATGGGCTGAAATAATAGCGAAACACATCACTGAACAATTTTCATAGACATTTTATGATTCAACCACTGGGCGAAGTTAAATTTACATGAGCAAAGATATTTCAGACGTGAATCCGCAAATTGAAACGCATCCATTAGCGCCATTTTTGCCATCAAATGGGAAACTCTTGATGCTAGGGAGTTTTCCACCACCCAAAACACGCTGGAAAATGGATTTTTACTATCCAAATTTCCAAAATGACATGTGGAAAATCTTTGGCCTATGTTTTTTTCAGGATAAAAATCATTTTCTCAATCTAGAGAGCAAAACTTTTAGAGAACAGCTCATTCGAGATTTTTTAAATGAAAAAGGTATAGGCATTTTTGATACGGCCTATCAAGTGATTCGTTTGAAAGGCAATGCATCAGACAAGTTTTTACAGATCTATCAGCCAACCGACATTGCGAAGCTGCTTACACAGATGCCGAATTGCCACAGTATTATGACGACGGGAGACAAGGCGACTGATACTTTGATGCTCTCGATGCCAGAAAATACTGAAAAACCACACATTGGGCATGCTGTTCGTACCGAATTTGCAGGCAGAGATTTGACTTTATACCGTATGCCGTCATCATCTAGAGCTTATCCACTAGCATTGGAAAAAAAAGCCGAAGCCTACCAAAGCTTATTTAAAGATATAGGCTTCCTTTAAGTAAGTTTTCGAATTTATGAAATGCCTTGAATAAAATTTCTTATTTAAACAGGCAAACATTCAATGATTAAAACGTGGCATCTTAATAATGGATAAACATCAACTTCTTAGCCATCATATTCAACATAATCCCAAAGGTTTAAACGCGCTTTAATTTCTTTGCGAATATTCGGCAGCATAGGTAGTAAAGTGCCATCGATCCATAAACTCAGTGTCTGAGATGAAACTTTTTTGTTTGCATCATCTACAATTTGTGCGCCTTTCACGATCACCAAAGTTTCTTCGCTAGCTGCAGTTTCAATGCCTTTAAATAAGAGCTGTAATTCATGACCTGTATCTTGAATTAACCATTCCAACTCAATTTGGATATTGTGATTAGATTTAAGCACAGCTTGGCCTTCAATCATGTCATTGTCAGATAAGCAGTCATGCTCAACCCGAACTTTCGACAAAAACCATTCTTGATGACCCAGTTCGGGAAGTGTTGTAAAAGGCGTTAAAATATCACTTAAATTAAATTGGCGGCTTAAATCAAAAAATTGCATTAGAAAACTTTAGGGGGAGATAAAACAAAATAAGCGTTGGATGTTAAAGCATCATCAAGTGTGAGTAAAACCTTTGCTTTTATTGAGATATTTTATGTATAAATAGCATTCAATCTATCTAAATTAAGTCTAAGAAAAATGAATTGCGAAAATAATATACACATAAACGATGTGCCCAGCCCTATAGACTTAAAAGATCCAATCGAAGCTAAACAATGGGCCGCTGAAGTCAATCTTAAACGTCCGTGGCGTTATGACATCTTTTCAAATGTATATTGACTCTATTTTGGCTTTCAACCCGAATGCCCGTGTACTTGAACTCGGTTCAGGTCCGGGTTATTTGGCTGATTTTTTAATCAATCATTGTCCAAATATTCACTACACTGCATTTGATTTCTCCGAAGCTATGCATGACTTGGCAAAAGAAAAACTAAGTGCAGCGCAACGCTTAAAATGTAATTTTATAACAGGGGATTTCAAACAATCTGCTTGGGAAGAATCAATTCAATTTAATCAAAACAGCACCTTTGATGTGATTATTATTCATCAGGCCTTACATGAATTGAGACATAAGGCGTATGCAGCAGAGTTTCATCGGACTGTAAAAACGTTGTTAAACACACAAGGCGTGTATTTTGTATGTGATCATTTATATGCACCACATGCACAGCAAAACCATGAGTTGTATATGTCAGTTGAGGAACATTTAGCAGCGCTTAAAGCAGCCAATTATGGGCAAGTGGAATTTCTTGGCGAAATCAATGGTTTGGTTATTTTCAAAAGCCAGCACTCATATAAACGAGACTGAACAAGAGCATTATTGAGTTGCTTGAAACTGCTTAAATCGTTCCTATTAGATCTTATCGATGAGAAAAACCTAACCAATTAGCAGTACATTGTCATTACATCATCCATTCAATCGGGAGGTATGACACTGCTTTTATGCTAAATCGTTGGAATCGAGTTGTTTCGGGTTCATGGGTATAGGTTTTGATTTTTCCATTTTTTTGATGCTCTAACCAAATGATTTCGCCGTTTTTATCCAGTTTTAATTCATATGCAATTTGCGGTAAATACTGGTTTAATGCCGCCGAAATATCGTTTTGTAATCGATCAGATTTAACGACTAAACCAACTTCCGAATTTAAATTTGCGGAACGTGGATCAAAGTTAAACGATCCAATAAACACCATACCGTCAATATCGAAAAATTTTGCATGCAAACTAGAGGCATTTTTGCCTTTCGCAGGGATGATATTTCCGGTCATGACCTCATACCATGTGCGTTTTGAACGCTCTATATAAGGTTTAAATTCATATAGTTTCACGCCATTTTTGAGTAAGTCTTTGCGATATTTTTGATAAAACGCATGAACGACAGCGACGTCATTGGCTAAAAATGAATTGGTTAACACACGGACTTCTACATTTTTACCTGCAAGACCCGTTAGAAAGTCAGTTCCTTGTTGCGTGGGAACAAAATAAGCTGAAACCAATTCCATGCGTTCCTTGGGCTGTCCCATCAAGGTCGAAAATTGGTTATAAATTAATTCTTGCTCTTTAGCCTCACCACGAATTTTATTCGGACTATCCGCAATGAAATGTGCTTCGGCCCAATTCACCGGTCTTAGTTTAAGCTGAGCCGCCAGTTGTTGCTGTGCATAGTTAATGCGCTGTTGATCTTTATTCAACGTTGTAGAGTTTTCTTGGTACGTTTGTCTTAATTGATTTAAGTCTTCTTTTGTACCTGCACCAATCCATTGCTGAACAGAATAACTTAAATCATCATTCCAAAAGTTCAAAAACACTTGATTGGCTTGTTGAATGGCTTCCCCATAGAAAAGGATATCCAAATCTGTAAATTGAAAACTTTCACTGGCATCAAAATATTCATTACTGATGTTACGACCACCAGTTACGCCTATAAAACCATCGGCAACAATTAATTTATTATGCATACGATGGTTAATATGCTTTAAGCGAAATGCATAATCAATGACACGTAATTTTCTGAATTTATAGGGATTAAACAGTTTGATTGAAATGTTGGGATGAGCTGAAAGGGATTGTAAGGTCGGATCGAGTTTCGTCCCGTTTTGATCATCAATTAGTAGCCTTACTTTTACTCCGCGGTCAGCGGCATGCAGTAATTCTTGAAACATCAGATGCCCAATAGCATCATTTTCCCAAATATAATATTGCAAATCGATGGTGTATTTTGCATTTCGAATCAAATGTAGGCGAGAAGCAATGCTTAAGAAGGCATCATCTAAGGCTAGATAAGCTGTTTGTTTTTGTTCTAATTTTTCTAAATCTGTAGCAGACGTAATCCATTTTTCTGCATGCGATTGTATAGGGACATCTTTTTTTGACTGATTGCTAGGTAAGCTGCATCCAGTTAATAGGCTGATCGAAACAGTTAAACCGACAGTACAACTTATTTCACGTAATTGTATCATTCGAATAGCATTAATCATTCCTTGAAAAATTCATCATAACATCATGTTTTAAGGTTGTATCTAGGCTTAAAAAGAGGTTACTGTAACTCATCTGTTAATATAAGCCATACAGGATGTTTTTAGACATGAAATCACGTGCAGCCGTTGCTTTTGGACCGGGTCAGCCTTTAGAAATTGTGGAAATTGATGTGGCTCCACCTAAAGCAGGTGAGGTTTTAGTCAAAATTAGCCATACAGGTGTGTGTCATACAGATGCATTTACATTGTCGGGTGATGATCCTGAAGGCGTATTTCCAGCAATTTTAGGGCATGAAGGTGCAGGTGTTGTGGTTGAAGTCGGTGAAGGTGTGACTTCAGTGCAACCAGGTGATCATGTTATTCCGCTTTATACCGCAGAATGTGGTGAATGTTTATTCTGTAAATCGGGTAAAACGAATCTTTGTGTATCTGTACGAGCAACACAAGGGAAAGGTTTAATGCCGGATGGTACAACACGTTTTTCTTATAATGGTCAGCCGATTTATCACTATATGGGCTGTTCAACATTCTCTGAATATACTGTGGTTGCAGAAGTGTCTTTGGCAAAAATTAACCCTGAAGCGAACCATGAGCATGTGTGTTTGTTGGGTTGCGGCGTAACAACGGGTTTAGGTGCAGTTAAAAATACCGCTAAAGTTCAGGAAGGTGATTCAGTTGCAGTCTTTGGTTTAGGTGGAATTGGTTTGGCTGTGGTACAAGGTGCTAAAAAAGCTAAAGCAGGTCGTATCATTGCGGTAGATACCAATCCTGACAAATTCAAACTGGCTGAAGAGTTTGGCGCGACGGATTTTGTTAATCCAAAAGATTATGATCGTCCAGTTCAAGAAGTGATTGTAGAAATGACGGGTTGGGGCGTCGACCATTCATTTGAATGTATTGGCAATACCAATGTGATGCGCTCTGCTTTGGAATGTGCTCACCGTGGTTGGGGGCAATCTGTGATTATTGGTGTGGCAGGTGCAGGTCAAGAAATTTCAACCCGTCCATTCCAATTGGTTACAGGTCGTACTTGGAAAGGCACTGCTTTCGGTGGTGTTAAAGGTCGTTCACAATTACCGGGTATGGTAGAAGAAGCCATGTCAGGCGAGATCAAACTTGAACCATTCGTGACCCATACCATGGGGCTGGATAAAATCAATGAAGCCTTTGATTTAATGCATGAAGGTAAATCAATTCGCTCTGTTGTACATTTTGAAGATTAAACTTTGATTTAAATATTAATGCGTTAATTTTCACTATTTAAAAACTAGGCTTTTGCCTAGTTTTTTTATTTGTGTCGTTATAACAAATCAAAACTTCAAATTAGGATTTGCAAAAAGTGACAGATTGTTAGACATAAAATGATAAAAAATGCCAAATGATAGATTTTGTCCCGAATTCACATGGTGGGAAATTAGCACTAAACATAAGGTAAGCATAATTTGAAAACGAATGTATATTAATGCATTATCCGAGGCAAAAAATGACAACTACAAGTTACAAGCCTGAGTGGATTCGGGAAGATTTTATTGATTTTATTGCAGAAAAATTTGATGCAATTTGGGCTTACAAACGTGTAAAAGCACAATTGGTCAAATCACGTTGTGTGGGGATCGGGTTTTATGAACTGAGTTTTTTAGCGAATCACAACTTTAAAGCAGCAAATTATCGACCAGGCCAATGTGTTCTGGTGACAGTTGTCAAAGATGGTGTACGTCATCAACGTAGCTATAGCGTCGTCGAAATTAATACATCTGGTCATGTGGTGATTGCAGTTAAACAGCAAGGCAAAGTGTCCAATTGCCTGACGCAATTAAAAACAGGTGATGTTGTTGAATTATCGCAACCGCAAGGTGAGTTTGGCCTAAAGCTAAATTCGGATCGACCAATTTTACTGCTTGCTTCTGGTAGTGGCATTACCTCAATCATGACTTTGTTTAAACAAGCGATTAAGCTTGAACGCGTGGTTGACCTGATTTATTTCAATCGAGATGATGCGTATTTGGATGAATTGATTCAACTGGCGAAGCAATCAAACCATGCACATTTACATGCGATTAATACGCTGAAAACTAAATTACATATCTCACCAGAGGTGCTAAACCACATGGTCCCCGATTTTAAGCAGCGAGATTGCTATGCCTGTGGTGCAGCGCCAATGATGCAAAGCATTGAGCAACTGTATCGTGAGTTTAAGCTTTCAGAATATTTAAATACTGAATATTTTCAGATGATTGCTGATGATTCAGTGCCTGCTCAACCTGTCACTTTTAGTTTAGCCCAACAAGATTTTTTAGCAGAAGGTAACTTACTTGAAAGTGCTGAAAAAGCCGGTTTAAAACCTGCGCATGGTTGTCGGATGGGTATTTGTAATACTTGTTCGTGTACGAAATTGCAGGGTTCAGTGAAAAACTTACTCACAGGCGAAATTGATCATGCAAATAACACACAAATAAAGCTATGTGTTACGCAGGCAATTTCACCTGTACGTATTCAACTCTAACCCAAGCCGCATAAAAACAAATCAGGGGCATCATCATGAATCAATCGATATATATTCGTCCGAATAGTAAGTCACGTTATTTATCTCCAGAACAAACTGCTGAATTTGGCGAAAAAGTTGAGCAAATTCGCCGTGAAATCATGCAGAGTGTAGGTGAAAAAGATGCAGCGTATATTTATAAAATTCGTAATTTTGTCCGTTATAGCGAGATCGCATCTCGTGGCATGTTGATGTTTGCAGGTTGGATTCCACCAGTATGGTTACTCGGTACGGGTTTATTGGGTATTTCTAAAATCGTAGAGAACATGGAACTCGGTCATAATGTGATGCATGGTCAGTTTGATTGGTTAAATGACCCAAGCTTAAATGGTGCTAACTATGATTGGGATACCATTGCCACAGGCCAAGACTGGAAATATACCCATAACTATGTGCATCATACCTATACCAATATTGTGGGGATGGACCATGATGTCGGCTATGGCTTAATCCGTGTAAGTGAATCGCAAAAGTGGGAGCCACGTTTCCTTTTTAATATTCCACTGGCTGCCCAACTCATGGTTTTCTTTGAGTGGTATGTCGGCATTCAACGTTTACATTTAGAAGATGTTATTGCGTATAAAACCAAAACTTGGAAAGATGTATGGCATGAAGCAGCCGATGTACGTCAGAAAATTAAGCGCCAAGTGATTAAAGATTATGTGTTTTTCCCGCTTATTGCAGGTCCCAATGCGATTCCTGTATTTGCAGGAAATGCGGTAGCCAGCGTAATTCGTAGCTTATGGGCTTCCGCTGTCATCTTTAATGGCCATTTTACTGAAGATGCGGAAAACTTTGAGATGGATAATACCGAAAATGAAACTCGAGCAGAGTGGTATCTCCGTCAAATTCGTGGCTCAAGTAATTTTAGTGGAACACAATGGTTGCATATACTCAGTGGTAATTTGAGTCACCAAATTGAACACCATTTATTTCCAGATATGCCTGCAAACCGCTATGCAGAAGCCGCACCTAAAATTAAAGCAGTTTGTGAGGAATATGGTATTCACTACAACGAAGCCAGTTTTATCAAACAGTTTGCCAGCGTTTGGGTTCGCCTCGCGAAATGCTCAGTGCCGAATGACTGGCGTGCCGAGCTTAAGGAACGTTCAGCTACAGTTCAGCAGCGCATTAAACAAAAAATCATGAAGAAAATCGGGCGTTAAAACACAGTAGTGTTAAGCAACATTGTCCTTAATGCTTCCAATGGATGATTTCTAAAGCAGTAAATTCGCCAAAGTAGCGTTCATCTACTTTGGCTTTTTTAGATATATCTAGCGAGCAAGAGTTATTCAACTAATTGCACGCTATTCTGAATGCCACAAGATTCTACAAAATATGCATCATGTGAAACGAGGATCACCGCACCTGTATAATGCTGAATGGCTTGAGCCAATAACACTCTAGACTCTATATCTAAGTGGTTTTCAGGTTCATCTAACAATAAAAGCTCAATATTCGGTGTTAAATAATTTAAGCCCAACAAGGTCACTTTTAAACGCTCACCACCACTTAAACAGTGAAATGGCAGTTCCGCTTTTTGACCACGGATTCTAAGTTTACCGAGTTGATTACGCCATTCCATTGACGAAACCTCAGGATTAAACTTTGCCAAATTGTCCAAAACACTCAGTTCAGGTGATAAATTACTCAAGTTTTGGTCTAAATACAGGGTATGCACAGACAAAAATAATTCATGGCTAGACTGTGATTTGACCTGACTCAGATACTTTAGAAATGTTGATTTACCAATACCATTTTTTCCTTTTAAATGAATTTTTTCACCTGCCTGTAAGGCCAAGTCGAAAGGCTGGTGCTGAGATGTTTTGCGATGAAAATGTTTAACTCTTAAGATTTCTCCTGTTTTTTCAGCGTGATGTTGAAAAACGAATTGCTGCTCTTTGACATGTTCAAGTAGATGCTGTGCCTGAATCAGTTGAGATCTCTTTTCTTCCAATTGCTTCTGCTGTTGCATTTGAACTGTCGCGAGGCTTTGACCGGCTTGTTCCTTTTTAAAATCGAGTAATACTTTAGCTTGGGAGCCCGAATTGCGTAGTGTATGACCTTGTTGTTCTCGTTTTTGCGCTTTCAGCTGTGTTTCGTGTTGCTGTGATTTGAGTTGTTTTAACTCACGCTGATGCTGCATAGCATTACGCTGTAAGGCTTTATTTTGCAGATCATTTTGTTGAACGTAGTCTTCATAGTTGCCAGTAACATGACTGAGTCCAAACTCATTTAAAGCATAGATATGCTCTACATGTTGCAGCAATTCTCGATCATGACTGACGACGAATGCACCCGCAGGATGGTTTTTTAAACGATCGATGAGCCATAAGCGTGAGGATGCATCTAAATGGTTACTAGGTTCATCTAAAAGTAAATAGTGGTCAGTTTTTAAAAATAATGCACACAATGCCAATTTGGTTTTTTGCCCCTCACTCAGCTGAGCGACTGGGAAATTTAAATCTGTTGGTAGTGAAGCTTGCTTAAGTTGTTGCTGCCATAGTGCAGGACGGTGCCATTGGTTTTCAGTCAGCTCAAAGTCTTCAAAACTTGCGCTGCCTATTTCGATACGTTGAAATGCGTTATATAAGTCTTCAACACCGAGTGCAGAAGCAATCGTGTCAGCTTCTAGTCGAGAAAATTGTGATAAATAGGCATTTAGTACATTCCATAAAATTTCACCTTCATAGGGGAGATCTTTCAGATTTTGCTCATGTAAGATTTTAAGGATGCAGGATTTTCCTAAACCATTGCGACCAATACATGCCGAAAGTTGCTGTTGATTGAGGTTAAATTTCAGGTTTTTAAAAAGTGTTTTTGATGGATATTCCAAGCTTAATTTGGAAATTGTACAAGCCGTTTGAGTCATAGATGCACCTTGCGATAGCAAAGATGCGCAATACAAATAACTAATTTTATTCTATAAAAAAGACTATATTTGAGAAAATGCAGTCGAAGTCATTAGCCATGTGTTTGCACATCAAAAAAATGGATTTGATGATGAAAAAAACAGGGCTTACTTCATTGGCAAATACTCGAATTAAAAATAAATGGAAAAAAGCTTAAGACAGCCTAATGTTGTGCAGTCTAATAAATGTTCATTTATTAATCAACACATCAAATTTTAAAAATAGGTCGCAATTATTTACAGCAGCGTTATTTAATACAACAAAATAGCAAAAAACTATTGTCAAACCGATGAATACAGCGTATTTTAATTTTCAGACAGATACTTTTTGATGAAATCAAGATGTTAAAGCAACCTTTAATCTCAAACGCATATTATTACTTCTGGCAGTTTAGATAATTGCCTGAACGCGTTCGGGCATGAAAAAGGTTGCCCACCAAGTTTATACCTGATCGGCAACCCTGATCAGGTTTTTTTATGTCTTGATTTTTATAATATTTTTGGAGAAATCTCATGTTTACAGTAAATAATTCATATTTTAGCAACGGTTATTGGTTTTACTTTAGTCAGTCTATGTCTAAAGCCTTGAAGTCCCAAAGTCCCATAACGCTCAGATAAAAGATCGGACTGTTTATACGTACAGTCCAAAGGAATAGAACCAATGAATGCGCTAAATACAGCTTTACAACAAACTCAAAATTCAGAAATTCAGAAATCTACACGGCCAAAAGAAACGCTTTTGAGCTTGCCACATCAACTGAAACAACAATTACCTTTATCAGTTCATGCTGCAGAACAAATTGCTGCACATCGTGCAACTATTCAAAATATTTTGACAGGTCTAGACCCGCGTCTAATGATTATTACAGGTCCATGTTCAATCCATGATCCGATTGCTGCGTTGGAATATGCTGAAAAATTAAAACAATTACAGGCACAGGTTTCAGATCAAATTTTTCTTGTGATGCGCGCATACATTGAGAAACCACGTACTACAGTGGGCTGGAAAGGCTATATGTATGACCCAAGTTTAGATGGATCATCTAATATGCAGTTGGGCTTAGAAAAATCACGTGAGCTGTACTTACAAATTATTGAAATGGGTTTGCCAATTGCCTCTGAAATTTTAAGCCCAATGGCGACGGGTTATTTTGATGACCTTTTGGCTTGGGGTGCAATCGGTGCGCGTACCAGCGAATCACAAATTCATCGTGAAATCTCGAGTCATATGCCATACAGTATTGGTTTCAAAAACGGAACAGATGGCTCAATCCAAATTGCTTTAGATGCCATTGAATCTGCTTCGCATCCACACCAGTTTTTAGGTATGAGTCAAGCCGGCCTACCGTGTATTTTAGAATCCGTTGGCAACCCGCAAGCACATTTGATTTTACGTGGTTCTAATACAGGTCCAAATTATAGTTTGGCTGAAATAGACAAAATTCGCAGTAAAGCAAAAGGCGATTTACCAGCTTTAGTGATCGATTGTAGTCATGGTAATAGCCATAAAGATCCAATGAAGCAACCTGAAGTATTACGTACAATTGTGGCGGAGCGTGAGCATACCCAAGTGCGTGGTGTGATGTTAGAAAGTCATTTAGTGGATGGTAATCAAAAAATTAGTTGTGACATGACTTATGGTCAATCTGTAACAGATGGATGCTTAGGTTGGGACAAAACCATTGATTTAATTCAACAGGTTGCGAATGAACTTCGTGCATCACAAATCAAACGTAGTGCTTAACAATCCAGAGCATACTCAGTCTGAATTGATTTAGCCCAAAGCCTTAGAATATTGATTGTTCTAAGGCTTTTATTTTGAAATTTACTTTATTGTAAACTGTGACGTAAAAATTGAAATATGGCCTATATATTTAAAATATATACTGATAATTCAGTATTTTATGTTTGAGTGAGTCACACTTTTTATGCACAATAATGTCTAAGCCCAATACAGCGCCAGAAATAATGAAAATCTGTACTTGGGTGTTTGAAATTTTATATTGGGGAAGTTGATGTACACTGCTGAATTGCTGGAAGAAGCACGCCGTTTTATGTTCCACATGTTAACAAAAGTGGTTGAATATGGTGGTTCTGATTTATTTATTACGGCAGATTTTCCACCAAGTATTAAACATCAAGGCATGATGAAACCCTTTGGGCAGCAAGCCCTTGATGCTGAGAAAACAAAGCTTTTCGCCTATAGTTTGATGAATGAGAAGCAGCGCAAAGAGTTTGAAAAAGAACTAGAATGTAACTTTGCGATTAGTGTGCCAAACGTTTCACGTTTTCGTGTCAATGTATTTCAGCAACAGTTACATGTAGGTATGGTCATTCGTACCATTAGCGCAGAAATTCCAAATTTTGAAAAGCTTAAATTACCGGCTTCGCTTAAGCACGTGATTATGGAAAAACGTGGTTTGGTTTTAGTGGTTGGCGGTACAGGTTCGGGGAAATCAACCTCTTTAGCGGCGCTGATTGATTATCGAAATGAAAATAGTGCAGGCCATATCATCACTGTTGAAGACCCAGTGGAATATGTTCATAAACATAAAAAATCTATGATTACGCATCGTGAAGTTGGTGTAGATAGTCATTCGTGGCATAACGCCTTAAAAAATACACTACGACAAGCGCCAGATGTGATTTTAATCGGTGAAATTCGTGACACCGAGACGATGGAACATGCGATTGCCTTTGCTGAAACAGGGCATTTATGTTTAGGTACGCTACATGCAAATAATGCCAATCAAACCCTAGATCGAATCATTAACTTTTTCCCAGAAGAGCGAAGAAATCAATTGCTTATGGATTTATCGAGCAATATGAAAGCGATTGTTTCGCAGCGTTTAATCCGGACTGAAGATGGTAAAGGACGCCGTGCAGCCGTTGAAATTATGTTAAACACGCCGCTTATTTCAGATTTGATTTTGAAAGGTGAGTTTCATGAATTAAAAGCGATCATGGCAAAATCTCGTGAACTTGGGATGCAAACTTTCGACCAAGCTTTATTTGATTTATATAATGACGGCGCAATTTCTTATGAAGAAGCCTTAAGAAATGCTGATTCAACCAATGAACTACGTTTGCAAATTAAACTGAAAAGTTCACGTGCAAATGGTACTTCAGCGGCTGCGCAATCGTTTAGTATGGTTGAAGAAAAGAAAGAAGAACCTGAAAGTACCGAAGTTTCGGAAGAAATATAAGCTGCATATTCATGCAAATGGTATATAAGCCAATTCAGCCATCATATTGAAATAAAAAAATCAGCCTGAGGGCTGATTTTTTAGATATTAGAAATATTTACAGGCCAGCTTCATATTGTTCGCTGGTCAATAAAGCATCTACATCAGCCATATTGTCTGGTTTAATTTTATAAATCCAGCCTTTGCTATAAGGCGCATCGTTTACAAAATCTGGATCATCTTCAAGGTCTGGATTGACTTCAACAACCACACCAGAAACCGGAGCATGAATATCAGAAGCGGTTTTTACCGACTCAACCACACCCGCTTGTTCGCCAGCAGTGATATGTTGACCAACATCTGGTGCTTCAACATAAACTAAATCACCCAATGCGTCTTGTGCATGATCAGAAATGCCTGTAACAACAAGGTCACCTTCAATTCGCACCCATTCATGTGTACTTGCGTACTTTAAATCTGAAGGATGATTCATTGATAACTCCTTAAATCCATTAAATTCATTTTTGGCATGAGTTATACATGCTTTTTACTTAAAACAAAAGACTTATAAGTACGGATCTTTACGCCAATTGCTTGGGCTACGACCACTCCAACGCTTAAAAGCACGGCTAAAATTGGCGACATCGCTATAGCCCAATTCATCAGCAATTTGCTCTAAGGTAAAATCAGTTCGTGACAGGAGCGAAGTAGCATGACGGTAGCGAACTTCGTCAACCAATGTTGAAAATGAAGTCCCTTCGGCAGCAAGTTGGCGTTTAAGGGTTCGATCGGACATGTGTAGCCGTTCAGCAACACTTTCGATACTTAGATAGTGCTGTTCGGAGTTGGTTAAAATGTCACGAACGCGCATGGCAATACGGTGACGTTCGCCCAAAGCTGAGAGTTCAGCTTCACATTGGTTAATCGCAATTTGACTGGCAATCGGGTCTGCATGGACCAATTTATTGGTTAAATATTGCTTATCAAAACTAAGTAAGAGATGTGGCTGATCAAATCTAAATTGGTGGCGTGGATATTTTGCAATAAACCGCTCAAAACCTTCAGGTTGAGGAAAATCAAAATCAATTTCACCAGCAGAATAATCCACACCGGTAATTGCTTTGCCCATGCTGATCATGCCAAAAATTAAGGCAATTGAAATCTCAGTACGTAAAGGCTCAATCGTCACGTCGGTTTGTAGTTGAACAGTCGCTTTGGTTCCAAATGTCGAGAAAAAAAGCTGTAAAAAGGGCATGCGTAACTGAATAAAACGGTTTGCCAAGACTAAGGCATCGGTTATGTCCTTCGCCGTCATGATGGCATAGCCAATAAAACCATGAATTGAGATGCGCATTTGGTTGCCCAAATGAAAACCTAGAGTTGGCTCACCAGTTAATCGTAGTGCGTGCTCTACCAATTGATTGGCGATGGGTGTTGGAATACGGAAATCTGGTTCAGCCAATTGTTCGCTGTTTAATCCGAAGGGACTAAATAATGTCTCTGCAGTGTAGCCCCATCGAGAGACCACATCTAATAGGAGCAATCCATATACTCCGGGAATACCCTGATCCTGACGGGAATTAATTGTTTTCATAGCGTTCCGTTGCAATGCGGGTTTTTCTTCTGTTCAAGCTTATATTGGCATGATTCTGTGTTGTATCCCACAAAAATTGTTGGACAAACTGACTAGGCTCAATTATTTATAGCGGCCTACCTTAGCGTTGTAAAGTAGGCCGTTAAGGATTAATTCGATTTAAAATCTTTGGAAAAGACCACAATTTTGGTCGTAGACATATAAAGAACGTCATTGTGCTGATTGAGCGCTTGAGTAACATAGGTCACAATGCCGCGGTCTGTCTTACTTTTCGACGGAGTAATTGCAGATATTTCAACTTCTACACGAATTTTATCCCCCGGACGTGTTGGGCGCGGCCAACGCAGACTTGATTCAGAGCCAATTAAGCCATAAGCCACAGGGAAACATTCAGTCCATAAGCGCATTGTTACAGCAGCAGTATGCCAACCACTTGCCGCTAGCCCTTGAAAGATCGGGTGCTGTTGGGCTTTGACTTCATCTGTATGAAATTCCTGAGGATCATAAGCGTTGGCAAATTTTTTTATTTCTTCAACAGTCATTTCATATTCACGACTGCTAAAGTGATCACCAACTTTAAGGTCTTCCAGATACAGCATTTTCATCTTCCTTTGATTCTACTTTATGTTGTTCTATTAAAAATCCACCGGTTTGACGCTGCCACAAGTGTGCATAAATACCATTCAAAGCGACAAGCTCTTCATGGGTGCCTTGCTCAGCAATACGTCCTTGATCCAAAACAATCAATCGGTCCATTTGCGCAATTGTTGAGAGTCGATGCGCAATGGCAATCACAGTTTTGCCTTGCATCAAATCATCTAAACTCGATTGAATCGCAGCTTCGACTTCTGAATCGAGCGCACTTGTGGCTTCATCTAAAATTAAAATCGGTGCGTCTTTTAAAAATACTCGAGCAATCGCAATACGTTGACGCTGACCACCTGATAATTTTACGCCACGTTCACCGACAAATGCGTCATAGCCACGTTGGCCACGTAAATCGATCAATTGAGGAATGAATTCATCAGCTTTCGCTTTACGCACTGCATCATACATTTCTTCATCTGTTGCATTCGGGCGGCCATATTTAATATTTTCTTCAACCGTGCGATGCAATAACGAGGTGTCTTGGGTCACCAAAGCAATATTTTTTCTTAAGCTATCTTGGGTAATATCTTCTATATTTTGGCCATCAATCGAAATACGACCATGGTTGATATCGTAAAAGTGGAGTAAAAGTTGAATTAATGTCGATTTTCCGGCACCTGAACGCCCGACTATACCGATTTTTTCACCTGGTCGAATGGTTAAATTAAATTGATTGATGACCTTTTTATCATTATAAGCAAAACTGACATCTTCAAATTTAATTTCGCCTTGCTGTACTTTTAAGTCGGTTGCATCAGCTTTGTCTTGAATATGAATTGGGCGGCCCATGGTTTTCATCCCATCTTGAATGGTCCCGACATTTTCAAATAGGGCAGATGTTTGCCACATCATAAACTCGGAAATACTACTGAGTTTTAAAATCATGGCGGTCGCTGCTGCAATGACCCCAAGCTCAGCTTGACCATCCATCCAGAGCCAAACGGCTGTTCCAAGTACGCCACCATATAAAACAATGATCAGCAAATTCGTCGCGATGTTGTATTTTGCAGCAAGTCGCATTTGCTTATACACCGTCACCATAAATTCTTTCATTGAGGCTTTGGCATATTGGCTTTCACGGCCTGCATGGGCAAACAATTTCACCGTTTGAATATTGGTGTAGGCATCGGTGACACGACCAGTCATTACTGCGCGTGCATTGGCTTGTTCATTTGAAATTTTGCTTAATTTTGGGATGAAATAGCATGCAGAACCAATAAATAAAGCCAGCCAAAGTAATAACGGAATAATTAACAGTGGCGATATAGCACCTAAAATCACGGTGATAGAAATCAGGTAAATGAAGACATAGGCCAACATGTCACCAAGAATAATCCAAAACTCACGTACAGCCAGTGAAGTTTGCATAACCTTGGCAGATAAACGGCCTGCAAAATCGTTATGGAAGAAATCTAAACTTTGTTTCAGTAATAAGTTATGAAATCTCCAACGTAGGCGCATTGGAAAGGTACTGTATAAAATCTGATGTTTAATAATCGTTTGAAGGCAAGAAAAGAAGATATTTGCCAATAAAATAAAGCTTAAAATGGTCAGATTCGTCTGGTGCTGCTGTAAAAAGGTTTCAGGTTGAGACTTACTGATCCAATTGACTAATTCGCCAATTTTGGAATAAAGCAGTGCTTCAAAACTCGCTACACCTGCTGTACAGAGTACCAATAACAATAGGTATTTTTTTACACCCGTCGCAGCTTGCCATACAAAGGGGAAAAATTTTGTCGGCAATGGTTTATTCAAGTCCTGTTCAGGATAAGCGTCAACTAAATTTTCAAACCATTTAAGCATGCAGATAACCTGAGAATTTTGCTGTAATTAATCTTTCTTTCTTCAGCTCTGAGTGTAATGGATTCGCTGTTTTTTCTCCATTTTGATTTGTTTATTTACTTAAAAGCTTGGCTGCAAAAGTTCATAGAATTAAAATGTACAACCCGATTACGACCTTGGCGTTTTGCTTCGTATAGAGCAATATCGGCCTGTTTAATTAACTGATCAAGTTTGGCGTGGTCAGGGTCAATTTTGGAAACACCAATGGAGATCGAAAATTTCACCAATTGACCATCCATATGAAATTGATGTTGTTCCATTTTATGTCTTAACCGTTCAGCAATTTTTAATGCATCTTCTGGGACGGTATAAGGCAAAAGTACAATAAATTCTTCACCCCCGAAACGCGCCAATATATCGTAAAAACGCATTTCTTTCCGTGCAATTTCAGCAATTTGGCATAACACTTGATCGCCGACATCATGTCCGTATTGATCATTAATCGTTTTAAAATGATCGACATCAAAAATCAACAGACTGGTACAGACCGTCATCGGGGTTTCTTGGATTTTTTTATTTGCAGCATGTACAAATTGGCGACGATTGCTTAACTGGGTCAATTCATCCGTATGGGCAATTTTGCGCAGGGTATGAAAGTTCCAGTCATCTAGCAGCGCTCTTAGAAACGTTTTACGAGAGTTGAGCGTAGAGTTCCAGCAGATATACATACTGAACAGCAGCACAGGAACGTACACCAATAAAAATATTGTAAAATCACCAAAATCATTAATGCGCCATGCGCCAAAAAGGATCGCTGCCGTGATCATGGCTGAGGTGATGATAGAAGGGCGAAAATGCACATGAATACTTAAATTACCCAATACAATCAAAATAATGGCAGCATATTGATAGCTATGAACCAGTTCATTTTTCGACTGAAGTAATATCTCAAACCAGAGGATTGCAGAAAGGCAAGTCGCTAGTGGTAATATTAAATCGAGCAATTTAATCTGTTTGATATATTTAAACAGAATATAATTCAGACTAAATGCACCAATAATTGCAATGATACGAATGACACCTGAAAGCATTTCTACGTCTGGCAGGACATAGCGATCTGCCCAAAAATAGATTAAAAAAGCCAATTGAGCGAAATAGTTGACCTGCTTTAAATAGTCTTTCTGGTTGTAGTACAAAAATTTGTAATAAGCATTTTTAAACTGTGCCGGAATACGTGCAATCGGGTCGGATAAAGCACGCTCAATACGGACACGATTCTCTAGGTCACATGCTTCTGCCTGTATGAGCGTATGTTTGGCAGAAGTGCGATTCATCGATTCTATGAGTAATTGTGATTCGTTTTTAACTGATTTCCGAGAAGGTTGATTGGGGCCTTCCATGATCAAGTTCCTATTTTAGAAGCGTTTTTATGCAACTGTTAACAAATAGTATCTAAAAATGTCTACATTTGTATAGTATTTGTTCTGATTTTTTAATTATATTTAGTTGTAATTATATTTAGTTGTTTCGGATGAATTATATTTTTAAGGAATCGAGCGATTAGCGCATTTATCTGATTCGCTTTTATTCCTTATATCGCATGATCTAAAGTAATTGCGGAAGTAGAGGGGGGGTAACCGATAGCCCCATGTATATTCAAAAGCCATTGTGACTTTTTAAATTTGCAGAATTTCTTCTTTGAATATACATGGGGAGAGGAAAGTTTAGCTCTTAGCTTTTATCGGCATTTGGTTGAACGAGGGCTTTAAAATCGGCACTAGAAGGGGCTTGATAGATTTTAAGTCCAAACTCGGGTGTGATTGCAATCAGATGGTCAAAGATATCAGATTGAATCGCTTCATAATCTTTCCATGCAATTGTTTTACTAAAAGCATAAATCTCTAAAGGTATGCCTTCACTCGTGGGTTGTAACTGACGCACCAAAATCGTTTGGTGTTGGGCAATGCCTGAATGCTGTTGTAAGTAGAATTCTACATAGGCACGAAAGGTCCCAAGATTGGTTAAACGGCGCTGATTATATTTCGATTGATTTGAAAGTTGCTGATTAAACTGAGCAAGCTCTTCATGCTTATGATCAAGATATTGATCTAGCAATAAAAATTCTTTGAGTTTGTTTTGCTCATCCTGTGTCATGAAATGAATAGAGCTTTGATCAATATAAAGCGAGCGTTTGATACGACGAACACCTGACTGAGCCATACCACGCCAGTTTTTAAAGGTATCAGTCACCAATTTATTGGTTGGAATCGTGGTAAAAGTCTTATCAAAGTTCTGCACGGTTATGGTATGTAATGACATATCAATGACATCGCCATCTGCATTAAGCGACGGCATCTCAATCCAGTCACCAATTCGCACCATATCATAAGAAGAAATTTGTACCGAAGCCACCAGTGACAAAATGGTGTTCTGAAAAACCAACATGAGCACGGCCGCCATAGCACCAAAGCCTGCGAGTAATGTAAATACATCTTTTTTCAGGAAGGTACCTAAAATCATCAGGCCACACACCAAAAAAATGATCAATTTGACCAACTGCAAATAGCCTTTAATCGGTTTGTTTCTAGATTTTGGATTACGTTGGTAAATCAGATTAAAAATATTCAGTAATTCAGAAATTGCCAAAGCAATGGTCAAGAAGATAAAAGCCTGACAAGCCATCTGTACGATTGAAGTAAATTTCACAGATAAATGTGGGACTGTAGTTATGCCATTTAAGATCACAATTGCTGGAACAATGTTAGCAAAGCGTTTAATCACACTATGTTCTGACAAAATTTGACTATGGCTAAAGGCCATTTTAGATACGAGCTTTCGAATACCGCGTACCACAATTTGCTTGGCGATAAAATTTGCAATGATGGCAAAAATAATAATGAGACTGAGCGATGTCAGCATTTCTAACCAAGGGTATTGATCTGACCAATCTTGAATATTTTTAATGAACTGAAATTTTTCCAAAATTATCTTACTCTTATTGAAGTAAATGAAAGGCTTAATGATCAAACTATTGTAATTATGATGATTATATAAGCAATTTTATACTCGTAAACTTTACGGAGTTACGACATGTATAGTCCATAATGTTACTTATTTTGTGCTAAAAATGATTTTTTGAAGGTATAACCTAATTGATGAACTAAAATAAATAAATGTTGAGCTAAAAAAAGCCCCCTAATTAGGAGCTTCATTAGCGATATGAAATGCTTACCACATTAAATCATCAGGAATTACATAAGCTGCATATGGATCTTCTTCATCCGTGGTTTGCTCATTCACTTCAGAATTATTCACAATAATAAAGCCTTCCATTTTCGCATTAATACGGTCGGCTAATTCTTTTGGTAAAAAAGCATAGTTGCTATTTTCCCGTGCAATAACAAGACTGCCAGCAACCAAGGCATTATAAATTTGCTGATTGATATAAAGCTTTTTGATCTTGGCATCATCAATAAATTGATAGGTCGATTCGCCATCGGTATCACGAATTTTATGCTGATTAATCATTTGCATGATTGCAGCTTTTAATTCTTTTTCTTGCAAAACTGCTTTACGGTCTTGCTCTAAAGCATGATCTTTTGCCATTTTTTGCTGCTGATCTTGCTCAATTTTCGCCTTGATTTCAGCATCTTTACTTTCACCAGTACGTTTTTCATGTACGGCTTGTTTTGACAATTTCTTTGCCTTTTTATTATCGACCAGACCTGCTTTAAGCAGTTGCGCCTGTAATGCATTTTTAACCATAATACGTTCCAACTAATCGTGTATATGTCGATAATGAAAATAGATGATCCAATATACTGCGCTCATGACTAAACTGAGTGCGGCAGGAATCAGGAATGCGTTTAATTTTAAATAAGGATAAAGCCAACTGGCAAGTATGCCACCAACGATAAATCCCGCCAAAATTAATAAATGTAAGACCACACGTTTAGACTCAACCGGAAGTCCACGGGCTTTATAACCCAAAGCCAAACCTAAGTCCGTCAAAACACCAGAAAGGTGTGTGGTACGAATAATGGTACCTTTATAGTGGCTAACCATTGCATTTTGTACACCCATAGCCACACATGCCCAAAGCAAAGCGTAACGTGGAAAATAGGGCAATAGTAGCCAACACAGGACAATAAAAAAAGCCACCAAGCTTAATGGGACGCCATAACGTCTGGTTAAGCTAAAGTGACTATTTCCAAGAATAAGCCCACTATAAAATGAGCCAATCACATAACAGAGCAAGACTAAAATCAAATAAATAATCGTAGTTGGCTGCCATGCAATGAAGGCCATGGCTAACATACTGACATTACCGGTCATGTGAGATACTGACTGGTGCAAGATGGTCACCAGTCCAAGTACATTAATCATTCCTGCATTCACTGCGAGGAAAAAAGCACCCAGTTGTATCCAAAGCGGTAAAGTCTGTAAAGGCATGGCCTCGCCTTAAAAAGTATCCAATATCAGGATATTATCTTAAACCACGGTCTACTGCAGCTGTAAATAATACGTCAGTCGAAGAGTTTAAAGCGGTTTCAGTTGAATCTTGAAGTACGCTAATAACCATACCAATGGCTACAACTTGCATCGCGATATCGCTTGAAATACCAAACAGGCCACAAGCCACTGGAATAAGTAATAATGAACCACCAGCAACACCTGAAGCACCACATGCAGAAACGGTAGCAACGACTGATAAAATCAACATTGTGCTGAAATCAACAGAAATGCCCAAAGTATGAACTGCTGCTAGTGTGAGGACTGTAATTGTGACCGATGCACCTGCCATATTGACAGTTGCACCTAAAGGAATCGCTACGCTTGCAGTTGACTCTGGTACACCAAGACGCTTTGCAAGGTCTAAGTTAACTGGAATGTTTGCAGCGGAACTACGTGTAAAGAATGCAGTGATACCACTTTCACGTAAACATTGGAAAACCAATGGGAACGGGTTTGAGCGAGTCATAAATGCCACCATTAGTGGGTTAATGACCAAAGCTACAAAGAACATGGTACCGAGTAATACCGCAAGTAAGTGCGCATAACTAACAAGCGTTTTTAGACCTGAGTCGGCAAATGTAACAGCAACCAAACCGAAGATACCAATAGGTGCAAAGTTAATCACTAAACGGATCACTTTATTCACTGCATCAGCAGCGTCAGATAAAAAGACTTTGGTGTTCTCTGATGCATGACGAAATGCAATACCTAAGGCAACAGCCCAAGCCAAAATACCAATGAAATTTGCTTCAGAAATTGCTGTAACAGGGTTTGCGACAAAACTTAATAATAAGTTTTTCAATATTTCAGCAAGACTGCCTGGCGGCACAAGGTTTTCTGCAGCAACATCAAGAATTAATGTACTAGGGAATAAAAGGCTTGCTACTACTGAACTTAAAGCAGCAAGGAACATACCAATAGCGTACATCAATATAATTGGTTTAATATATGCATTACTGCTACCCACTTTGAAATTTGCAATGGATGACAGCACAAGTACAAAGACCAGTATCGGTGCTACGGATTTCAATGCCTTAATGAATAAATCACCAAGCAAACTTAAATAGGGTGCAACGCCTGGAGCAACAACAGCAACCAATACACCTAAAATAATGGCGATAATAATTCGGGTTACTAAACTCAAGCGTGTAAATGCTGAAAACATAGGAGAGCCTTGTCAGAATTACAATGACAAAATGATGAAAATTAGCCCTGTATTTTATACGAAAATGTCGCATGCTTAAAAAATAATTTAATTTAAAAATAAACCTTTGTTTTTTATAATCTATTTTTGTGTATTAAAATGTAAACCCTTCAAAACTCACTGTTTATCAAATTCGCATTGATTAAACAGTGAGCTAATAGGCCTTTAAATTTGGTACTCAGAACTGGCTGTCGCAAGCTCTGTAACGGCTTGATAGTGGGTGAGAAAAATTTGACCACTCAAATGCGTGAGTAGTTTTGAGTGCTGCAATTTGTCCATGACAGGGCCTTTGACCTCGGAAAAATGCAGTCGAATATCTAATTTTGATAATTCAGCATTTAAATCTTCCAACATTTCTAAGGCACTGAGGTCAATTGAACTGACGCTTGAGCAGTTGATAACAACATGTTCTAGGTCAATATTTTCACTGACTTCATTAATCAGGAAACCTTTAAGCGTATTGGCATTTAAAAACGAGATATTTTCATCTATACGGAGCGAGAGAATATGTGGTGCGGTATAGACATGATGGCGCTGTACATTGCGGAAGTGCTGTGTGCCCTCGACTAAACCGATCACCGCAATATGTGGACGACTAATGCGCCATAACAACAGAATAAAGGTAGAAATAATGCCAATAATGAGACCTGTAGAAATGTCGATACACACCACACCGAAAAAGGTCACCCACATCGCAATCCCGTCAGCTTTTGAATAACGCCATGTATCCACAAAAGGTTTAAAGTCGACTAATTTCCAAATGGAAACAATAATCGTGGCCGCCAAAATGACTAAAGGTAAGTCTTGGAAAAAACCAGTGAAGTAGAGACTGACAACGATAATCAGCAATGACGACAACACACCTGCCATCGGGGTTTTTGCACCTGCATCTGCATTAACCACTGTACGAGATAAGCTACCCGTCACTGGAAAGGCAGAGCTAACCCCAGCGCTTAGATTGGCTAAACCTAGAGCGACCAACTCTTGGTTACTGTTGAGTTGGCTTCGTTGTTGTAAGGCAGTGGCTTGGGCAATAGACAGTGACTCAACAAAACTGATCATGGCAATCATTGTTGCACCGGGCAGTAAGGTTTGTACCAGTTCCCAGTTCCAATGTGGAAAGCTTAAGGGTGGAAATCCTGAAGGAATTTCACCGACGGTTTTAATGCCGACATTTTGCAGGTCAAATAACATCACCGATGCAATTGAGATCACCACTAGTATCAATGGAAGTGCTTTACTTAGAAAGGCAGTAGAGCCGAATCGAGATTGAATTGATTGAGTGGCCAACATTTTTGGTACATAGATTAAAAACAGTATGGCCAGCACACCAAAAATGAGTGAAGCGAAGTGAGTCAAACTCAGGTATTCCCACAGACTCAAAACAAACTCAGGGATGTTGTTGGCTTTTAGCGGGACATCGACAAGAAACTTAAACTGACCTAGTGCAATGAGCAGAGCCGAGGCAATAATGAAGCTTTTAATGACAGGATGACTGATCAACTGAATTAAAAAACCAAAACGTAGTACACCTAGCAACAGAGAAATCAGCCCGACCATTAAGGCCAAAAGTGTAGCTGCTTCAATATAAACAGGCGAACCAACTTCAAATAGCGGATTGAGCGTGGCGAAAGTCATCATCGAAATGATTGCCACAGGGCCTATCGATAAGGTTGAGCTTCCACCAATGAGGGCGTAGACAATCATCGGTAAAATACTGGCATATAAACCCATGATTGGAGGTAAACCTGCCAGCATGGAATAGGCCATACCTTGAGGAACCAACATGGCAATCACGATCAGCGAAGCAAGTACATCAGATTTAAATTTCACGGGGCTGTAGTGCTGTAACCACTGCCAAGCTGGAAATTTCTGTAAGATATGAGGTTTTAAATCTGACATAAACTTATCTAAATCACAATTTCATATATATTATGCATAAAAAATGCTAAGAAGTCTTGTGCAATAAATTTTGAGCGTACAACATTGCAGTACATTTGTGGGATATATAAGAAACCATCATTCTAAATGAATTAATGAAAAGGATAAGCTGTTTTAAAGCTTAGGATATTCGAAATAATTATTGATATTTAAAAGAAGTCTGGAGGGTAAATTAAGGTATTGAATTGCTGTCCATTGCGATAATTCATCTATAGTGGTGCAAGAACAGCATGTCTGGCTTGAAATTTTAAAATAACTGAGTGTTATTTATAAGATTGGTTACAATACAATTGGTAAAGAGTATTGAGAACTTGAACTAAATTTGCATCTTTGATTGAATAATAAATTTGCTTTCCATCACGACGCGTGGTCACAACATCACTTTTGCGTAACATCATCAGTTGTTGTGAGAGGGTTGGCTGTTTAATATCAGTGATTTCTTCAATCTGAGACACATTCAATTCTTGCTGTGCTAGATGACATAAAATTAGTAGACGATCCGTATTTGCCAGCGACTTTAAAACGCCCACGACTAATTCGGCAGAATCACGCATAGTAGTGATTTCCAGATCGGTATTCATTGGATATGTCCATACGATTAACAACAGCTCAAGTATACGGATATCACGGCTTAATACATTGAATAAATAAGACAATTTCTATGGTTTTTTATGAAATCAAATATCATTAATTTTTATAAGTTTAAATTTAGTTAATCAGTTAAATTTATTGCTTGATTTTAGTGCAAGCTTTCACAAAATGCACATAAATATAAGACATTAGCTTAAAAAATCATGCACACTTTGAAAATAATTGTATCATCTAAAGATCGTATTCAATAAATACACAAGGGATAAATAGTCATGACAACAGATTCAGCTTTTCCAGCAACGAGTAATTTAGGTATCGCGGTATATAGTAATAACGCTGAAGCGATTGGTAATACACCTTTGGTTCGTATTAATCGTGCGATTCAGTCAGATGCAACGGTCTTGGCTAAAGTTGAAAGCCGTAACCCAGCATTTTCAGTGAAATGTCGTGTAGGTGCAGCTCTCATTGCAGATGCAGAAGAAAAAGGCTTATTAAAACCGGGTATGCATATTGTAGAACCTACAAGTGGCAATACAGGGATTGCTTTGGCATTTGTTGCAGCAGCGAAAGGTTATGCAATTACATTAACCATGCCAGCAAGTATGAGTATTGAACGCCGTAAGGTATTAAAGTCTTTTGGTGCAAATCTCGTATTGACTGAACCTGCTAAAGGCATGAAAGGTGCGGTCGAAGAAGCACAGCGCCTCGTTGCCGAACATCCTGAAACGTATTATTTACCACAACAGTTTGAAAACCCTGCAAACCCTAAAATTCATGAATTGACCACTGGCCCAGAAATTTGGGAAGCGACCGGTGGTAAAGTGGATATTTTAGTTTCAGGTGTAGGTACAGGCGGTACGATTTCAGGCATTTCAAGCTATTTTGAAAAAGTGAAACATCAGCCGCTTTATTCTGTTGCGGTAGAACCGGCTGAATCTCCGATTATTGCCCAAGCGAAAAAAGGCGAAACACTGACTCCAGGGCCACACAAAATTCAGGGGATTGGCGCTAACTTTATTCCGGGTAACTTAGATCTAGACCTTGTTGATGAAGTGATCGGTATTGAAAGTGCTGAAGCAATTGAGTGGGCGCGTAAAACGGCTACTCATGACGGTATTTTAGTGGGTATCTCTAGTGGCGCGGCAATGGCAGCTGCGGCAAAACTTGCTGCACGTCCTGAGAATGTAGGCAAAACCATTGTGGTCATTTTACCGGATGGTGGTGAACGTTACCTTTCTTCCGTTTTATTTGAAGATATTAGTGCTGACTAATAATTCTGACATGAAAAAAAGCCCGTTCAATTGAATGGGCTTTTTTATTGATGATTTCGTTATTTATAAGTATCTTAAGCCGCGTCTTGATCATCGTTTTTGGCATTTTGTTGTTTAATTTTTCTTTTAGGTGGTTCATGCCCTAACTTTCGAGCGATGTATTTAAACAGGAAGCCTAAGAGTATGAATATCGTGACAGCAGGGATAACCACTTGAGTGAGCCAAACATCAATATGATCTAGACTCCAACTTAAAATTAAAAATAAAAAAGCACACAAATATGCGCAGTTAAAGCAAATGTTCGACAGTTTGTACATGCGAAAGAGAGTAATTCGTTTGGTGGTCACGAATCTTTATCTTACTGAATAATGAGGAAAGGTGTAGTTTTAATATCAGAAAAACAAACTAATTGAATGATGATTATTCAATATTATTGATTATATTTTTGAATATTCGCAATTTTTTATATCGTAAAAAAAAGCCTTGCTGTGAGTCAGAAAAACTTGACCTTCCCATTGTGGTAAAGTTTAAGCTATAGCCTAAAACAAGCACATATGATTGGGATGTTGCCATGACAGATTCGACAGAACACAAACTTTTTGATGGCACACTTGCTATTGAAGGGATGACCTGTGCTTCTTGTGTGGCACGGGTGGAAAAAGCCTTAAAAAAAGTCGATGGCATCACTGATGCTCAAGTGAATTTAGCCACTGAAACAGCACATGTTCAGAGTGATAAAAATGTGGATTATTCTGCTGTAATTCAGGCCGTTGAAAAGGCAGGTTTTGGTGTTGCACAGAAGCAGATTGAGCTTGAAATTGAAGGGATGACTTGCGCATCGTGTGTTGCACGTGTTGAAAAAGCATTAAAGACAGTTCCAGAAGTCATCGATGCAAAAGTGAATTTGGCAACTGAAAAAGCCACGATTACGGCATTGGCATCTGTTGAAAATTCTGCATTGGCGAAGTCTGTAGAAAAAGCAGGTTTTCATATTGCACAGCCCAATATTGAATTAAATATTGATGGAATGACCTGTGCTTCATGTGTGGCACGGGTTGAAAAAGCCTTAAACGCTGTAGACGGTGTCAATAAAGCAACGGTAAATTTAGCCAGTGAAAAAGCCTTTGTTCAGGCTCCCGCTTCAAAAACACAAGAATTGATCGCGGCAGTTAAAAAAGCGGGATACAGTGCTAGCATTGCTACGCAGCAACAACCGACAATGGCAGAAAAAAAAGCCGACGAAGCTCGGTTACTCAAACGTGATTTAATCATCGCATTGGTACTCGCTGTTCCTGTTTTTATCTTGGAGATGGGATCACACATGATTCCAGCTTTTCATCATTTTATTGAGCATAATTTAGGAACACAAAATAGTTGGTATATTCAGTTTATATTAACCACTTTGGTGTTAATCCTACCCGGAAGACGCTTTTATCAGCACGGCATACCAGCACTTGCGCGACTTGCCCCGGATATGAATTCTTTGGTCGCAGTCGGGACTTTATCTGCTTATAGTTTTTCTTGTGTTGCAACATTTGCTCCGCAATTATTACCGCAAGGTACGGTTCATGTGTACTTTGAAGCAGCCGCAGTAATTGTGGCGTTGATTCTTTTGGGTCGTTTTATGGAGGCGAAAGCCAAAGGTAAAACATCGCAAGCTATTCAATACTTAGTCGGCATGCAACCCAAAACAGCACGTGTAGAGCAATCTGGTACCTTTATAGATTTGCCGATTAGTGATGTTAAAACAGGTATGTTGATTGAAATTCGGCCTGGTGAACGTTGCCCAGTCGATGGTGCTGTAGTGTCTGGGAACAGTTATATTGATGAATCCATGATCAGTGGCGAGCCAATTCCTGTCGAGAAAAAAGCCGGTGATCAAGTTGTCGGTGGAACGATTAACCAAAATGGGGCCTTGAAAATACAAGCCACTGCGGTAGGTCAAGATTCTGTTTTGGCACAAATTATCCAGATGGTTGAACAGGCTCAGGGTTCAAAATTACCGATTCAAGCTTTGGTGGATAAAGTCACGTTATGGTTTGTACCGGTGGTAATGGCGTTGGCCTTGATCACCTTTTTAGTTTGGTATGTAGTTGGACCTGAACCGAGTTTAACCTATGCCTTAGTCAATGCTGTAGCAGTACTGATCATCGCATGTCCATGTGCAATGGGTTTGGCAACACCAACGTCTATTATGGTCGGTACAGGGCGAGGTGCAGAGCTTGGAGTATTGTTCCGTAAAGGTGAAGCCTTACAACAACTCAAAAATACTCAAGTGGTTGCAGTCGATAAAACAGGGACATTGACGGAAGGTAAACCGAAACTGACAGATTTTGAAGTCACTGAAGCTTTTGATAAAGATCGCGTATTTCAGTTATTGGTCTCTGTAGAGCAGAAATCTGAGCATCCGATTGCCTATGCCATTGTACAAGCTGCAAAAGAGATGCAAGTGCAACTTTTAGAGGTTGAGCATTTTGATTCCGTGACTGGTGCTGGGATTCAGGCCGTTGTTGAAGGACAAAGCATTTATATCGGTGCAGATCATTTGATGCATAAACTTGGTTTAGATACACAAATCTTTTCATCACTGGCGGAACGCATGGGCAATGAAGGGAAAACCCCGCTCTATGTATCGATCGATCAACAGCTTGCTGCCATTGTTGCTGTTGCCGACCCGATCAAAGCTACAACCTTTACAGCCATTCAAGCTTTGCATGATTTAGGACTGAAAGTGGCGATGATTACAGGCGACAACCGACATACTGCTTCTGCCATAGCACGACAGTTGAAAATTGATCATGTGATCGCTGAAGTGATGCCAGATCAAAAAGTGCAATCTGTACAACAATTGCAAAAAGAACATGGTGTTGTTTGTTTTGTGGGCGATGGTATTAATGATGCGCCTGCACTTGCTCAAGCAGATGTGGGCATGGCGATTGGTACAGGGACAGATGTGGCGATAGAGGCCGCGGACGTTGTGCTTATGTCGGGTAATTTACAAATGGTGCCGACAGCAATCGCACTGAGCACAGCGACGATGAATAATATTCGCCAAAACCTATTTTGGGCATTTATTTACAATGCAGCATTGATTCCTGTCGCTGCAGGTGTGTTATATCCATTCTTTGGCATATTGCTTTCACCTATGTTCGCAGCTGGTGCAATGGCACTTTCATCGGTGTTTGTTGTGTCAAATGCCTTGCGTTTAAAAGCATTTAAAGGGCCAGTTTTTCAGGAGTCTTAAGATGAATATTGGACAAGCAGCGAAAGCATCGGGCATTTCTGCAAAAATGATCCGCTATTATGAATCGATTGGGCTGTTAAATAATGCGCAGCGCACCGATGCCGGCTATCGAGTTTACTCGGAAGCCGATATTAAAACCTTGAGTTTCTTAAGACATGCGCGTGATTTAGGTTTTTCTTCTGAACAAATGAAAGATTTACTTGGACTTTGGAAAAATCAAAGTCGGCAAAGTGTAGAAGTTAAAGCATTGGCGTTAAAACATATCCAGACCTTAAATCAAAAAATCGCAGACTTACAGGCCATGGTTGAGATCTTGCAACAATCTGTAGATGGCTGTGCCGGTAATGATCAAGCCGATTGTACGATTTTAAATCAAATCGAAACGGGCATGGCTGAGTGCTGCCATACATCGAAGATTTAAACTTGCTTGACCTTACAATCGTGGCAAGGTTTATAGTGTTGTTATTAGAAAAGAAGGATGAATATCATGAAATTTCGTATTGATAATATGACATGCGGTGGTTGTGCCCGTAGCGTGACAGCAACGATTAAAGACTTAGACGAAAATGCAACAGTCACTATTGATGTAGCCACTAAATTAGTTGACGTTGAATCTAGTGTTAGCGCAGAGCAATTGATTAGCGCTTTAACCGAAGATGGTTTCCCACCTGTGATTGCATAACTTTGATATTGTCGAATGAATAAAAAAGCCGAACAATTGTTCGGCTTTTTTATTTATAAATCAATTTTATACGGCTGAAATTTTATCTGGCGTCATCAGCGCCTGATTAATATATAGCTTGATTAAGCGTTCACGTGAACCGATTGATTTTTGATAATGCGTTGAATTGAGGAGTAGGGATGCACCATAAGTGACCGTCCAAATATAAGATAAATAATCACGTATCGACATTGCGCTTTCAAGTGATTTTAGATAATCACTGGTCATATCCTTAATTTCAATAATACGTTCTTCACGAACACGATAGAGCTCTTCAAATAACTCTTTTAATTTACGTTCATTATTGGTTAAGCGTTCTTCAATGACATGTAATAATATAGTTCTATTAGAATTCAACATATTATAAAGCATATATTGTGAAACATAAGTTTTAATATCATGATTATATTTTTTTGAAATTTCTAATAATCGTTTTTCATTTAAGATAATCAGTTCTAAATATAATTGGTTTTTACTTTTAAAATGTTTATAAATCGTGCCTTTGGCAATATCTAGTTCACAAGCTAACTCACTTAAGGTGATGTCTTGATTATTATCTAATAGCAGGGTTTCTGCCATGGCTAAAATTTTTTCCTTGCGAAGGATAAAATTTTGTTGGCGTACTGAACTCATGATAACTGTTCCATAAACATCTTGAGGGTGAACAAGCCTAGCTTAAGCTAAATCTTGTGAATCTTACATTCCACTATGGTCTCAAATATTACATAAATTGGTTTAAAAATAAACACATTAGTAGAGTGCGTAAAACATATAGAATTCATAGCATAAAATTAATGTCAATAAAACTGAACCCTTGAGGTCATTTTTTTGAAATAAAATTCCATTTTTATTTTTTTTAATTTATTGTCTTTTCGCTTTTACAACAAAAGCAGCATTTAACAAAACGGTCTTGGTTGTTATGTTATTAATACACCCTAAATTAAACATGATTATAGGTACTATTATGTTTGGTTTTAATCAATTACTAATTATAAATTTATTCAATTCAATAAATTTATTTAAATGTAATAAAATAATGCTGCTCAAAATATCAGGTGGTTATTTTACACTTGTCGGTAAAAACACATTATCTATATCCATTTTAGATATCTATCTGAAAAAACAGATCTTTAAAAAATCCACACAAAATTGATTTGATGATTTTGTGCGGGAGCGTGCAACTTTAAAAAAGTACTTTGTCAAAGACGCTGACAAAGCCTGTAGAAAAGGAAAGTACAATGCCAATATACAATGCGCCGTTAAAGGACATGGACTTCATCTTAAATGATGTATTCAATGCAGATGAGTTCTGGCAGTCAAATGAAAACTTAGCTCATATTGATATGGCGACTGCAAATGCCATTTTAGAAGAAATGGCTAAGTTTTCTAAAAACGTTATTCTAGACTTGAACCGTACTGCAGATGAAGAAGGTGGTGCGCAGTTTAGTAATGGTGTTGTTACTACGCCTACAGGGTTTAAAGACGCTTTTAAACAATTCGCTGAAGGTGGCTGGGTTGGTTTAGGCGCTTCTGAAGAATGGGGCGGCCAAAACATGCCGAAAATGTTGACAGTACTTGCTGACGAAATGATTTGGAGTACCAATCCATCATTTATGTTGTATCCACTACTGACTGTGGGTGCAGGTATGGCGATTAATGACCGTGCTTCGCAAGAGCAAAAAGAAACCTATCTTCCAAAATTTTATACGGGTGAATGGTCAGGCACTATGTGTTTAACTGAACCACATTCAGGGACTGATTTGGGGATCATTAAAACCAAAGCAGAGCCGAATGAAGATGGTTCATTTAATATTACAGGCACGAAAATTTTCATCACCAGTGGTGAACATGATCTGTGTGAAAACATCATCCATCTTGTGTTAGCAAAAACGCCAAATGCACCTGCGGGTTCACGTGGTATTTCATTGTTTATCGTTCCAAAATTCCATGTCAATGCCGATGGCTCAGTCGGTGAACGTAATGCTGTTTCAGCGGGTTCAATTGAACACAAGATGGGTATTAAAGGTTCTGCAACGTGTGTTATGAACTTTGATGGTGCCAAAGGTTATATCGTTGGTAAAGAAAACGAAGGTCTTGCGGCGATGTTTGTCATGATGAACTATGAACGTTTATCGATGGGTATCCAAGGGATTGGCGCTGCAGAATTTGCTTACCAAAATGCTGCACAGTATGCGACTGATCGTCTACAAGGTCGTTCTGCGACAGGTGTGAAATCTCCTGAAAAACCAGCAGACTCTATTTTAGTACATGGTGATGTACGTCGTATGTTGTTGAATGTACGCGCCAACAACGAAGCATCTCGTGCATTTGCTGTGTATGTTGGCCAGCAACTGGATATTACAAAATATTCAACTGACGAAGCTGCTGTGAAAAAAGCCAATGACCGCGTGGCTTTATTGACACCTATTGCAAAAGCCTACCTAACAGATACAGCCCTACAAGCTACTTTAGAAGCGCAAATGTGCTTTGGTGGTCATGGCTATATCCGTGAATGGGGCATGGAGCAATGCATTCGTGACTTACGTATTTCGCAGATTTACGAAGGCACAAATGGCGTACAAGCGATTGATTTAATTGGACGCAAAACCACGAAATGTAATGGTGCATTTATTGCCGAATACATTGCTGAAATTCGTGATTTTGCTGCAACCATGGCTGATTCAAAAGTTAAATCTGCAGCATTGCAAGTTTCTGACGAAGTTGAAGCATTAACGCAATTCATTGTAGAACAATCTAAGACCACCCCAGACTTTAGCAGTTCGGTGGCAGTCGATTACCTGCACGCTGTTGGTTTACTCAGCTTCGTTTATATGTTTGCACGTATTAGCAAAGCTGCGGCTGCAAAACCAGAGAGCTTCTACCAAAACAAACTGGTACTCGCAGATTTCTATGTTGAGAAAGTTCTACCTGACCTTGCTGCCCGTGCTCAACGTATTAAAGCAGGTTCTGAACTTATCATGCAGCTATCTGAAGAATACTTCACCGCTCAATCTTAAGGTTTCATCTAAACCACTGTGAAAAACATTAAGATGGAAAATCTGAGGAACCAGTCATGGTTCCTTGGGGTTAAAAGATTTAAAACAGGATGAAATAAGAAATGATTGTAATTGTAGATGGCGTACGTACAGCGATGGGTGGTTTTCAGGGTTCACTTTCATCTTGTACAGCCCCAGACTTAGGTGCTGCAGCGATTCAAGCTGTTGTTGCACGTGCAGGTTTAGAACCTACAGATATTGACGAAGTTATTTTTGGCTGTGTATTACCGGCTGGTCTTAAACAAGGTCCTGCACGCCAAGCGATGCGTCAAGCAGGTTTGCCAGATACAACGGGTGCCACCACGATTAATAAAATTTGTGGTTCAGGCATGAAGGCAGTGATGCAAGCAGCTGATGCGATTAAAGCCGGTTCTGCTAATATTGTGGTTGCTGGTGGTATGGAGTCGATGTCAAATGCGCCATATTTACTTGAAAAAGCGCGTTCAGGCTATCGTATGGGTCATGGTAAAACCACAGACCACATGTTTCAAGAAGGCTTAGAAGATGCTGAGACAGGTTTATCGATGGGTATTCTGGCACAAGATATGGCAGATAAAAAAGGCTATACCCGTGAACAGCAAGATGCTTTTGCCATCAACTCACTCAATAAAGCCGTTGCAGCGATTCAAGGCGGTTTCTTCAAAAATGAAATCGTGCCAGTTACTGTTAAAAGCCGTAAAGGTGACGTCGTTGTTGACACAGATGAACAGCCATTAAGTGCTAAGCCTGAAAAAATCCCAACACTGCGTCCTGCATTCAAAAAAGACGGCACGATCACAGCTGCCAATGCCAGCTCAATTTCTGACGGTGCATCTGCTTTGGTGGTTACATCAGAAGAAACGGCTCAAGCACGTGGTTTAAAACCACTAGCAAAAGTCGTTGCTTATGCCACAAATTCACAGCATCCGTCAGAGTTCACGATTGCTCCAGTCGGTGCTATTGAGAAAGTACTTGCACAAGCCGGTTGGGATGCACAAGAAGTTGACCTGTGGGAAGTCAATGAAGCATTTGCCATGGTTACAATGCTGGCGATTGATGGATTTAACTTAGATGAAGCAAAAGTGAACATTCATGGTGGTGCTTGCTCACTTGGTCACCCACTAGGTTCATCAGGTTCACGTATTATTGTGACGCTGATTCATGCCTTAAAACGCACTGGCGGTAAAAAAGGTGTCGCAGCACTGTGTATTGGGGGCGGTGAAGCAACTGCAATTGCGGTTGAACTGATTTAATTTGCCTCAATTTATATAAGTAAGCTTTTAGATAAGTACGTTTTTAGATAAGCAATAACAAACGCTATCTCAGTTCGCTGGGATGGCGAAAAAAGATGTTTATTTTGAGATATTTATTTTTTGAGATTTAATTATGAATGGTTTAGATCGCATTCGCTTACTCTCCCTTCGCGACAAAGTAATGTCTGCTGAAAAAGCGATTGAGTTAATTCAAGATGGTTCAGTGGTTGGTTTAAGTGGTTTTGGTGGTGCAGGTGAGGCAAAGACGGTTCCATTGGCACTTGCAGATCATGCAGTTTCACATCCTCTTCGTATCACGTTGGCAACGGGTGCTAGTTTAGGAAATAGTATCGATGGTCGCCTCAATGCGGCGCATGCGATAGAACGTCGTTATCCGTATCAGGCAGATCCTGGTTTACGTAAAGCCATTAACGCTGGCGAGGTCATGTATATTGACCAACACTTGTCTGAAATGGCCGATAATATTCGTCATCATAATTTACCGCGCATTAATGTGGCCGTTATTGCAGCGACTGCAATTACAGAAGATGGTCAAGTTATTCCGACAGGTTCATGTGGTAACTCAGCCAATTTCATTGAAATGGCAGATCATGTGATTATCGAAATTGATAATACGATTAACCCAGTGCTCGAAGGTGTACATGATATTTATGTGCCGAAAGCGCGACCAAACCGTGGGCCAATTCCACTGACTCAGGTCGGTGAACGTATCGGTACGATTGGGATCAATGTCAGCCCCGATAAGATTTCAGCTATTGTGTTGAATGATCTGCCAGATACCCAGTTTAAAATGGATGAACCTGATGCTGAAACCCTAGCGATTGCTCAGCATCTGATTGATTTCTTTGAAGGTGAAGTAGCAGCAGGGCGTTTGCCTGAAAATTTAGGCCCGCTACAGTCAGGTGTGGGTTCGATTGCCAATGCTGTATTCGCAGGTTTTGAGCATTCGAATTTTCATGATTTGGAAATGTATTCAGAAGTACTACAAGACTGTACTTTCCAGCTAATTGATTCTGGAAAAATGAAATTTGCCTCAGGCTGTTCAATGACGTTGTCTGAGCCTTGTGCACAGCATGTGATGAACAATTTTGATCAGTACAAAGACAAAATTGTATTACGTCCACAAGAGCTATCCAATAACCCTGAAATCATTCGACGTTTAGGCATTATTGCGATTAATACTGCGCTTGAGTTTGATATTTACGGAAACGTAAATTCGACCCATGTAACGGGTACGAAAATGATGAACGGTATTGGCGGTTCAGGAGACTTTACTCGTCATGCGCACATTGCCATTTTCGTAACCAAGTCGATTGCAAAAGGTGGTGCGATTTCATCTGTGGTGCCAATGGTGAGTCATACCGACCATACTGACCACGACGTTGACATCGTGGTTACAGAGCAGGGCTTGGCAGATTTACGTGGTCTTTCACCACGTGAGCGTGCACGTAAAGTCATTGAAATCTGTGCACATCCAGATTATCGCGCAGCATTGTTGAGCTACTTTGAACGCGCATGTGAGCGTGGTGGTCAAACGCCGCATATTTTAAAAGAGGCTTTGTCTTGGCATGCCACTTTTGAAGAAACCGGTTCAATGCGTCAAATCGTATAAACCTAAAGATTGAAAATTTTTAAATAAGCCCACGATCAAGTGGGCTTATTTATTATGAAAGACTACAAATGTTTCAAAACATGACAAAAGAAAAACAGCGCCACTTAGTTTGAAACTTTTGCACAACATGAACGGTCTTAAGTTCTCTTCAAGGCTTTCTATAATGCAAAACTCATTGACAAAGAAGGTCAGTATTTTGAAAAAGATTCAATTATTTTCTGCGATGTTGTTCGCAGTTCTCCTCACTGCATGTAAACAAAGTCCAGCGCCTGATTATGCAGGAACATGGCAAAATACCGCAGTAGATCCGCAACTTGAAAATGCGCTGATTATTAGTAAAAATGGTGAAAACTATTTCATTACCAATACTTTAAAAGATAAACAAAGTGGTAAATCTGAAAAGAAAAATCCTGTACCTGCATCTGTCGTTGAATCTGGTTTACTCGCTGTAAACTCTGGGACAGGTGCTGTTGAATTTGCGATTGACGAAAAAACTGGAAATTTAGTCGGGTCTGGATCAATTTATAAAAAAGTAAAATAGATCAATTATCTATTTATGCAAAAATATCAAAAGCAGCCTTTAAATTGGGCTGCTTTTTTTAACTTTAAAGCGAATGTTTATTTGCTTTAACTCAGTTCAAAACCGAAGAGAAATCATGGATAAAATAATCCGCTTTATTTTTGATTTGCTCAATTTCGTGTTCTGAATATGCATCATACACGGCAACGACTTCAATACCCGCAGCATTTGCGGCTTCTACACCAATGAGTGAATCTTCAAAAATTAAACATTCTTCAGGTTGAACGGCAAAATATTGAATCGCCTGTAAATAGACTTCAGGATGCGGCTTAATATTTTTGACACTTTCACGGGTCAGGATCAGATCAAAGCTATTTTCAAAATGCAGCTTTGGATAAATGTTAATATTTTTTTGATATCGATAAATATTTTGCAGGCTGGTCGTGGTGGTAATTGCCACCTGAATGCCTTGCTGAATGAGCTGCTGAACAAATAACGCTGCATGTGGTTTAAGCAAGATGATATGTTCTAAAAAATGCTGTGAAATGGCATATCGTTGCTGTTTGATTTGATCTGCTGTGTGCTGTTCAATGCTGTAAGTATCTTTTAGATAGTTACAATACATTAAGTAAGGGTCTGGTGTATTTTTAAATAATTGCAGCTGAATGTCACGTTCACGTTGAATTAAACCCAGTTGGATGGTTTGTCCAGTTAACTGTTGAATCAAATCTGCGTCGACCTGATTCCACACGCCAACAGAGTCAATAAGTGTGCCATCTAAATCAAAACAAACCAGTTTTTTTCCTTGAAGCATGTTGATATCCAAATTCGTGCTGGGTCTATTATGCGGACTGATTGGGGTGTTGAAAAGCCAAATGCAACTGAGCAGGCTAAACTGGCGTTTCATCTGCAATAAAAGTAATATTTCGTTATTGGCTTTTTGTATAATTCAGCAGATGATGCACAGCATAACTTGCAATATTTAATTAGGGATTAAATCTTTCGTGTTTGAATTGGACTGTAAACTTCTTAGCATTTTTTTTCATGTTTATAAGTACAAAAATGTGTCACAAGCTGCTGAACACTTGCAGATGAGTCAGCCTACAGTCAGTAATATTTTAAATAAAATACGACAGCATTATAACGACCCCTTATTTTTACGTATTGGTAATGAAATGGTGCCTACGGAGTTATCGCGTCAATTATTTCCTTTAGTCAGCGAAGCCTTGAGTAAAGTCGAAGCCATTAATAATTTTACGATTAATTTTGATCAAGCCATTTCAGATCAACAATTTACTTTGGCCATGACCGATGTTTCGCATTTGGTTTTATTGCCTAAAATCAGCCAATATCTAAAAAAACACGCGCCACAAATACGTCTAAATGTACGCCCGATTACCACTGAAACCAGTTATCAGATGGCGAATGGTGAAATTGATTTAGCACTGGGGTTTTTACCGCATTTGGAAAGCGGCTTTTATCAGCAAAAACTGTTTGAGCAATATTATGTGGTGATTGCAGCTAAGGATCATCCACGATTAACGGGTGACACCATTACAACTGAGCAATATTTATCAGAGTCACATATTGATATTGATGCAGGTATGGGGCACTACCATATTGAAAATGAGCTGCTTAACCTTGATTTAAAACGTGATATTTTGATGCGTTTACCTAGTTATTTAGGTGTAGGCTTAGTTGTGCAAGACACTGATGCGATTGCTACTGTGCCGTATTACTTGAGTGAAGTATTGCTTTCGCGCGGCAACTTAAAAATATTTGACGCACCGATTGCATTTCCAACCTATGGCGTGAAGCAATATTGGCATATGTCCTGCCATCATAAAACCAGCCATCAATGGCTACGTCATATGTTCCATGAAATCTTAGTGAAATAGCTGCGCCGGCGAATTCTGTTTGCAGCCTATTTTGCGCATGCTGCAGGCAGTTCAGCTTATTTGCTGTATTGATTTAAACTTTTCTTATTTATAAGAAATATGCATAATAAGATGCTGTTTTAGCTTTGCATTTTAAAATTATTTATTACTTTTTTGGGTATAGGGTTTAGGGGTTTACTGTTAATGATTTACTGCTTTTATGGGAATCAAGCCGATCATGCCCATGAAGAGCGCATGCTTCAGAAATTTTTTATCACAGCTGCAGCTGGACTGGGATGGTCCAGAAAAATGGATTTATATCGTTTATAACGCCATGTGGAATGGGCAGGATGTAGACTTTGTATGTTTTAGCCCATTTTCAATTATTGTGGGCGACTTTAAAAGCTATACCGGCGCACTAACAGCCGGTGAGAACGGCCCTTGGAAGCTGCTGAATCATAATAACGAATTGATTGAAGTCAAAGGCGGCAATCAGTTCAATCCCTACCGCCAGCTGCGCAATAATAAATTTTCCCTGCTGAATTTTTTAAGCAATGAGCCGGCTTTCAGCCGCTGTGAACTGGGGCATATCGGCGCCGTCACGGTCTTTACTGCATTAACAGATGTTGAAGATCAACTGAGTGAAAAAACCCGGAAGTGGATGGGCATTACGGATATCGCGCATTGCAGCGCATATTTCGCGGCTAAAAAAAGCGCTGGCATCCGCTTAGAGCAGCAGTGGGTGTCCGAACTTATGGGCAAAATGAACTTGATGCCCTATGAATGGCAGCCAAAACCGCCGGTTGATGCTGTTGCGCATGCATATTTAACGCCTAAAGCAGTGCCGGACACAGCAGCGACGGTACAGGTGAAAATGCGGCAGGCGCAAATAAAGCCCCCGCGCAGCAGCCAGCCGCCGGCGCTGAGTAAATTTTGGCCGATAGTGTTTCTTGCATTACTGCTGCTTATTCCGGCCGTATGGCAAAAAATCGGGAATATTTTCACCCAAATGATGAGCAAAAAAAACGAAAGCGCTGTCAGTGAAACTTCGCATCAAAGCACCGTGGACACTCGGGGCCGTGCAGAAACGGACGCATCCTCAGAACAGCCTCAGGCCGAACTGAAATGGTCGGATGAAAAGCCGGCGCAGCGGGCACAGCAGCAGGATGATTTTTGGGAAAACCGCCCAAGAAGCCTTGAGCGGCCGGAAGCGGAACAGCCAGCGCCAGCGGTCCAATTGACGGAACCTGCGGTACAAAAAACGAAGCAGCAGCCGGCATCAGAACAAATACTGCAGCCGAAGCGCGGAGAGCAGAATCCGCCGCCGGTTATTGCTGAAACGCGCGCAAATCTGGCGCCCCGCGCAGCAGAAGCGAGAACGCCAGCCGCCGCAGCGGAAGAAAAAATACAGCAGGCTGATGACCTTGATTCACGCTTAAGGGATTCGAGCTACTAAAGCCTGCATAAATTTGAATTACAGGATGTATCACTAAAAATGCACATATTTTCAAAGAAAATCATTCCGCTTGCGATCAGTATGCTGGTTTTAGCCGCGCCGGACGCGGTCTATGCTTTGCCTTCACATGGGCAGTTTGATCAGACGATGGATGAGCTGAAAATTGCGCCATCCGGTAAACAGAAGCTTTATATTGCCCAGCTGACACAATGGGCAAAAGAAGGCCATACGCCATCACAGGTCAATCTGGGGCAAATGTATCTGTTAGGAGATTTTGTTCAAAAAGATCTGCGTCAGGCCTATGAATGGACCAATGCAGCCGCAGCAAAAAACAATCCGAAAGCGCAAAATAATCTGGGCAAGATGTATCTTCGCGGCATGGGGGTAAAAAAGGACACTTTAAAAGCCTATGAATTATTCGGCAAAGCTGCCCAAACAGGCCTTTCAGATGCGCACTATAACTTGGGGGTAATGTTTGAACAGGGCATTGGTGTCGAAATGTACTTGCCTTATGCATTCGGCTATTACCTGACTGCAGTTAAAACAGAGGCGCCGCAAATGCTGCAGCGGAATTTGGAACACGCCAAGCAAGGCCGCGCCATAGCGCAAAATGATTTGGGCTATATGTACGCGATCGGATTTGGAACTGAAAAAAATTCACAGCAGGCGCTCTATTGGTTTGAACAAGCTGCAAAACAGCAGCTGCCGGAAGCCATGAATAATTTAGCTGTGCTGTATGACGGTTCCGGCGAGTTCGTAGCTAAAAATTTTGATCCGGGTTATTACAAGGCGATTAAGCATTACAGATCCTCTTTAACCGATTCAAAACGCTTGGAAAATACCGCTACGCAGGTAGCTTTGAATCGTGATTTGGCTAATCATTATTTTGCTTTGGCTTTGAAATTAAAGCATCCGGCTGCCCAATTCAATATGGCTAAAAAATATGAAACCGGGCTGGGTGTAAAAACAGACCTGCAGCAGGCAGTGCAGCTGTATCAGGCTTCGATTGCTCAAGGCTTTGTTTTGGCTGAGTTTGGTTTAGCCCGATTGTATCTCGATCAAAATGACGCGGTCAGCAGAGCAAAAGCGCTTCCGCTGTTTGAGAGCGCAGCGCGTAAAGGGGACAGCCGTGCCATGAATTATGCCGCGCTGCTCTCTGGACATATGATTGATATACCCGGCTGGTTCAATCCAGAAGAAAATACAGGGCCTGAAGCCTTTCAGCGCTGGGTAAAGACACAGCCGAGGGATCAATTGACTGAGGAAGATTATACAGAAGCAGGCATACAAAAACTGACCGAGCAAGCGCAGCGCGGAAGCGCATCGGCGCAGTATAAGCTGGCGATATTTAGATCCGAAGGTTTTAAATATTTGCAGCAAGATTATACTGAAGCTGAAAAGCTATTTAAAGCAGCAGCTGCGCAAGGAAATGCCCACGCCATTTATAAACTGGGCTGGCTCTATTCACGTGAATATGTACCGGCTGCGAAGGACGCATCTGACAGCAGTCTGTTTGCCAGTCATAAATTAGGGCTGGCTTATTTTGAAGCAGCAGCCGCTCAAGGTGTTCCAGAAGCGCAGCATGAATTAGCGATGACCTATTATGCAGGCATGGGGGTCGAAAAAAATCCGGCGCTGGCTGCAAGCTATTACCGTCAAGCCGCAGCAAGCGGATTTCCCCACGCAGTAAGATGGATCAACCGGTTCAAAGATGCAGACCGTAAATAACGCGGATTAATGAAGACTTCTTCGCGGAAAGATCAAGCTGACTAAGCGGTTTCCTTGTCATATATAAGCGCTCAGATGCTATGTGGGCTTTTTTCATTTCTGTTTGCCTGTTGGCGCATCTGTTTATTTTGGTGCATTTTGCAGGCAAAGCGCATTTTCTGCACCTGAAAGATTCAGGCGTCTTTTGATTCTTTGCCAAACTTCCCGAATTAGCAGTATTACCGGTTGTATAAATAGTATTACTGTTTTGGCATAGCCTTTGCTTTTCTACTTACATCATAAAGTGATCTAGGGTTCCGATACATTTCTATGTATGACCGCGACCGAGAGTTCACGGCTTCGTTTTAATTCAAAGCAAAGCTGCACGGAGGGATAAAAGCCCGGGAGGTAAACAGTTAAAAATTAGGCAGAGGCTGCAATGAGCACAAAACATTATCATGACGATAAAGCACTATGGACTGAACTTTTACCGGGTGGACACCACTGGTCAGCGCGTATTCAGCGAGGGGCAGTATTACAGCTTAAATCGCTAGGGCAAAATGCCAATGTGGCGCTGTACTGTGTAAATAGTGAAGATAAGCTTGAACGTTACAACATGCCAGATAGCCTTAAAGGGCAACACACGGCTTATTTAAGTACAGGTCATATTTTGGCGTCGGATTTAGGCCGTGCCATGATTTCGATTGTGAAAGATGATCACGCTTGGAATGATGCTTTTTGTGCACCAAGTACCGCACAACAAATTGAAAACCAATTTGGCAGTAAAACTTTCCAAGATGCCCGTAATGATATGTACCGCAACGGCAAAGATAGCTTATTGCTTGAAATGACCAAGTTTGGTTTATCTGCAACCGACTTAAGTTCAACACTTAATCTCTTCTCTAAGGTTGCGCCTGATGATACAGGTAACTTGTCTTATATCGACTCCGATAACACCGATCAAATTATTGAACTGCGCTTTGAAATGGATTGTTTAGTCTTTTTATCTAGTGCACCACATGGATTATCTCAAGCAGAAGAATATAACCCTGCTGACGTACAACTAAGTTTATTTAAGGCGTTACCTTTGGCAGACACCGATGTTTGCCGTGATTCTTGCCCGCAAAATCAACGTGCTTTTCAAAATAATAAACGCTATTACGCTTTAACGGCTTGAGGGGAATGATCATGACTGCATTAGTAAATCCAACACAACATTCTGAAAAATCAGTGTTAAGCGAAGTATGTTCTGCCGGTGAAGCATGGATGTGCGAAGTCAAAAAAGGGCAGTATTTCCGTATCGTGGATTTAGAGGGCAATCAAGCGGTGGATACGCTTTTTATCTCTATCCAAAATCCTGAAGAGCGTTATAGCGCAACGGATACCTTAGCCATTAACCAACAGATTTATTTAGAAAAAGGCACAGCGCTATATACTAACTTTGGCAATAAAATTGCCACCATTCATGACGACAACTGTGGCCGTCATGATACTTTGGGCGGTGCATGCTCATGTGAAAGCAACACTGTTCGCTATGCACATGACAAATTCCCAATGCACAGTTGCCGTAATAATTTCATGATTGCTCTATCGCAACATCCGATTGCCAAAAAACATGGCTTAAATGTGCGCCATATCGGTCCAAATATTAACTTCTTTATGAATGTTCCTGTGACTGCTGAGGGTCATCTTAAATTTGATGACGGTATTTCTGCACCGGGAAAATATGTCGAAATTAAAGCTGAAATGGATTTGATCGTATTGATCTCAAATTGCCCGCAATTGAACAACCCATGTAATGCCTATAACCCAACAAAAATTCAACTGATCATTCGTGAAGGCGAGGAGTAATACCATGTTTAATAAAGTCCTCATTGCCAACCGTGGTGCAATCGCTTGCCGTGTGATCCGTACACTCAAGAAATTAGGCATTCAATCTGTTGCTGTGTATTCCGAAGCAGACCGTGATTCTTTGCATGTGACCTTGGCGGATGAAGCAGTATTTATTGGTGATAGTCCTGCCAGCCAAAGCTATTTAAATGTCGATAAAATTTTAGAAGTCGCAAAACAAACAGGTGCAGAAGCGATTCATCCGGGCTATGGTTTCTTGTCTGAAAATGCAGAATTTTGTGATCTCTGTGAAGCTCAAGGCATAGTATTTTTAGGGCCAAATTCGGAACAAATGAAATCATTTGGTTTAAAACATACGGCACGAGAACTTGCGATTCAAGCCAATGTACCTTTACTGCCGGGTAGTCAATTATTGGCAGATGAAGCCGAAGCACTGCTTGAAGCCAAGCGTATTGGTTATCCTGTCATGCTGAAAAGCACCGCAGGCGGTGGTGGTATTGGTATGCGTTTGGTATGGAATGAAGAAGAGCTGAAAGATGCTTATTCTACGGTTTCATATCTTGCCCAAGCCAACTTTAAAGATGCAGGTTTGTACCTTGAGAAATTCGTACAAAATGCCCGTCATATCGAAGTGCAAATTTTTGGTGATGGCAAAGGTTTAGTTCTAGCACTCGGCGAGCGTGATTGTTCGGTGCAGCGCCGAAACCAAAAAGTCGTGGAAGAAACGCCCGCACCGCATATCAATGATGAGCAACGTGCCTATATTCAATCAGTTGCGATTGGTCTGATGCAGTCGGTGAATTACCGTTCTGCAGGTACAGTAGAATTTGTCATGGATACCGACACACAGGAATTCTATTTCTTAGAAGTGAATACCCGCCTGCAAGTTGAACATGGCGTGACGGAGCAAGTGTTTGGTGTAGACCTTGTGGAATGGATGGTGACCTTAGGCAGCGGTGATTGGATTGCACCAACAGAACAACTTGAATCGAAAGGTCATTCGATTCAAGTACGTTTATATGCTGAAGATCCAATTAAAAACTTCCAACCAAGTGCCGGTTTACTGACACATGTTGAGTTTGATGCTAATGCCCGTAATGAAACATGGGTGGAAACGGGTTCAAATGTATCGTCATTCTATGACCCGATGATTGCGAAAATTATTGTGACTTCGGACGATCGTGATTCTGCAATTGCTGCCATGACCGAGACACTCGCGAAAACATCGGTTGCAGGCATCGAAACTAATCTTGAATATCTACAAAATATTATCGACTGTGATGTATTTAAAGCCGGTACGCAAACCACACGATTCTTAAATACATTTGAGTGGAAAACCCAAAAAATTGAAGTGTTGCAATCAGGCATTCAAACTTCTGTGCAAGATGTCACAGGTCGTTTGGGTTATTGGGATGTGGGTGTACCACCATCAGGTGCCATTGATCCACTATCACTGAATATCGCAAACCAGTTACTTGGTAATGCCTATAACATTGCAGGCTTAGAATGTACGCTACAAGGTCCCACTTTAAAATTCCATTGTGACAGTCAAATCGTGCTTGCCGGTGGTGATATGCCATCAACCCTTGATGGTATGTCTGTGCCAATGTGGCAAACCGTGAATGTGCGCAAAGGTCAGATTTTAAAATGTGGCAAAATCGCCACAGGTTGTCGCACCTATATCGGGATTAAAGGTGGTCTGAATGTGCCTGAATATTTAGGTTCACAAGCAACCTTTACCCTTGGTCAGTTTGGTGGTCATGCCGGTCGTAATTTATTGATTGGAGATATGTTGCCAATAACTGCATTTACATCTAAACAAGTGACAGCGCTTGCGCCTGAACAAGTGCCAACGTTTAGCCATGAATGGGAAATTGCGGTGATGTACGGCCCGCATGGTGCACCAGACTTCTTTACTAAAAAAGACATTGATACCTTCTTTGCCAATACTTTTGAGATTCACTTTAACTCAAGCCGTACAGGTATACGTTTGATTGGTCCAAAACCTGAATGGGCACGTGAGGATGGCGGTGAAGCCGGTTTGCATCCATCAAATATTCATGACAATGCATACGCGATTGGTGCGATTGATTTCACGGGCGATATGCCGATTATCTTGGGTCCAGATGGTCCAAGTTTAGGAGGCTTTGTTTGTCCTGCCGTGGTGATTAATTCTGAGCTTTGGAAACTAGGTCAATTGAAAGCAGGAGACAAAGTTCGATTTATACCTGTGAGTTATCATCAAGCGAAGCTCTTAAATGAAAAATATCATGCGCAATTAGAAGCATTTGATACGCAAGCTGTGGATTTTGAGGAGTCGTTCTATCCTGAACTTTCCACCTTAAAAAATGCGGTGCTTGATACATTACAAGGTCAGCATGGATTGCCGGATGTGGTGTATCGTCCTGCGGGCAACAACTACATGTTGGTGGAATATGGTGAGTTAGTTTTAGATCTGAACTTACGTTTCCGTATCCATGCGCTCATGCAATGGGTACAAAAGCAAAACATTGCCGGCATTATCGACCTGACACCGGGTATTCGTTCGCTACAAATCCATTTTGATTCGATCAAGCTTGATCAACTTGATTTACTGCGTTTATTACAAGTCGCTGAAGCTGAACTGCCTGATGTGACCCAAATGCAAGTCCCATCACGTACCGTATATCTGCCACTCGCTTGGGAAGATTCGCAAACGCAATTGGCAACGGAACGCTATATGCAAACCGTGCGTCCAGATGCACCGTGGTGCCCAGACAATATCGAATTTATCCGTCGTATTAATGGCTTAAAAGACAAACAAGCTGTTAAAGATGTGGTGTTTGACGCAAGTTATTTGGTCATGGGCTTGGGCGATGTGTACTTAGGCGCACCTGTGGCAACGCCACTTGATCCACGTCAGCGTTTAGTGACCACCAAATACAACCCTGCACGGACATGGACACCTGAAAATGCTGTCGGTATTGGCGGTGCGTATATGTGCGTGTACGGTATGGAAGGTCCGGGTGGCTATCAATTTGTTGGTCGTACCACGCAAATGTGGTCACGCTACCGTAAAAACCCTGACTTTGAGCAAGGTATGCCGTGGTTATTACGCTTCTTTGACCAAATCAAGTTTTATGAAGTTTCAGAAGCTGAACTGATGCAGATGCGTGAGGACTTTAAAGCAGGTCGCTTAAAACTTCGTATTGAAGAAGGAGTGTTGAACTTAAAAGAGTACAACGACTTCCTAACTGAAAACCAAGCATCCATTTCTGCATTTAAGTCTGTACAACAAGCCAACTTTGATGAAGAACGTCGTCGTTGGCATGAAGCAGGGCTTGCTGAATATGTCTCTGAAAGTTTAGATGCGGTCGATGATAGTGAAGGTGTTGAAGTGCCTGAAGGTGGCTGTGCAGTGGAATCACATATGCCGGGAAGTATTTGGAAAATTGAATGCAAGTCAGGTGATATTGTTGAAGAAGGTGCAACGCTTGCTGTGATTGAAGCGATGAAAATTGAGATCCCCATTATTGCGCCTGAACGTATGATGGTTTCTGAAATTACCATTGAAAAAGGGCAGACGGTGAAAACAGGGCAGGTGTTGTTTACTTTGTCGCCAGTGGCTTGATGAGATAGTAATAAAAAGACCGCTTAGGCGGTCTTTTTTTCTAATTCAACCAAACCAAATCTTTCCTCGATTTGATTAATGAATTGAAGGAATTCATTATTTCCTTGTTGATCTGTGCAACTTTCAATAATTTCCTCACATGTACTATTTCCCCATAATTTTTCAATTAAATTACTTTTTTTAATAGCAATATATTCGGATAAAAGAGGAGTTAAAAGCACTTTTTGATCAGAGAATTTATCAGGAGTATAGTTAAGTCTGTTATTAGATACTCTAAATATGACATTAGGATGTAGATAGTTTTCACACTCTCTTTTTTCAGTTAAATGAAAAACTATATTGGGATATTTTGCTTTTACATTTAAATTTTGTTGATGTTTTTGACAGCTTTGTCCATCATTATCTGAATCAAAAAAGACAGCCCAAGGCTTTTGGAGTGACTCAATTAATTTATAATTAACCCAATGTTTTAGATTGTCACTTCCACCACTAATTAGTAGTTGTACTTCTAATTCAGCGATATAATCTTTTTGGATCAATCCTTTTTCAGCATATTTAGCAAATATGTGTTTCAAAAATACGACATCTGATACACCTTCAACAAAGATATACCCTCGAGATTGAGGATTAGAAATTTCACTAAAAGGATGTATACCTAGATCACTACTGACAGATTTTAGTATGTCATCGTTGTCAGTATGAGAAATTACATGTTGATTACTCTCATTTTTAGCTATGTATCTCAGGCTAGTAATAGGCATAAGTCCTGCCAAAGCAGGGGTATGTGTTGTTACTAAAATTTGAGTTTTAGGAAGTAAAGATAGTTCTAATAGAGCTTTTATCAACATTTCCTGATAATTAGGATGTTGTGAAGTTTCAGGTTCTTCAATTGCATAAATTATAGATCGTCCATTTGCTTCTTGAAATTTTTTCTCTGCTTCGGCTCTAAAAAAATTTAGAAGAATTAATCTTCTAACACCACTTCCTCTTTTGTTGACAGGAATCCCTTGTTCAGATGCTAAAGCCATCGAGAAAATAGATTCCCACTTAGGTTCCTTTGAAAAATCAGGAATTAAATCTTTTGCTAATGCTGAATCCATTTCAGAGAGTTTTTCTAAAGTTCTTCCTGCTACATCTTCTACCTTATTTTTGATATGTTCTTGAATCACTTGTAATTGTGGTTGAATTTCAGAGAGAGCATGCTTGATAGCAAGTTTCATAGGATCTTGGACTTCGCTATCTTGATCGCTACTATTTCGGTCCGATTTGAATAAAGCATAAATAGGTAAAAAGTTTTTTAATACATCCCAGACATTTTTTGCATCCTCTTTGTTTAAAGGAATTTCCTTAATTGCGAATGCGAGTGTCTCTGATTGAAATAAGGATTGTCTTAATGATGTATTAGATCTTTGATCGGTTACTTGAGAGATATCTAAATTTTTGGTTTTAAATAAGGCTTTTAAATCTGCATTTTTCAATATTATCAAATTATCTAATCCGGAATTACTCGGATATTTCGCAATCAAGCTCAGATCTGTAGATATTTTTTGATTTACACGGAATGTTTTTTTTATTTCTAAGTGACCCTCTGAATTTAATAGATATTCATTCTGTAAAGTAGTGACGGATGTTGCATCTAGTGTTAGCGATGTTGGAATGTCATCAAAAATACAAGTTATTGAAATATTATCTTCTTCTGTACAGTGCACACATTTATCGGTCTTTTCTAAAGAGGAGTTTTCAAAAAAAATATCTAATGCTTCTAAAATCGTAGATTTACCAGCATCATTTTTCCCAATGATTCCTGTTAAATTTGAATCGATATTTATCAAGTTTTCGCCCTGATATCCCCTAAAGTTTTCTAATTTAAGTGCTATTAATTTCATAATAATCTTTATCTGTAGTTGAATTTTTGGTTTAAAATTAATCAAAATAAAACTTTAACATTTTGTGTTAGCTATTAAAAGATAAATATAACCCAACTAAAAAAGATCAATATTTAACTGTTATTTACATCTTTAGGACATTGGTAAAAATGAACAATATTATATATTTACGCTTTTTTGCAAGCGTTTCAACCTAAAAAAGAATCTAAGGGGGATTTATTAATTATGGCTAAAAGATTAGAAGAACTTTTAGATGCTCGTAGCTCTGAAAGTCGAAAGCGAATTGTGGAAGATGCAAAAATAATTTTGAATGATTGTCTTTCGGAAGATGTGTTTTTAACAGAACTAGCAGAAAAAGCTAAAGGGCAAAAAACGATAAAGACCACTTTAGACGATCTACAAGATCAAGTTCATAAAAACCACGCTTTAAAAATTTCTATTAATTATCCAAATGTTCTCTCAAAATGCGTCGTAACTCTAAAATGGCATCCGCAGATTCATGGATTGAATGTCCACCATAGAAAATCTTTTCAGACACCGCGCCATCTAAATGAGAACTTGTATAGGGAACAATGCCATCCGACATTTTGCTCAGTTCAGTACTTTGCGTCTGATTTCCCATAATAGAATGATAAGGAATATCTTTATTTGGCATGATGTCAGCAGACAACAGCATAAAACGTGATTTTTGACTTAAATCTGCAGGTCCAGACTTAATCAGGCCCATAGTTGAATTTTTTGCATTCGGGAGTTCAACATTGACATCATTTAAAAAACTTAAAGGCAATACCACGATTTTTTTCGCCAAATTGGTAAACCAGCGGTCTGCATAGTCAGTACCATGATGCGGTGCGGCAATGAAAATTGCACGACTAACTGGCTTCAAGGCTTTAAAGACAAAACGATCGCGGATAATTGGATGACGTTGTAACTGTGTATTTTGTTCATAGTTCATGAGTGGAATAGCTTGAGCGGAAATATCTGCATCACTAACCAATAAACGACTGATGATGCCGCCCATACTATGTCCGATAAGGACAGCATCTTGAGCCGATGGCGTATTGGGCTGAACAGTTGCAAATGCCTGTTTGAGTAAAGCATTGATTTGAAAACGACTCTCAAATATTGGCATATTGGTTGAGTAAAACACTTGCCAAACTTGGTAATGATCACGTAGTTTTTGATCACCCATAATGTTATTGGTCAGGCCGATCCAAGTTTCAGGACTGCTGGCTAATCCGTGAACCATGACAATAATCTTTTTATGGGGTTGATACGGCTCTAACATAAACACATGTGGCATGCGCAAATGTTCTTCCTTATTTAGGAGTGTCCAATAGCCAGATTTTCCTAATTTATTTTCGGCTAACCAAAGTCCATAAGGCACAGAATAATTGGCCGTTAGCGTGTAGGACTGAGATTCAATTTTTGCCTTTTTAAATTGATAGGGATTAAATAATTCAACATTAAAGTCTGATTGCGGCGACAAAATTTCACTAATGCTGCTATTGGTCTTGGCAGGCTCGGCGATCGCACTGACAGATAAATACCGTGCAGTATGGATATTCGGGTTGGGTTTATTTGAATAATATTGTTCAGGGTCTAGTACAAAAGGCTGGGCAGCAGACAGATCCGTGGCTTTTTTGACTAAGACAAATTCAGAACCAATTCCTTCCTGACGGTTAATGGTTTTTAAGCCTGAAAAATTAAAATTATAGCTCGACAGTAATTTATCAATGTCCGCATTTTTGATTTCAGGATAATGCTCATAGTTAAAATGATAAAGCGATGAACCCAGCATTAAACTTTCAGGCATTTGCTGATAGTCAAAACGGGTAAATGATGAGGTAATTAAACGTGATAAAGCCACATTATAAAAGGTGCGGACTTGTCCCTGACGCAAATCAAATAAGCGTTCTTCAGGGGCTTGAGCGGATTTAAATAGATAGACATAGCTGTAGCGAAGACTGAAATCAAAGTCTGCAAGCTGTTGATCCATACACATTTTTATTTTGCTTGAAGCTAATTTTCCGCTGTGTTGTTTTAAGCTTTTTTTGCATTGTGGATTTTGATCGGCTCTTAAAGCACGTGCCATGTACAGCTCACTTGCTGCGGCATAGACTTGAGCAATATCTAAAGTTTCATTGTTAAGCATTTTGTGAATACAGCTTTCAAGCGCATTTAAACAAGATTGGTCGCTTTCATTCACCATTAACAGGATTTGATGGCTAAATGTACTGAGCTTCTGATGGGTTAATATGCTATCTGTTTTATTATTTAGTGACGCACTGAGTTGATTTTCTTGTAATTTGACCAATTGGCATCCGCTGAGCAAACTCAGGCTGATGATACACATAAAACGAGCTGGTAAATGCATGAAAGGCATCATTGGAAAGGTCACAGGCATCTATTTTTTGTTATTTTAACCTTTATAAAATAGTAAAAATAGGGCAGGTGTTACAGCGCTCAATCCAAGAAAATTACTACGTATACATCCTTTCAAACTAAGCTAATGTACGAATGCTGTAATACCGAAAAGTTGATTTGAGATTCAAACACTGTCACGTGTTAAATTTAATCTAATTGTGCTGCTGGTTTTTTAAGGTCATGTTGAGCAGTTTGTGGTGAATAAACCGCAATTTATCCAATACTGGATTCGACAGCGTAAACGGATATGCATCATCTAAGCCCATGCTGCGGTTCAACGCATTTAAATTAAAGGTCAAGGTCATCCAATGTTGCAGCAATAGGTCAAAATCCTGAGCGCCAATCGGATTTTCTTTTAATTCTAAATTATTCAAATCTGACTTATTGGTTTTGACCACTAATCCTGCATAGTAGGCTGTTTCTAGGGTGTCCATCATATGCAAATAATGCGCCCATGTTTCCGCCCAATCTTCCCAAGGATGCGTACTGGCATATGAACTGACATAGTAATCCGCCCAATTTTGTGGCGCACCGTCATTATAATGTCGTTTCAAAGCTTCACTATAATCTTGTCGTTCATCACCAAATAGTTCCCGAAATTCATCAATCAGCTCTGGGTGTAAATGTTTGATTAAATCAAAATAATAATGACCGCTTTCATGTCTAAAATGACCTAGAAGTGTACGGTAGTTTTCACCCATTTTTATACGCGTTGTTTCGCGGTAAATCACATCTGCTTCACTGGCATTTAAGGTAATAATGCCATTGGCATGACCGGTCATGACTGGTGTATTTTCTGTTGGCATCAAAAAATCAAAACGAAGTCCAAAACGGTCATCTTGACTGCGTTTAGGACGCGGCATGGTATTCAGTTGCTGCATCAAATATAAAAAACGCCGTTTGGCATGTTCCAATCGTGCCCAGTACACAATATGGTCTGGGTTATCTAAGTTGGGAATGGTATGCGTGAGCAGGCAAGACTCACAATAAATTTCTTCACTGTCGGCAGGCACCATCCAGTTACATACCTGATGATGCTGATAATTATGACAAGGTTTAAAGCGTTTTCCCTTTATTTCAGGATTTAACGCAAGCCATAACGTACTGCTGTGCTTTTCAAAACAGCCCATTTGCTTTTCAGAGGCAATATAACCCAGCGCAGTCTGACAATTGACACAGTGTGAATTGGCAAAAAAGATTTGGTTAGAACAGACCGCGCAGCTGAAATACTTCATAGGCGTTGAGTGATTAATAGAATGATCAATCAGTATAAATGATGTTCAATGTTGATGAAATAAATTGAACTTCGAGTTTGTTGCATGTCGGTCAATGCTCTTGGTTAAGAACAACGGTTTTTTTAAAAATATTCCATCATAAAATGAACCATTGCAGCAATAGTGCAAACGGGTCGCTATGAGTGCATTTATTGCACAAATTATGAACAATAAAATCTAAAAGAAAGTTAAAAGGCCAAAAAATCGATCATTTTTCATATTCCTCACTTGGCACAGATTCTGCATTTCTAATGATATTACGAAATAAATATTTTGTATTACTCAAACAGGAGATGCATATGAACCGACATCAATCTGCAACATTTCTGCATCAATTAAAGCAGTTTTTTATTGAGCTACTGAGCGCCCGCGCGGGTTTCTATATTCAGCAAAAAAAATAAGGAACAACAGTGCCTAAACAAAAGCTGGCGCGTATCAGTATTACAGTGCCTGAAAAAACAGTTGATGCTTTGGATCAAAAAATTGTCGATCAGCATTATGAAAGCCGTTCACAGGCCATTGTCGACATGATCAATAAGCATCTGATTGCCGATCAGGAGCAGCGCAACGAAGTGATGGTTGGCACATTTACCTTACTTTATGACGCAAGTAGTACGGCGCTACGTATTCAGCTTTTAGATTTACAGCAGCAGTTTTTAGAACAAGTGGTGAGCTCGCTACATATTCAACTCGATGACCACAAGATTTTAGAAGTCATGATTCTGCAAGGCGTTAGTTCAGAGCTCAAAGTTATTAGTCAGCATTTTTCAGCACTTAAGGGTGTGATTAAAGGACATTTGGAGTTGATGGACGCTGTAATGCCGCCAATTCCGCAAAATGCAAAGAATTAAGGAGTTTTAAAATGGGTCAATTATATCGATCACAAGGTCAGTTTAAGGACCAAATCACAGACCAACAGCAAGCACATGCTAATGCAGGTAACCAAAGACCAAATCGTGCAAAGCACAATGCTCAATCTGTCAGCAATCTGAATACACCATCGTTTTTGTATACCAATACCAAATTTAACTGTAATGCCATCGGGGAAATCGCACTATGATCAAAAAAGCCTGCTTATCTGCATCCGTTGTGACCGCAATCTTACTAGGTGGCTGTGACAATACGGCCAAAACACCTGAACCAAACGCGCAAGCAGAAGGCACTGTCAATACAAAAGCCATTACGATCGGCTATAGCGACTGGCCTGGTTTTGTCGCATGGCAAGTTGCTATTGAAAAAGGCTGGTTGAAAGAAGCCGGTGTCAATGTGGACTTTAAATGGTTTGATTATTCAGCCTCACTATCTGCATTTGCTGCAAATCAGTTGGATGCCGTTTTGGTCACCAATGGTGACAACTTAGTCACAGGTTCTGGCGGCACAAAAGGCGTCATGATTATGGCGACGGACTATTCTGCGGGTAATGATGTCATTATTGCTAAAGATGGCATCAATAGTCTAACTGATTTAAAAGGAAAAAGTGTCGCGACAGAAAAGGGCTTGGTTGATCATTTGCTTTTGGCGACGGCGTTGGATGATGCAAAAATTCAAGCCTCTGAAGTAAAGTTGGTCAACACCATGACCAACGAGCTGCCACAAGTATTTGCAAGTCCTGATATTGCAGCGATTGCCGTGTGGCAACCAGTCGCAAATCAAGCGCTGAAAGCTGTTGCTGGCTCTAAAATTATTTATACATCGAAAGATAAACCCGGTCTGATTTATGACACATTAACCGTCAACATGACGCATTTATCAACTAACAAAGAAGAATGGAAAAAAATCATTCAGGTTTGGGATAAAACTGTTAAATACATCAACGACCCTGCAACACATGCCGATGCAGTGAAAATCATGTCGACCCGTGTCGGCGTTGATCCTGCACAGTATGAACAGTTTATTGGAGGCACACATTTACTGGATTTAGCTGCCAACAAACAAGTCTTTAAAAAAGGAGCTGGTTTTGACTCGATTTATGGTTCTAGCTACCACGTAAATAAATTTAATGTTGCTAATGGCATTTATAAAACTGAAATGGATGTCGATGGATCAATCTATCCAGCTTTGGTTGAAGAACTGAAATAAGTTGAAATAGCTAAAAAAAGCCCTGAATGATGTAAAAATTTCAGGGCTTTACAACATCAAATTAATATCCATAAAAAATAACGAAGGGCAGAACTCAAGCTTCTTCATCCATCGCATTGGAATAAAACTTCACACCCAATTTGATTCGGTCACGGCCTTGGCTCATACGCCAGCGGTTGGTATCGCGCAGTGAATACACACAGCCGCAATATTCCTGCTGATAAAATTCTTCTTTTTTACTGATTTCCAGCATGCGTACAGCACCGCCATTTTTACGCCAGTTATAGTCCCAATAGGTTATTCCGTCATAATGTGAAGCCGAACGATGACCACAGTCATTAATCTGCTTTATATTTTTCCAGCGTGAAATTCCCAGTGAGCTACTAATTAAGCTAAAACCATGTTCTGCCGCATAAAGTGCAGTACGCTTGAAGCGCATATCAAAACACATCGTGCAACGAATGCCTTTTTCAGGCTCATTTCATACCTTTAGCGCGAGCAAACCAATTGTCTGTGTCATAGTCAGAGTCAATAAACGGAATGTTATGTTTCTCGGCAAAGCGGATATTTTCCTCTTTACGGATCTCATATTCTTTCGCAGGATGAATATTGGGATTGTAAAAGAAAATTGAAAATCGATACCTGATTCAATTAATGTTTCCATGACTTCGCCAAAGCATGGTGCACAGCAAGAGTGGAGTAAAAGCTTGTCATGACCTACTGGGAGAGTCAGTGTCTGACGTTCTAATTTATTAGACATGATTTTAAGAAGGTATAAGTATAAACCGAATATTTTAGCGATTCCTTAACATACCAAAGCTCGAATATGCTGATTTTTTCTAAGTACAAGTTGAGTCATATTCAGTATATTGACTAAAAAGCTGAAACGACATGAATATATGCTTATTTCATATTTGGTTTATCTATTTATGGCAAGGTTTAAGAACTTTATAGCTCAGGACAAAAGTATATTAGTGTTACAGATTCAATATTAAAACAATTAGTGATTTGATCTTTTTTCATTTTAAAGTTAGAAAAATTCACCCTAATGAATAAATCGCTAAATTTTGAGAGTGGAGATTTTGAGCCAATCTGTACGATTCGACACATTTCAGATGTGTGTTTGAATGAAAAAATTTTCATTGAATTTTTTTTAAGCCCTTATTTATATTAAATAAAATTTAAATGCTACCCGGGTGGCAGTTTTTTTATCGCCAGTTGAATGATGCATAGTTGAAGAAAATTCATTGTATTTAAATCTTAAACATGAATTTATCTCACTTTGAGTTGAGGTTAAATCATTTTTATTCATCTTAAGTTTCACGTATAAATTACTTCATACAGAAATTTTGATTATTTTTAATTTTAGGGTAGTGAATCTCCATGAGTCATAAATTTGCATGTTCAATCAAACGTATCCGCTTTGATGAAAACTATAAACCAGCTGACAATACACGTTTAACAACGAACTTTGCCAATTTGGCACGTGGTGAACACCGTGAAGAGAATCTGCGCCGTACTTTGGCAATGATTAATAACCGTTTCAATAGTTTAGCTACTTGTGACAACCCAAATGCAGATCGTTATTCACTTGAAATTGACATCATTTCGGCTGAACTCGATGTGGAAGGCAATGGTCAAACTTTCCCATTTATTGAAACTTTAAAGAGCACCATCATCGACCATAAAACCAATGAACGCATTGAAGGCATGATCGGCAACAGTTTTTCATCGTATGTACGTGACTACGACTTCAGCGTGGTATTACCAGCACTCGGCTGCAAGTTTAATGAAAAACCTGAAGATTTTGGTGATTTACACGGCAAGCTATATCAACACTTGATCAATTCAGAGGTATTTAAAGCTGAATTTAAGAAACAACCTGTCATCTGTTTAAGTGTTTCAACGACAAAAACCTATTACCGTACTGCAAATGTGCATCCGATCTTAGGTGTGGAATACACTAATGATGACTATTCACGTACCGATGACTATTTTGCAAAAATGGGCTTAAGCGTTCGTTACTTCAAACCTGAAAATGCGACTGCACCATTGGCATTCTATTCAGCAAATAACTTGCTGAGCGACTATACAGATTTCGAACTGATCAGCGCGATCAGCACCATGGAAAGCTTCCAAAAAATCTACCGTCCTGAAATTTACAATACCAATGCGACAGCAGGTTTAGTGTATCAACCAAGCTTAAGCTTTGGCGATTACTCATTAACTCGTATTGTGTATGACCGTGTTGAACGTGGTCAGTTGGCGGTTAAACAGGGCAAATGGACAGAAGAGAACTTTATCCAGCCATATAAAGACATTCTGAATGAGTGGGCGGCTAATTTTAGTATTGAAAATGCAGCCGCAGCTTAATTTTAAATCACGCAAATAGATGAAACACGGGTGAGTTAAACCACCCGTTTTAAAGAAAATAGAGATAGAAGATCGAATATGGCCATTTTACTCCCAACTTCAACTGCTGGCAGCTTACCTAAACCATCTTGGCTGGCTGAACCTGAAAAATTGTGGTCAGCATGGAAACTTGAAGGCGAAGAATTATTAGATGCAAAACGTGATGCGTTGAAATTATCTTTGCATGAACAAATCCATGCAGGCATTGATATTGTCAGTGATGGTGAACAAACCCGTCAGCATTTTGTGACCACGTTTATTGAACATCTTGAAGGTGTAGATTTCGAAAAGCGTGAAACGATGCGTATTCGTAATCGTTACGATGCAAGTGTACCGTCAGTTGTGGGTGAAGTATCTCGTAAGAAAGCAGTTTTTGTGGATGATGCGAAATTCTTACGCAGCCAAACCAATCAGCCGATCAAATGGGCACTGCCTGGCCCGATGACGATGATTGATACCTTGTATGATGGTCACTACAAAAGCCGTGAAAAATTGGCTTGGGAATTTGCTAAAATCCTCAACCAAGAAGCGCTAGAGCTGGAAGCGGCAGGCGTGGACATTATTCAATTTGATGAGCCAGCGTTTAACGTATTTTTTGATGAAGTCAATGACTGGGGTATTGCGACTTTAGAGCGCGCGCTTGAAGGTCTGAAATGTGAAACAGCTGTTCACATTTGCTATGGTTATGGCATTAAAGCCAATACCGATTGGAAACAAACCTTGGGTAATGAATGGCGTCAATACGAAGAATCATTCCCGAAACTGCAGCAATCGAAGCTCGATATCATCTCACTTGAATGCCAAAACTCTCGTGTACCCATGGATTTAATTGAACTCATCCGCGGTAAAAAAGTGATGGTTGGCGCAATTGATGTAGCAACCAATCAAGTTGAAACAGCAGAAGAAGTAGCAAATACATTACGCAATGCATTGCAATTTGTAGATGCCGACAAGCTATATCCTTCAACGAACTGCGGTATGGCGCCTTTACCTCGCCACGTGGCGCAAGGCAAACTAAATGCGCTAAGCGCAGGCGCTGCCATTATTCGCCAAGAATTGACTGCATAAATTCGAGCTGACTCGGTTTCATGTAAGGGCAATAAGGAAATTAAATTTGCTATTGCCCAAACCTGAGAAAGAGATAAGCCATATAGACCATTGAGATTGAAGAGATGATTGAAGCAACTGATTTTAGAAATGCAATGTCTTTATTGACGACTGCAGTCAACGTGATTACGACTGAGGGTGAAGCAGGCATGCATGGATTTACAGCATCAGCCGTATGCAGTGTGACAGATACACCGCCAACTTTGCTGGTTTGTATGAATCAATCATCTCGTTCTCATGCGCATTTTCTTGAAAATAAAGTTCTTTCTGTCAATGTTTTAGGCGCACAGCATGAGCAAATTTCCAATGCTTTTGCTTCAAGCAAATTCAATTCGGAAGAGCGTTTTAAATTGGGTTCTTGGACTGTATTAGAAACAGGTTCACCGATATTAAAAGATGCTTTGGTCAGTTTTGACTGTCAGATTGAACAGATTCAAGAAGTGGGTACGCACAGTGTGTTTATGTGCCGTGTGGTTGCAATCAAGCAAAGTCAGCAGGAGGAAAGCTTGGTATATTTCAACCGCGCTTATCATGCTGTGGGTCAAGTGGAGTTGGCTTAAACCAGTCAGACTTCTTCAATACATCACTTTAAAAGTATCTATTTCGTGGAACTCATTACTTTCTTAATTATTGGCGCATTTGCAGGTTTTGCTGCGGGGCTGTTTGGCGTTGGCGGCGGTACTATCATTGTGCCATTGCTCTATATTGTTTTTAGCCAAATGGGTTATAGTACCGATGTGATTATGCATTTGGCGCTCGGCACATCTTTGGCTACGATTGTTGTGACGTCTATCAGTTCATTGATGGCGCATAATAAAAATGGCGCTGTGATTTGGCCTGTATTTAAAAATTTAGCTCCGCCTATGGCGATTGGCTGTTTTGCAGGCGCGGGCATTGCAGGATGGCTGTCGGGCTTGCATCTGCAAATGATTGTCGGTGTATTTTTACTTTGGGTGGCTTATACCATGTTTATGGGAGCAAAAAAGCCAGTCCATCCCAACAAAACACTGCCATCTACAGGCAAGCAAATTGCAGCGGGCTCGGGTATCGGCGTTGCATCGGCCATCTTCGGCATTGGCGGCGGCAGTATTACGGTGCCGTATTTAACGGCAAATGGCGTGGTGATGCAAAAAGCGGTCGGTACATCTGCCGCTTGCGGTTTACCCATTGCCATTGCAGGGGCATTGGGCTTTATGTTCTTTGGCATGCAGCAGCATGTTGAAATTCCAAATACCATTGGCTTTATTCATATCTATGCCTTTTTGGGCATTAGTGTGATGAGTTTCTTTACGGCTAAATATGGTGCGAAAACTGCGCATGCGCTTTCACCAGCAGTACTGAAAAAATGTTTTGCTGTGCTGTTATGTATTGTTGGATGCTTTTTTCTAGTGAAAGGCATTTTATAGTAGCAGACTGATCACAGTTGCTTCATTCGAAACGTATGCTCTAGTGTGCAACAGCAAGCTAGAGCATTTTTATCTATAGCAATTTAAGTCTTTAAAATTTCAGAGATATTATTTAAAAACTTCATTTTAAAACTGACATTTCAAAGCTCTGTGCTTTTAGAAAAAACATTAATAATCACAATACCCAATAAAATAAAGGCCAAACCAATCATGGCAGGCAGGTCTAAATTTTGTTTAAACACAATCCAGCCCACACAAGAAATCAGTACAATGCCTGCAGCAGACCACATGGCGTAGGCTAAGCCCATGGGAATCGATTTAAAGGTCAAACCTAAAAAAAAGAGCGCAATGGCATAGCCCAACACGGTAAAAATAATCGGTACTAGTTCGGTAAAGCCATTACTGGCTTTTAAGGCGGATGTAGCAATCACTTCAGCAATGATTGCGATGAGCAAATATATAAACGACATTGATTTCCTATAGACATTCTACGGCATGGTACAAGAGGTGCTGTTTTTCATTTTGCAACCAATCTGTACTTTCTGTCGTGGTATCAGTGCGATGCTGAAATGCAAAATGCGGAACATAAATATCCACCTCAAATATCAGCTGTATTGCTTGACCGTTAATAATTAGGTTTTGCTTTAAATGTGTTTCATCAATAAATTCAAAATGATCAAAATTAAGTGATTGATCTTGCTGAGAGGAAGTCGTTGTATAGTACTTATGCAGACCATCTACAGCGATGGACACTTCAAAGCTTTCAATCAACGTTTCATACATAGTAGGCGCAGATGATATATCGATGCTGGCAACTGTGTGCTGATCTGTAGGTAAACGGCTCAGTGCGAAGGCCACATGCTTATCACAAATAATTAAACCGCCATCCATCTGCAATGGCTGATGGCTTTCTACATCTAAAGCTGACTTCAAGCGCAGGCCTAAAAATAGCCCTTCATGCACTTGTTGACGCCAGTCTTCGACATACGCATTGCTTGGAGAGAATTCTAAAATACAGTTGCCAATCGCGTGCAGTTTTGCAGGTTCTGGCCATTGCACATGATTTTGATAATTCGAGTGTGCTTTAACACCCCAAGACAATAATTGCTGTTCAGCATTCCAAAGAGTATTTCCAATCCATCCTTGACGCTCATTCACTGGCGTATCTTCACGGCTTTTTAAACGTAGATCGATGGTAAAACTACGTGACTGAAACCAATACACAATGGTTTTTTCATCCGTTAATCCATTCGAAAAACTAATGCTTTTACGGCGAAAAGCACCATACAAATAGTCTGGAATAGGGCCTGAAACCTCTTGGCTTGCTGGAAGCTGTGCTAAAGCCTGAAATAAATTCATGCGTTTGCTCCTTGTACTTCTGTATTTTCATCCATACCAAATGAGGACAAAGGCACAGCATTTCTTAGACTCAGCTCTCCTGAAGCGATACGTTTTTTAAGATAATTAAAGGTTTGCGCGGTTTGATTAAATAAATGCTCACCGCCAATTAAGGGCTGATATTTGGGCGCGTCAGTAGAATGTACAGGCTCAATGATCGTGTCGTAATTACAGGTACAGAACAGAGGGAAAGAGTAGCGTTCTTCAGAGACTTTTTTAACACGGTGTTTGGTGGCCAAATATTTGCCATTCGACAAAATTTCCATCATGTCGCCAATATTCATCACCAAGGTATTATCAATCAATGGAATATCCATCCATTCACCTTGTTTATTTAAAACCTGCAAACCCGGTGCAGTCGGCAAGAGCAGTGTAAAACACTCATAGTCTGTATGTGCGCCAATACCTTCAGCATCTTTCACTTCAGGGTTATACGGATAATGGATTAGACGCAGTTGGCTGGTCGGATGTGTAATTTTGCGCTCAAAAAAATGCTCATCTACATTCAAAGCTAAAGCAAAGGCCTGAAAAATCTGCTCACTAATACTGCGTAAATGGCAGTAATAATCACTGACGGTACTTTTAAATGTGGCATCATTTGGCCATAACGTAGGGCCCAGCAAGGGAAATGCCGTAGTTTCGCCGTGGTAATCATAATTGATGTCATAGGCTTCTTTTAAGTCGTAGCTGTTGCCTGCAAATTGTGCTTCACCAATTGGCACATAGCCACTATGATTTTTCGACAGTCCAATATAGTGTTGCATTTTACTGGCGGTATCTTGTCGAAAATAACGCTTTGCCACCTGAATCAGTGATGTCGCAAAATCGAAATTGAACTGATCACCTTTTAAATATAGAAAACCAACATCTTTACAGGCTTGATCCAATGCAGAGGCTACTTCTAAGCGTTCTGACAGTAGCGTACTTTGCATTTTCGATATATCAACAAGTGGCAAAACATCAGATTCATTCATCTTCAATTCCTATAATGTTGGCCGTCCAACGCTGTAGTACATCATTTAGGCCGTCCTAAAGATGAAGAGGGATTAATCCAGTTATTTTTGCGTACTGACTTGAGTCATACGCGGAATTTTCGGTAGGTTTTCCATCGCTGGGTCGAGCTCGTCTTCCTGCGCATGTACCAAGAAATCCACCCGTTCGCGCAGTTGTTTAAATTCAGGACTCAGCATGAGTTCAGGATTACGAGGACGGGGTAAATCGACCTCAATTATTTCTTTAATTTCACCAGGATTGGCTTTGAGCGCCACAATACGATCCGCCAATAAAATGGCTTCATCCATGTCGTGGGTCACAAAAATGATGGTGATATCAATGTTTTGCCAAAGATCCATTAAATGTTTTTGCATTTTTTGACGGGTATGCGGGTCAAGCGCGCCAAACGGCTCATCCATCAATAATATTTTGGGTTCATTGACCAATGCGCGGGCAATAGCAACGCGCTGTTTCATTCCGCCAGACAGCTGATGCGGATACTGATCTTGGTATTTTTCTAGCCCAATAATATCAATCCATTCGCGGGCGCTGGATTCAGCTGAAGCATTGCTGGCACCTTTCATTAAAGGGCCAAACATCACATTTTCTTTGACGGTTTTCCATGGAAAAAGCGTGTAACCTTGAAACACCATGCCACGCTCAGGGCTTGGGCCTTCAATGGCTTGGCCATCGACCAGCAATTCACCGCTACTGTAAGGATCAAGCCCAGCCACAATTCGGCTAAAAGTCGATTTACCGCAACCCGATGGGCCAATCACGCAGATAAATTCACGTTTATGAATCTTTAAATCCAACTGATTTAAAATAGTGCGCTCAGTCTTGCCGTGTTTAAAACTTTGTGTAAGTTTTTTTGCTTCTAAAATGACAGGGCGTGCATAAATTGCATCGAAATAAGTGGTGGCATTAAATTCTGTGCTGTTCATTATTTTGCTCCTGCTTTCCATTTAAATAGACCTTGACCGAGTTTCATTAGCACCACATCGCACACCAAACCAATCACCCCAATGATGAGGATCGCGGCATAGACATTGTCAAAGTTTTGGTAACGCGCTTGTTGAGTAATAAACCACGTAATCCCAGATGTTGTGCCAATCAGTTCAGATACGATCAGATAGGTCCAAGCCCAGCCGAGCAAGACACGCAAGTCGCGGTAAATATCTGGTAGTGCCGCTGGAATAACCACATGAAATAAGCTTTTTAATTTATTGGTACCTAGCGTAAAACCTGCTTCAATCAGGCCTCGGTCAACCATCCGTGTGGTATTGGCAATAATCAGAATTTGCTGAAACAGCGTACCAATCACGATAATGGCGATTTTAGGTGCATCATTAATGCCTAAAATCGCAACGGCTAATGCACCAAAAGCAGGAGCGGGCAAGTAGCGGAAAAACTCAACAAAGGGTTCGGTCAGTTGTGATATTTTTTGAGAAAAACCGCAAAGAATCCCCAGCGGAATACCGATGAGAGAGGCAATAAAAAAAGCGCTGAACACAATTTTAATACTGTGCCATAAGCTTTGATGAAACCATGGGGCATCAGGTTGGGCAGGTGGAGTTATAAAAGCCGTAACTAATGCTTTTGCAACTTCGTGCGGTGCAGGTAAATAGATTGGATTGACCAGTTTACCTTGAGGTGGTGCTAAACCTGCATTGACCGCAGATTGCGCTTCGGCATAAAACACCGCTTTGTCTACACGGCTATCGACTTGCAAATACGACACACTGCCAGACTGCGTAATTTGCACCTGTGGATGCCATAAAAATGGCAAATAACTCACTGCACACCAAATGAGCACAGGAATTAAAAATGATCCTAAGCCAAGCAATAGCTTGCTTTTCGGACTGAGCTCTCTTGCGACATAACCCATACTGACCAAGCCCCAATATTACTTTTTTAATAAAACGTAATACTGTTAAGCAATTTGAATGCCAAACGCGTGTATGCCGTGATTTATTGGACTTAAGCCAAGTTAGATAAGCTATAAACAGCAAAAAGCCTGCAAAAGAAGCAGGTAATATTAGTTTTTTTGATCAATACTGATGCCAAAATGAACTTTTATGGCGCAACCAATTGTAAAAAAAGTTTTTTCATTCCTTCACTCGCGCCTGCTTTAATCAATTGATACTGCTCAGGTACGCGTTGATAGTCTGCTTTCGGGTCGATATAAAATGCACGGCAGTTGGCAGGGATTTCGTGAATTAATCCAGCCACAGGATAGACTGCCAGACTTGTGCCAATCACAATAAAAATATCTGCTGTTTGTACACTTACACTGGCATCTTCATAGGCAGGAACTGCTTCGCCAAACCAGACCACATGTGGCCGTAAAGGATAACCCTCAGGGCATTTGTCGGTCTCTAAGTTTAAATCAGTACCTTCAATAGGGAAAAATTCCTGCGTGTATTGCGCCTGAGGGCCAGAGCTTTTTGCGTAACGAATATTGCCATGCAGATGCAGTACATTGTGACTGCCTGCACGTTCATGTAGATCATCAATATTTTGTGTGATGACTTGTACATCAAAAAAATCATCGAGTTCAGCAATCAATTTATGCGCTGCATTAGGATCTGCGGCTAAAATATGTTTACGGCGTTCATTATAAAAACGCTGTACTAAAGCTGGATCGCGTGCCCAAGCTTCAGGTGTGGCCACATCTTCAATGCGATGCTGCTCCCAAAGACCATCACTGTCACGGAAGGTATTGATGCCGCTTTCTGCGCTCATACCAGCACCTGAAAACACCACAATTTTTTGCATAGATTATAGCCTTATATTTTAATTGATGCGTCCATTAGGTACGGTTACATGTATTGAACGAATAATGCAGCGAATTTACTGTACTCAAAATATAGCGACTACTTCAACTCAGCTGATGCAATTCTTGTAGCACCCAATCGACAAATTTTTGTATTTGCGGTGAACTGTCTTGACTCGAGTGGACCAAATAATACTTTCTGCTACCGTGCAGTTTTTTATTTGATGCAATCACCAATTCTTTTTTTCTCAGTTCTGCTTCGATCAGCATTTGTGGAATCAGTGCCATTCCCATGCCATGACTGGCTGCCACAGAAAGCATAGAAAATAGTTCATGCCTCTGCCCATCGAAAGGCTTGGGATGCTGAATTTGATGGGCTTGAAACCATTCTTGCCAAATACTTGGACGGGTTGTTTGCTGTAATAAGGGTAATCGAAGCAATTCTTCATCACTTAAATTAAAACTATGATCATCCGTCATTTCCGCAAGTGGAAAGTTGTTTTCAATCAATTTGGGGGAACAAACGGGAACCACTTCTTCATCCATTAAATAATGCGCTTGAATGCCAGGCCAATGCTCAATTTGCTGTTGCGTTCCTGCAAAAATAGCTGCGTCAAAGACATTTTCATTAAACAAAAAAGGTTTGGTACTGGTTTCCAAATGCACGGTAATTTCAGGATGCTGTGCATTTAATTTATGTAATTTTGGCAACAGCCAACGTGTGGCAAAGGTTGGCACAACGCCCAGCTTTAAAGTACCGCCTAAGCCTTTGTGCGTCATGATATCTGAGGTGCTTTTTTCGATGCCTTGCAAAAAGGGTTTAATACTTTTTGCATATTGCTTACCTGCTTCTGTGAGATCGACACCGTGACGTGTTCGGCTAAATAGCATGACACCTAAGTACTCTTCAAGCTGCTGAATTTGGCGTGACACGGCACTTTGCGTAATAAATAACTCTTGAGAAGCATGCGTATAACTTGCGTGTTTTGCAGCAGATTCAAAGCAAATTAAGCTTTGCAAAGACGGAATATTGCGCCGCATAGATAAAGTCCTTTTTATCGATAGGTATCACAAAATGGCATATAAGAATGATTTTCATATACCACTATAGTCTATAAATAAAGCAATCCGCAGTTCAAATCAGTGGCTAAAGTGCTTAACACGCTGTGAACAAAGCTCAGGTATGCGAAAGGCGCATATCTACATGCAAATTAATCGTTTGAATGAATCACTTTTCACACATAGCATCGAATAAAACAAAGAAAGCCCGAAAAAGCAGAGGATGCGATGAATCAAATGGTCAATGTAAAAAAACCAAAAGTACAATTTAACTGGCAAGATCCGTTTCTTTTGGAACAGCAATTAACTGAAGAAGAACGCATGATTCGCGATACTGCGCATGCATACTGTCAAGAGCGTTTACAGCCACGTGTACTCGAACAATTCCGCCATGAAAAAACCGATGCATCTATTTTCCGAGAAATGGGCGAACTTGGCTTACTTGGCCCAACGATTCCAGAGCAATACGGCGGCGCAGGTCTAAACTATGTTAGTTATGGTCTCGTTGCACGTGAAATTGAATATGTTGATTCTGGCTACCGTTCAATGGCCAGCGTTCAAAGTTCTTTGGTGATGGTGCCCATTAATGAATTTGGCTCTGAAGCGCAAAAACAGAAATACCTACCAAAGCTGGCAACAGGCGAATACATTGGCTGTTTTGGTTTAACTGAACCAGATCATGGCTCTGACCCAGGTAGCATGATTACTCGTGCAAAAAAAGTCGAAGGTGGCTATCGTCTCACGGGTGCAAAAATGTGGATTACCAACAGCCCAATTGCCGACGTGTTTGTTGTTTGGGCGAAAGAAGTATCGCCTGAAGGTAATGTTGGTGACATTCGTGGTTTTATTTTAGAAAAAGGCTGGGAAGGTCTATCTGCTCCTGCAATTCACGGTAAAGTTGGCTTACGTGCATCGATTACCGGTGAAATTGTGATGGACAATGTCTTTGTCCCTGAAGAGAATGCTTTTCCAGAAGTACGTGGTTTAAAAGGTCCATTTACCTGTCTAAATAGTGCTCGTTATGGTATCGCTTGGGGCGCAATGGGCGCCGCAGAATTCTGCTGGCATACAGCGCACCAATATACTATGGACCGTAAACAGTTTGGCCGACCATTGGCAGCGAATCAGCTGATTCAAAAGAAACTTGCAGATATGCAAACTGAGATTGCCTTGGGTTTACAAGCTGCGCTTCGATTTGGACGTATGAAAGATGAAGGCATTGCTGCTGTAGAAGGCACATCACTCATTAAACGTAACAACTGTGGCAAGGCTTTAGATATTGCCCGTGTTGCGCGTGACATGATGGGTGGTAACGGCATTTCTGATGAGTTTGGTGTTGCCCGCCATCTGGTCAATCTCGAAGTCGTCAACACGTATGAAGGAACGCATGATGTACATGCACTGATCTTAGGTCGTGCGCAAACAGGCATCGCGGCTTTTGGTAACTAATTGAATTATATATCGATAAGGTGCTCTACATAGAGTGCCTTAGAGACTTTTTATGCAAAAATAAACTTAATCAATAAAGGATTCATCGTGAAACACTCTTGTAACTCTGTGCAATAGCCTGAGCAGTGATGAAATAAAAAGAATAAAAAAGGCAAATGTGCAGACATAGGAATGCCGATGACTCATTTGGGAAAATGAGGAACAAGGAAATGAATAACGAAATGCGAAACGGAGCAGGAACGCTCAAATTGCCTTCTAACGTGGGCACGATGCATCGTATTACAAGCAACACTTGGAAAATGGCTTTTATTTTTGCCTTTATTTCTTTGGTGATTGATGGTGTAGACATCATGTTGCTGTCATTCAGCCTGACCAGTTTAAAGGCTGAATTTGGTTTAAGTACATTTCAAGCCGGAATGCTCGGTAGTTCTTCTTTAGCAGGGATGGCGCTGGGTGGTATTTCGGGTGGATGGGCGTGCGATAAATTTGGCCGTGTGAAAACTATTGCTTGGTCGGTCGTATTTTTCTCAATCATGACCTGTATTTTAGGCTTTACCCAAAGCTATGAACAATTTTTAATTTTACGTTTTATTGGCGCATTTGGTCTGGGCTCACTTTATATGGCGTGTAATACGCTGATGGCAGAATATGTACCAACCAAATACCGCACAACAGTACTTGGGACTTTGCAAACGGGTCAAACTGTGGGGTATATCGTTGCAACGCTGATGGCGGGTGCCATTATTCCAGATCACGGCTGGCGCATGCTATTTTATGTCACCATTATTCCTGCTGCTTTTGCCCTGATCTTTATGCGTTTTGTTCCTGAACCAAAATCTTGGCAGGAAGCAAAAATTGAGCAGCTAAAACGCCGTGAATTAAAACTTGAACCTGTACAGCAACATGCTGCAGTCAATCAAAATGCACCTTCTGAAAGTATTTATAAACGTATTTTTGGGCATACCAATCATCGTAAAATGTTCTTCTTTTGGATGTCGACCGCTGCATTTCTACAATTCGGTTACTACGGTGTCAACAACTGGATGCCAACGTATCTAGAAACCGAACTCAGCATGAACTTTAAAGCCATGACAGGCTATATGGTAGGCGCATATACCGCCATGATTCTGGGTAAAATTTTAGCAGGCTATACCGCTGACAAGTTCGGACGTCGTATTACCTTTGTGTTTGGTACGGTAGCTACGGCAGCATTCTTACCGATCATCATTTTCTATAACACACCAACCAACATCGCCTATTTACTCGTAACTTTCGGTTTCCTATACGGTATTCCATACGGTGTAAATGCAACTTATATGGCAGAAAGCTTCTCGACGGATGTACGCGGTACGGCTATTGGCGGTGCTTACAATATGGGACGTTTAGGCGCAGCCATAGCACCAGCAACCATTGGTATGATTGCCGCTGGCGGATCATTCACCATGGCCTTTATTGTAATGGGTGCTGCGTACTTTATTGCAGGTGTTATTCCGGGCTTGTTCATTCGTGAACGTCAATATGATCCCCAGCAAGCATCACTTTCTTCAGATGCGGAAAAAGAAAAACTGGCAAGTGTAGATACATATGTTGATGATGCAGAACAAAAAGCATCTGCAAAAACTGCAACAGTAAAATAAATAAAAAGACCTGTGCCATAGCTCAATACTATGGCACATCTGGAGTGAACTATGGGTGCATTAAAAGGAATTCGTGTATTGGACTTAAGCCGTGTTTTGGCAGGTCCTTGGTGCGGTCAAATTTTGGCTGATTTAGGTGCAGAGGTAATCAAAATTGAGCGTCCAAAAGTGGGTGATGATACCCGTACGTGGGGACCACCTTGGATGCCAAATCAGCAAGGTCAAGCGACGAGAGAATCAGGCTATTACCAATGTGCGAACCGTAATAAATATTCTGTAGCCATTGATATTGCCAGTGAAGAAGGGCAAGCCCTAGTCCGTGAAATTGCCCAGACGGCAGATGTCGTGATTGAAAACTACAAAGCAGGTTCACTTGCAAAATATGGTTTGGATTATGCATCGCTCAGTGCACTAAATCCCAATATCGTATATTGCTCAATTACAGGTTTTGGTCAGGATGGTCCACGTGCGGAAGAACCAGGCTATGACTTTATTATTCAAGGTATGTCAGGTCTGATGAGTATTACTGGTGAATCTGATGATGTAATCGGTGGTGGCGCACAAAAGGTGGGGGTCGCTGTGGTCGATATTCAGACCGGACTGTACTCAACGATTGCCATTCAGGCGGCATTGTTGGCGCGGCAGCATACAGGACGCGGTCAATATATCGATATGTCATTACTCGATGTACAGGTGGCGGCGCTAGCCAATCAAGGTATGAACTATTTGACTTCGGGCAAAGCACCCAAGCGCATGGGAAATAATCACCCGAATATTGTACCGTATCAAACCTTTAAAGCTAAAGATAAAGAATTTATTATTGCCTGTGGTAATGACAAACAATTTAAAGATTTGTGTATTGCGATTGGCTATACAGAACTGTTAAATCAGCCGAACTATTTACGTAATCAAGATCGAGTGAAGCACCGTGAAGAATTAATTCCATTATTGAGTGCTTATTTTCTGACTCAAGATGCTCAAGTTTGGGTTGATGCGATTCATGCGGTAAAAGTGCCAGTAGGTGTAATCAACTCTGTAGAAGACGCATTAAATGAACCGCAAATTCAACATCGTCAAATGGTGGTGAATATTCCACATGCTTTAAATCATGATTTTAAAATGATTGGATCACCGATGAAATTATCTGATACGCCTGTAGAATACCGTCATGCACCGCCGCAGTTAGGGCAGCACACAATCGAAATTTTGTCCCAATTTAAAACTGAAGCTGAATTAAATGAATTGGCTGCACAAGGCATCATTGATCAACTCAATCATCCTGCAGCTTAAAATTCCATGGGATTATTCTTCAAACTATTCTTCAATATATGGGCTTAAACGCCTATGTGGAATGAGTGGAGTTAAAAGTTTAGACCGAAGGACTCCAATACTTCGGTCTTTTTCAATTTGGATATTCATCTATGGAATATTTTTAATATTAGCCTTCTTGATGAAGTATAATTTTTAACCAAAGCTTGGGCCTGCAATACGGTCTTTATTTTTTCGTATGAAAGAGATGTCCATACTTTTGCGCCTTGATATTTTTTCTTAAAGCTATAACATTCAAATTCTGGATTATACACAAACCAATTTCCGCAATGCTGCACGCAATAAGCATTTATATGCCTATTTTTCAAGTCTACTAATTGCACAGAAAGATTTCGATACCATCTCCATTGACGAGAGTATAAGTCTTTATATCCTTAATACGCTGAGTTTTAACATCTGCATAAGAAATCGTAGAACTAAAGCCAATGATTAAACTAGAAAGCAATATTGATCCGTTTTTTATATAGATGAACCATTCTTCTAATTGTCCATTTATTTTAAGAACGGACATTAAATCAAAGCCTTCAAACGAAATAAAGCCCTGCACAATGGCAAGGCTCTATTTTAATAACATTACATTGAATTTGTTCAGCTGCATATTATTGCTGTATAAAATTCTGCAAAGCCTGATTAAATGCATCTGGCTGTTCAATGTTTGAAATATGCGATGCATTAATTTCAAATAATTGGCTATTTGCAATGTGTTCTTGCATAAATTGACCATCTGCAACTGTGGTTACGGGGTCTTGTTGACCTGCAATAATCAATACCGGGATGTGAATAGACGAGATTTCATTGCGTAAATCCGCTTTAGCCAAAGCTTCACAACAACTTGCATAACCTTCTGGGCTGCCAGCTCCGAGGTCGTTACTCAAAGATTGTACAGTTGCAGTGTTACTTTGGATAAAGGGTTCTGTAAACCATCGTGATGCTGCTGTTTCTGCAATTGGTTTCAGACCTTGTTGACGGACTAACTGTGCACGTTCATTCCAAGCTGATTCTTGCCCAATTTTTGCAGCGGTATTGCATATAATGACATGGTTAAAGCGTTTAGGATGATGTATTGCAAGCCATTGGCCTGTTAAACCACCCATCGATATTCCACAAAATGCGGCTTGTTGAATACTTAAATGATCCAATAAATGGATGACATCTGTACCCAATTGATCAAGGCTATATGGCCCTTGGGGGGAAGAAGATGCACCATGGCCACGTGTATCATAACAAATGACAAAATAATCCTGCTGCAGCGCCTCTATCTGAGGCTGCCACATGCTGAACTTTGTGCCTAAAGAGTTAGAAAAGACAATCGCAGGTTGTGTGTGGTCACCAAAAGTTGCGTAATTAATCGTTGCATCATTGGATATAAATGTAGGCATGTTTTGAATCCTTAATTTTATAAATCCCCTAAATCCCCCTATGAGAAGGAGGACTTTTATTGAGGATTAAACACGTTCAATAATCAAAGCGATGCCTTGACCGACACCAATGCACATCGAACAGAGGGCATATTGACCTGAAATTGCCTCAAGTTGATTTAACGCAGTCGTCACTAAACGAGCTCCAGATGCACCTAAAGGGTGCCCCAAAGCAATAGCGCCACCGTTTGGATTGACATGTTTAGCGCCATCTTCTAAACCTAGTTCACGGGTAACCGCTAAGGCTTGAGCCGCAAAAGCTTCATTCAGCTCGATCACATCCATTTGTTCAAGGCTTAGACCTGTTTGAGCTAATAGCTTTTTGATGGCAGGCGCAGGACCAAAACCCATGATTTTGGGTTCAACACCCACCACCGTTGCTGCAATAATTTTGGCTCGTGGCTTTAACTTAAATCTGTTAACAGCATCATCTGAAGCAATCAGTAGTGCAGCCGCACCATCATTGATTCCTGAAGCATTGCCCGCAGTTACCGTACCATCTGCTTTCACCACAGGTTTGAGTTTTGCCAAACCTTCTGCTGTCGTCGATCCGCGTGGATGCTCATCTGTATCGACTATCAGTGGGTCGCCTTTACGCTGTGGAATGACGACAGGGATGATTTCTTTCTCAAAAAAACCATTGGCTTGTGCAGCAGCTGTACGGCGCTGACTTTCTAAGGCAAAAGCATCTTGATCTGCACGGTTAATATTGAATTGTTCTGCCACATTTTCAGCGGTTTGAGGCATGGTTTCCACGCCATACATTTGCTTAAGGATTGGATTGATAAAACGCCAACCCATGGTAGTGTCTTCAATCTTTTGGCTGCGTTCATAAGCACTTTCCGACTTACCCATAACAAAGGGCGCACGGGACATACTCTCAACACCGCCGGCAATAATTAAGTCTGCTTCATTTGCCTTAATTGCACGGGCTGCCATCGCAATTGCATCAAGTGATGAACCACAAAGTCGGTTTACAGTTGTAGCAGGAACTTGAAAAGGTACACCTGCAAGTAGCGACGACATTCGTGCAACATTACGGTTATCTTCACCGGCTTGGTTCGCACAGCCATAAATCACGTCATCAACTGACTCCCAAGCAATACTTGGATTTCGCTGCATCAGTGCCTTAATTGGTAAGGCACCTAGGTCGTCGGTACGCACTGCTGCTAAACCGCCCGCATAGCGACCGAAAGGGGTGCGGATTGCATCAATAATATAGGCATTTTTCATTTTATAAATCCTAAAAACTCAGCTCCTCCCTTTTAACGGGAGGTTGGGAGGGATTTACAGGAAGTTAATTTTTGAATATTAATCCTCCCTAAATCCCTCCTTTAATCAAGGAGGGACTTTTTGCTTTATGCTGTCGTATCTATCAGCTTTGCACCGGTCATTGACTGTAATTCGTCAAAGCTCAGACCCTCAACTTTTTCAATGACTTTCATGCCTTCAACTGTTACATCAATGACGCACAAATCTGTGTAAATACGATCGACACATTGCAGGCCTGTCGCAGGGTATGACAATTCAGCGACAATTTTCGGTTCACCTTTTTTGGTCACATGGTCTGTAGTAATAAAGACTTTTTTCGCCCCAACAGCCAAATCCATTGCACCACCTACAGCAGGAATTGCATTTGGCGCACCAGTATGCCAATTTGCTAAGTCACCATTTTGGGCAACCTGAAAAGCGCCTAATACTGCAATATCTAAATGACCGCCACGCATCATGGCAAAAGAGTCACCGTGATGAAAAAAGCAGCCACCCGTTTGCATAGTGACAAACTCTTTTCCTGCATTAATTAATTCAGGGTCTTCTTCGCCTTTAGCCGGAGGAGGACCAAAAGCCAAAAGGCCATTTTCTGAATGTAGAAAGACATCTTTGTCTGTTGGTAAATAATTTGAAATTTTAGTGGGCAAGCCAATGCCTAAATTGACATAAGCGCCATCTGGAATATCTTGTGCAACACGTTCTGCAATTTGATCACGGGTTAATTTGGTATAGCTCATGGTTCTTTCCTCACGTGATTTATGCAGATTGCTCAAGCTGTGCAGGTTGAACAGCAACAACATGTTGTACAAAAATACCAGGGGTAATAATGTGCTCTGGGTCCAATGCACCAAGTTCAACAACTTCAGAAACTTGAGCAATTGTCACATCTGCTGCCATAGCCATAATGGGGCCAAAGTTACGCGCTGATTTGTTGTAAACCAAGTTGCCCCAGCGGTCGCCCTGATGTGCTTTGATTAAAGCAAAATCGGCCTTAATTGGATTTTCGAGGACAAAATCTTTGCCTTCATAATTGAGTGTAGGTTTGCCTTCTGCCAACAACGTACCAAAACCTGTTGGTGTATAAATTGGACCCAAACCCATGCCTGCCGCCTGAATACGGCAAGCCAAATTACCTTGTGGTACAAGCTCAAGTTCTATTTTTCCTGCACGGTATAGCTCATCGAACACCCAAGAGTCGGATTGGCGAGGGAAAGAACAAATCATCTTACGGACAGCACCAGCTTTGAGTAATTTAGCCAGTCCATAGTCACCATTACCTGCATTGTTGTTGACGATGATGAGATCTTTGATGCCAAGTTCTATCAATCCATCAATCAGTTCAGCAGGCTGACCAGCCGTACCGAAACCGCCAATCATAATGGTTGATCCATCCTTAATTTGAGAAAGTGCTTCTGTTAAGGAAGCGGTACTTTTATCAATCATGCTACGATCCTTCATCAAGAACGATAAAACTATTTACCTGACTAACCACTTCAGTCATGAAAGGCAGATAATCTTTTATTTCAAATATTTACAAATTTAAAAATGCAGATCAATGGATTCCAATCATTTGCTACACAATTGGAATCCAATCGCATCAGCTGTCATCACTGCGAACAGAAGAGGGATGACGATTTAAAGCCATGACTTCAATATTCATATACGGGTAAAGGGGAAGCCCTTGTAAAATGTTGTGTAGCTCTTCATTGCTTTCAACATCAAAAATACTGATATTTGAATATTGACCAGTGATGCGCCAGATATGACGCCATTTGCCTTGACGTTGTAGATCTTGTGAATAAGCTTTTTCTACAGCTTTAATTTCATTGGCTTTTTCGACTGGCATATCTAATGGAATATTGACATCCATGCGTACTTGGAAAAGCATTTCTCACTCCTAGCTAAATATTATTTACGACGTAAGTCATCAATTTTGTTTTCATCAATTTCAATCCCTAAACCTGCTGTGGTCGGAATCTTGAGTTCGAAATCTTGATATTGAAGTGGGTTTTTTAAAATTTCTTCAGTCAACAGCAATGGACCAAAAAGCTCTGTGCCATAAGCTAAATTGTCAAATGTAGAAAATGCATGTGCAGATGCAATAGTGCCCACAGGGCCTTCAAGCATGGTTCCACCATATAAATCGATACCCGCAAGTTTGGCGATTTTAGAAACCTCACAGCCTTCGATTAAACCGCCAGACTGTGCAACTTTGACTGCAAAAACAGATGCAGAATTGTGCCGCGCAAGTTGATATGCCGTCTGCGGGCCCATCAGTGATTCATCTGCCATAATGGCTATATCAAAACGACGAGTTAAACGGCGCATCGCGTCAATGTTATCGATTGCACAAGGCTGCTCAATCAGATCAACACCACCATCTTGTAACAATTGAATGCCTTTAATGGCATCTAATTCAGACCATGCACGGTTGACATCCACACGAATAGAAATGTCCGCACCTAACGCTTTTTTTATGGCTAATACATGCTCAACATCAGCTTCAACGGGCCGTGAACCGATTTTAAGTTTGAAAATATTATGTCGTTTTGTCGCAATCATTTTTTTTGCTTCGGCAATGTCTTTTTCCGTATTGCCAGATGCAAGTACCCAAAGAACAGGTAAGCTGTCACGTAAACGGCCGCCCAGTACTTCGCTTAAAGGCAAATTTAAACGCTGCGCCAAAATATCGAGTAGCGCCGTTTGAATGGCACATTTAGCAAAGCGATTGCCGTTAATATTACGTTTAATGGCTTGCATGGTTTGAGCAACATTCAAACCAGTGAGGGTTTTCAGTAAAGGACTAAAATAAGTTTCAATATTGGTACGAATGCTTTCAGGGCTTTCTTCACCATAGCCTAGACCACCAATCGTCGTCGCTTCACCCCAACCGATATAACCATCTTCGGTGGTGATTTTAATCAAAACAAGGGTTTGCTTTTGCATGGTTGCAACAGCCATCTTGTGCGGACGGATTGTTGGGATTTCCACGAGCAGGGTTTCAATCGACTTATACATCTTGCGTATTTCTTATCTATCCAACTATTTATATACCCTAATTTAATGTAATATCTTTAACTAGAGCGATTTTGGTATTTTTAGATACTTAAAAGGTATATAAATGGAATTAAGGCACTTACGTTACTTTGTCACCGTGGTTGAAGAGCAAAGTATTACCAAGGCAGCAGAAAAATTATGTATTGCTCAGCCGCCTTTGAGCCGCCAAATTCAAAAACTTGAAGAAGAACTGGGGATTACGTTGTTTGAGCGTGGTTCTAGACCCGTGAAAACCACAGAAGCAGGTATGTTCTTTTATGAGCATGCTGTACAGATATTGACGCATACCGCCCAGGCCACAACCATGGCACAGCGAATTAATGCCGTCGATAAAACTGTCCGCATTGGTTATGTCAGTTCGCTTTTATACGCATTATTGCCACAAATTATTTATTTATTTCGACAACGTAACCCAGATATTCATGTTGAACTCATAGAATGTGGTACACGCGATCAGATTGAAGCCTTAAAAACCGGTCGAATCGATATTGGTTTTGGACGACTGCGATTAACAGATCCGTCTATTAAACGTATTTTATTAAGAAAAGAAGCGCTACGTTTAGCTATACATAAAAATCATCATTTGGCTGAATTTAAAGACAAAGGCATTTATCTTTCTCAAATTTTAGATGAACCAATTTTTGCCTACCCTACGACACCTAAACCGAATTTTTCCACCCTCATTCAATCCATTTTTACCGAATTAGGACTTGTGCCTAAACATTTAACCGAAGTGCGTGAAATTCATATGGCTTTGGGCTTGGTGGCGTCGGGAGAAGGCATTTCTTTGATCCCTGAAAGTGCTAGTGATATTGGGATGAAAAATTTGATGTACATCCCAATCTTAGATTTGGAAGCCTATAGTCCAATTTCTTTGTCGGTGCGCAATATGGATCATAGTAATTACATTCCAAAGATACTGGATTGCATTCGTGAAGTTTTCGTTGAAGAAAATATCGATTTACGCGCCATCGATGCAGATGCATAACTAATCAAGGTTTCATGATTGATATTTCATAAAATCCACTATTCAGATGATAGAGTCTTATGGAATATCAATCACTTCAGCCCAAAGTATCTTGATAAATACAAGACTGAGCTATTTCAAAAACCTTTTCATCTTCAATATTTAATTGATCGTATTGCTGCATTTTTTGAATCATCCATTCAAAGTCTGAAATTTGTGGTGCTTGGGTCTTGCCAAAATTTTGAATGATGCTTTTGATCCGATGAAAAGCCTCGACGTGAATCTGCTCAGAACAATCAAAACGGATGATGTGATATTGCTTTAACAAAGAAAATATTTCAGAAAAATGCGTTTGTTGAAGCAGATCGTTTTGGGCTTTTTGGATGGCAAGATTGATTGCCTTTAAGGTATTGGGATGTTTTTCTGCCCAATCATGGGTAAAAGCCAAAACTTTATCTGGAATATGATCAATAATATCTTGGCTATTGACGATAATACGACTATAGCCTTGTATTTCAGCTTGTGTATTCCACGGCTCTCCGACACAAAATCCATCAATTCGTTGCGTTGATATTGCTTCCACTATATAAGGCGGTGGTAAAGTTGAAAACGTTTGCGTTTGAGCGAGTTCCGTGTCGGCAAGTGCCAGCCATTCTCTTAAAATATAATGATGAATCGAATGCTGAAAAACATGCGCCAACTGAATCGTTTGATTCTGTTTTATCGCCGATGCAAATTTCTCTGCTGAATTTTTTGGAAGATCCAAAGCATGGATATTTAATTCATAGCACAGCTTTTGACTCAAACTAATATAAGCACAATTAGTACTGAGTGTAAGAGAGGTTTGTAAGGGAATGCCGAGATGGTCTTTACCCGTCACAGACGCAGGCAGCATGGCCGATAAGCAATGGGCAGCATCTAAAAAACCAAAAGCTAGACGGTCGCGTAAACTTGCCCAAGACGGTTCTTGAGTCAGTTTGACATTTAACCCTTGTTCAGCAAAATATCCTTGATGTTCTGCCCAGAGCAAAGCAACACAGTCCAGTAAAGGAATATAGCCCAATTGAATATCTGTTTTTTCAAGCTTTTGCATGGTTTATTCCTTAAATTGAGACTGTAACAGTGCTTGCGCATCAATCAGCCGGCGCGCCATTTCACCCATTGTCATACGGTGACTCATGGCATTTTTTCTCAGCAAATTAAATGCTTGATCTTCGGTTAATCCATGCATTTGTATTAAAAGTACTTTGGCTTTTTCAATATCTTTTCGATCGGCCAATTTGCACTTGGTTTCAGCCAAATCATTCAGCAGTTTTTTATGCTTTTTATATTGTTCAATTGAAATTTCTAAAATACTATTCAAACGTGCAGGGTCAATGCCATCGACAATATAAGCCGTGACACCTGCATCAATCGCGCTTCGGATAATTTCGAGACTCGAATTTTTAGTAAATAGAACAGTCGGTAAGTCAAATTGGCTGACACAGCTTTCAATGACATCGCGATGCGGGTGATCCATATCCAATAAAATCACATCTGCCTGAATATTTTGCAGATATGACATATTTAAATGATCAATCATGAAACTGGCGACCACATCAAAGTCATGTTGAATTAATGAGGCTTGAATAAATTCAGCGCGTTCTTGATCATCATCAATTAGGGCTATTTTTAGTTTTGGCATGCAAACGCTCAGACAGAGCCAAACAAATACGTATTGAGTTTTCTAAGCAATTTAAATGCCAAATTTTAAGACAATACAAAATATAAATCTGCTTCTAAATTTTAGCTTGGTTATATGCACATTTTAAAATTGAACCATTTCCGTGCACTGATCTTGTGCAGGGCTGAACCACGTTTGAACATTCAGCCGCATCTCTATAGGCATATTGACTATCTATTTACCTTAATTCGCTTAATTTCTGACAAGTCGGCGTTCAAAGCCGCAATGTAAAGATGAATTGAAGTCGAAAATAAAAACTTGGCATGGCTCGTGCTTAATACTTGTTGAGTCAATGAAGACTCTAAAAATTTGTAGACGGCCAACGACGTCCGTTCTGATCGACTCTGTTATGTGTTAGCGACATAACCGAGTAATTCATGCGTTCAGTTCAGTCAGGAGAAGGTTATGTCTTCAAATTTAAATGCCAAAAAAGCCACAAAAATAAGTCTATTTAATTTTTCTTCAGCAGCAATGCGGGCCTTCCACATGAGTTGGCTCGCATTCTTTGTTTGCTTCTTTGCATGGTTTGCCTGTGCGCCGTTGATGCCAGTGATTGCAGGCGAATTTCACCTGACTAAAGATCAAATTGCCAATATTAATATTGCCGCGGTTGCAATCACGATTTTAGTCCGCCTGATTGTCGGCCCTTTATGTGATAAATATGGCCCGCGTAAGACCTACACAGCATTATTAATTGTCGGCAGCATCCCAGTCTTTGGGGTTGCATCTGCGAATAGCTATGAATCTTTTCTTTTCTTCCGCTTGCTGATCGGTGCGATCGGCGCAAGCTTTGTCATCACGCAATACCATACCAGCATTATGTTTGCGCCTAATGTGGTGGGTACAGCCAATGCGGCAACAGCAGGCTGGGGCAATGCAGGCGGCGGTGCAACTCAAGCCCTCATGCCTTTACTGCTTGGCGCACTCGTTATGTTTGGTGTAGAGCAAGCGATGGGCTGGCGCATAGCGTTAATCGTTCCTGGTGTGATGATGCTGATCGTAGGCGCGTTGTATTGGAAATTTACCCAAGACTGCCCGCAAGGCAATTTTAAAGAACTGCGTGAACAAGGCGTTGCGGTCGGTTCAGACAAAAAAGGCGGTGCAGCCATTCTCATGCACGCAGCGCGTAACTATCGCGTATGGATTTTATTTGGCGCTTATGCAGCTTGCTTTGGTATCGAAATCTTTATTCACAACATTATTGCGCTGTATTACGTCGACAATTTCCAATTCGGATTAAAAGAAGCCGGCATGGCAGCAGGGATCTTCGGTCTATTGGCACTGTTTGCCCGCGCGCTGGGCGGTATTGTTTCAGACAAAGTCGCGACCACCAAAGGCTTGGATGGCCGTACCAAAGTTCTGTTTGCGATGATTCTGCTCGAAGGACTGTTTTTAATACTGTTCTCGCAAATGAGCACGCCAATCTTCGCCATTCTTGCCATGACAGTCTTTGCGCTCTTCACCCATATGGCGTGCGGCGCAACCTATGCCTTGGTGCCATTCATTGACCGTGATGCTTTAGGCGGCGTGGCAGGCATTATCGGCGCAGGCGGTAACGTTGGTGCGGTAGCTGCAGGATTCTTGCTTAAAGGCATGTTGGATATTCAAACCACGCTGATGGTGCTTGGCGGTTTGGTGGTGATTGCTGCAAGCTGTGTGCTGATGATCCGCTTCTCTGTAGAGCATAAAGAAAAAGAACAGCGCTTATTTGAACAAGCTGTGAATGAAAGAAATCTAGCTGAAGTTCAAAACTAATACAAATAGCGGCCTAAGCGTATAGAGGCTTAGGCTGTGCCAAAGAAAATATTGCGGAGAAAGAATATGAAAATCATCATGATTGGACATGGCATGGTTGGCCACAAGTTTATCGAATCTGTACTGGAACACGCAGGTGATGATGTTGAATTAACCATTTTAGCTGAAGAGCCGCGTCTTGCTTATGACCGTGTGCATTTAACTGAATACTTCAGCGGCAAGTCAGCGAAAGACTTAACCCTGTGCCGCAGCGACTTTGCTGATGCATACGGTATAGATTTACGCCTGAGCACCAAAGCGGTTGAAATTGATCAGCGTAATAAAACGGTCACGACCAATCACGGTGATATTCTTTCTTTTGACAAGCTGGTGCTCGCAACAGGTTCATATGCATTTGTGCCGCCAATTCCAGGCAATGAGCGTGAAAACTGCTTTGTGTACCGTACCATTGAAGACTTGGATGCCATCCGTGCCGCAAGCCTCAATGCTAAAACAGGTGTGGTGATCGGCGGCGGTTTATTGGGTTTAGAAGCAGCAAAAGCGCTGCGTGATTTAAACTTAGAAACCCATGTTGTTGAATTTGCACCACGCTTAATGGCAGTTCAGATTGATGATCTAGGCGGTAAAGTTTTACGCTCGAAAATTGAAAATCTAGGTGTTAAAGTCCATACGCAAAAAGCAACATCTTGCATTGAAGACGGTGCAAATGCGAAGCATGTAATGAAGTTTGGTGATGGTTCTGAACTGGAAACCGACATCATCTTATTCTCTGCAGGTATCCGCCCACGCGATGAATTAGCGCGCCAAAGTGGTTTAGCCATTGGTGAGCGTGGCGGTATTGTAATTAATGATTATTGCCAAACTTCAAACCCTGACATTTATGCCATTGGTGAATGTGCGCTTTGGCAAAATAAAATTTATGGCCTAGTTGCGCCGGGCTATGAGATGGCACGTATTGCAGCAAAGCATGTGATGGAACAAAACTGCACGCTTTTCGCTGGTGCAGATATGAGCACCAAGCTGAAACTGATGGGAGTTGATGTTGCATCTGTAGGCGATGCGCATGCAATGACACCAAATTCTTTAAGCTATTTCTATGCAGATGAAGCAGCTCAGGTTTATAAAAAAATTGTCGTGAATGCAGAGAAAACTAAGCTGCTAGGTGCAGTATTGGTGGGCTGTGCTAAAGAATACAATGACCTGCTGCAAATGATGCTGAATGGCTTAGAAGTTCCAGAAAGCCCAGAAAGCCTAATCATGCCTGGTTATGCACAATCTGCAGGTAAATCGGGCGGAAGCGGTGTCGATCTGCTGCCAGACAGCGCAACGATTTGTTCATGTAACAACGTCTCTAAAGCAGATATTTGTTCAGCCATTGCAGACGGATCGACCTCTTTAGGCGCATTGAAAAAATGTACGAAAGCTGCAACAGCTTGCGGCGGCTGTGCGCCATTAGTCACTCAAGTACTTAAATCGGAGCTTCAGCGTCAAGGTGTAACTGTAAATAACCATTTATGTGAACACTTTGCTTATTCACGCCAAGAGCTCTATCACTTGGTACGTGTGAACGAAATCAAAACCTTTGATGACCTGATTCAACAGCATGGCCATGGTTTAGGCTGTGATATCTGTAAACCGACGGCAGCCAATATCCTAGCGTCATGCTGGAATGACTTTGTACTTAAACCAAGCCATGCGGGCTTGCAAGACAGTAATGACTACTACCTCGGCAATATTCAAAAAGACGGTTCATATTCGGTTGTACCGCGTATGGCTGGCGGTGAAGTTACTCCGGACGGATTAATTGCCGTGGGTCAAATTGCCAAAGAATATGGTCTATATACCAAACTTACAGGCGGTCAGCGTGTTGATATGTTTGGTGCACAAGTGCATCAACTGCCTGAAATCTGGGAAAAATTGATTGCTGCTGGTTTTGAGTCTGGCCATGCCTACGGCAAATCACTGCGTACGGTGAAATCTTGTGTCGGCAGTACTTGGTGCCGTTATGGCGTGGACGATTCAGTCGGCTTGGCGATTTATTTAGAGAACCGCTACAAAGGCCTTCGCTCACCGCACAAACTGAAAATGGCTGTGTCGGGCTGTACCCGTGAATGTGCTGAGGCGCAAAGTAAAGATGTGGGCGTGATTGCGACAGAAAAGGGCTGGAACCTTTATGTATGCGGCAATGGCGGTATGAAGCCACGTCACGCAGAGCTTTTGGCATCAGACTTAGATACGCAAACATTGATCAAATACATTGACCGTTTCTTTATGTTCTACATTCAAACAGCAGACCGTTTGCAGCGTACTTCTGTATGGCGCGACAACATGGAAGGCGGTTTAGATTACCTGAAAGATGTCGTTGTGAATGATTCGCTTGGCGTAGCGGGTGAACTTGAACGCCGTATGAGCCATGTTGTGGGTACATATCAAGATGAATGGCGTACTGCTGTAGAAGATCCTGAAGTACGTAAACGCTTTGTGACTTTCGTGAATGCAAAAGCAGAACAGCAAAATGATCCGCATATTCAGTTTGCATCCGTTCGCGGTCAAATCAGACCCAAAACAGAAGCTGAACGCGATTCGTCACGCATTCCAGTGGTTGAAGCTTAAGAGAATAACGAATTTAAAACTTCTTTTATTTGATTTACATCCTTATTCGGTTTCTCGTTAAAGCGGAAACGAAAGATGGTGAACTAAAAGAAGTTTAAAAAAGGATGAAGAATATGACAATTTTAAAAGAAATGAATAATTTAGACTGGTTTGAGGTTTGTGCATTAGAAGATATTACGCCAAATACAGGTGTGGGTGCACTGATTGAAAATCAGCAAATTGCGATATTCCGTGTCGGTGAAGAAAAGCGGGTTTATGCACTGAGCAATCAAGATCCGTTTAGTCAAGCCTATGTTATGTCCCGTGGTATTATTGGTGACTTGCAGGGTGAGCGTGTTGTGGCATCACCCATTTATAAACAGCATTTCAGCCTTGCTACTGGGCGCTGCTTAGAAGATAAAGACCAAAAACTCTTGGTTTTTCCAAGCAAAATTGAAAATGGCCGTGTGCTGATTAGTCCAACTGCTCAAAAAACCTATATTACCAATAACGCGCCATCGTCTGAGTTGATGAAACTTGTTTTGGTCGGCAATGGCTTAGCAGGTATGCGTTGCTTAGAAGATCTGCTGGATATGGCGCCAGAGCGTTATGAGATTACGGTCATAGGTGAAGAGCCTTGGGGGAACTACAACCGAATTATGCTTTCACCTGTGCTTTCAGGCGATAAAACCATTGAAGATATCATGCTGCATTCACATGCTTGGTATAAAGACAAAAATATCCGTTTTGTAGCAGGTGATGCGGCGGTACGCATAGACCGTCCGCGTAAGCAGGTATACACAGAAAAGGGCTTGGTCATCGATTATGACCGTCTGATTTTAGCGACAGGTTCTAAGCCATTTATTCCGCCTATACCGGGAACTGACTTAAAAGGTGTTCTCAGCTTCCGTGATATTTATGATGTAAACCGCATGCTGGATTACTGTAAATCTAAGCAAAATGCAGTGGTGATTGGCGGTGGTTTACTTGGCCTAGAGGCTGCGTATGGCCTGAAACAGCGTGGCATGAATGTCACAGTGCTGCATTTGATGGACCGCATTATGGACCGTCAGCTAGATGAAAAAGCCAGCTTAATGCTCAATCATGCGATTGAACAAAAAGGTATAAAAATCATGACTGCAGCAAATACCCAAGAGTTGATGGGTGAAGATGGCCATGTGAAGCAGCTGCGTTTGCAGGACGATACTGTTTTAGATGCAGATCTTGTAGTTTTTGCAGTCGGTATTCGCCCAAATATTGCATTGGCGCAAAGTGCAGGACTGCGCTGCGGCCGCGGTGTCATGGTGAATGACACCATGCAAACTTTTGATCCGAGTATTTATGCGGTGGGTGAATGTATTGAACACCGAAGCCAAACTTTCGGTTTAGTTGAACCGCTTTGGGGACAGGCATTCATTTGTGCATCGCATTTGGCCGAACATGGCAGCTTAACCTTCAAAGCGCCTACGGTTCCGACGCAGTTAAAAGTCAGCGGCTGTGATGTTTTTTCTGCAGGCAACTTTGAACCGTTGGATGATTTTGAAGACATTATTTTGAATGATGAAAAACGCCAAATCTATAAACGCATTATTATTCAAAAAGATAGAGTGATTGGTGCTGTGCTGTTTGGCGATACTGAAGACGGGGCATGGTATGCAGAATTGATTTCAGATCAAACTCCAATTTCAAGTATCCGAAACAAATTGCTGTTTGGTAAGGATTTTGCATTAAAGAAAGCAGGGTAACGGAATCGCCCTGATAAAAAAAGATACAAGATTTAAATCGTCATTGGATACGCGATAACGTCATCCGCTGTTGTTTAAGGCAGGATTGCAGATGAATAGTCATGTATTTGCAATACATCTGTTAGAAGCCGGTAGTGGACGAGTTCAGCGGATGACAATGGTTTTGCCTACTTTTCCCGAAAGAAAAGTAGGTCGAACCGAATGTTGACCTTTAAATATAAACGTAAATGAAAAGACACCGATTTGAGCGTGTTAAGTGTTTAAAAAAGTTTGGAAAAGGAGCCAGCAGAAGTGAATAGCATCCCGATAGTGGAACTGCATAGCTCCACAGAAAATAAAATTAAAACAACGCAAACCACTTGTCCATATTGCGGTGTCGGCTGCGGCGTGAGCGCAACAGTTGAACAGACAGCTTTAGGGCAAAAAGTGAGCGTGACTGGCGATGCGAACCATCCATCAAACTATGGCAAGCTGTGCATTAAAGGCAGTAACTTAGCCGATACGATTGGATTAGAAACACGTGTTTTACAGCCGATGCTTGGGCGTCAAACATCACCATTTCATACTCGTCAGGCTACAGATTGGAACACAGCAACAGCACTGATTGCCGAAAAATTTCAGCAATGTATAGATCTTTACGGACGTGAAAGCATCGCTTTTTATGTGTCGGGCCAACTGCTGACGGAGGATTACTATGCCGTTAACAAATTTGTCAAAGGCTATTTAGGTACTGCAAATATTGACACCAATTCACGGCTTTGCATGTCATCGGCTGTGGCGGCACATAAGCGTGCATTTGGTGAAGACCTTGTACCAGCAAGCTATGAAGACTTTGAGCATACAGATATGGTGGTGCTGGTCGGATCCAATACAGCATGGTGCCATCCCGTGCTGTATCAGCGCATTATGAAAGCCAAAGAAGAACGTGATTTGTTCGTGGTGGTCATTGATCCGCGCTTTACCAGTACCTGTGAGGCTGCAGATTTGCATTTACCAATTTTACCGGGGCAAGATGTCGCACTGTTCAACGGTTTGCTGCAGTATTTAGTACAAAATAATCATAGTGATGTAGATTTTATCACCAAACATACTCAAGGTTTGGCGCAAGCGCTGGAGCAAAGTAAAACAGAAGCTTCTATGACAGCAGTTGCTGAGCGTACAGGTATTTCTTTAGAAAAATTACAGCTATTCTTTGAAAAATTTGCGCAAACTGACAAAGTTATGTCGCTATTTTCGATGGGGGTTAATCAGTCTTCGCGCGGTGTAGACAAAGCCAACAGTATTATTAACTGCCATTTGCTGACTGGCAAAATCGGAAAATTAGGTGCAGCGCCTTTTTCTATGACAGGTCAGCCCAATGCAATGGGTGGCCGCGAGGTTGGCGGCTTAGCCAATATGCTGGCTGCGCACTTAGATGTCGATAACACGGCGCATCAGGCATTAGTACAAGAGTTTTGGCAAAGTCCATTTATTGCCAATAAAGCGGGATTAAAAGCGGTTGATCTGTTTCAGGCGGTTGAAAGCGGCAAAATAAAAGTCATCTGGATTATGGCGACAAATCCTGTTGTGAGCTTGCCAGATGCAGATCAAGTCAAACGTGCCTTAGAGCAATGCGAGTTTGTAGTGGTGTCGGATATTTGCAAAGACACAGACACAGCAATATATGCAGATGTGCTTTTACCTGCATTGGGCTGGGGTGAAAAAGACGGAACCGTTACCAATTCTGAACGCCGTATTTCACGTCAAACTGCTTTTTTAGATGCGCCGGGTGAAGCCAGAGCAGACTGGTGGTCTATTGCACAAGTTGCGAAAAAGATGGGTTATAGCGGTTTTGACTACAGCAGCAGCTATGACATATTTATTGAACATGCAAAATTATCTGCTTATCAAAATGCGCCTTTAGATCAACGTGATACCACTGAGTCTTTTCGCTACTTTAACTTGCAGGGTTTAAGTAAGTTATCTGCACAAGATTATGCTGAATTAAAGCCCGTGCAATGGCCAGTTTGGCAGTTAGATCAGAGCGCTGATGCAGTCAGCCGTTTGTTTGCAGCAGGCCAATTCAGTCATGCCGATGCCAAAGCTAAGTTTGTAGCAACAACCGCTATTGACCCTTTGAACAAGATTTGCGGCGAATATCCGCTGGTTTTAAATACTGGCCGTATCCGTGATCAATGGCACACCATGAGTCGTACAGGTTTATCTGCAAACTTGAGTACACATATCGCCGAACCATTTTGTGAAATACACCCGCAAGATGCACTGAAGTTTGGTGTTAAAGATGGTGAACTGGTTGAGGTGAAATCTAACTGGGGCTTATGTATTTTACGTGCGCAGGTCAGCAATAAAATTCGGCGCGGTCAAATCTTTGCGCCAATTCATTGGAATGACCAAGTTGCATCGGATGCGCGTATCGGCAAAGTAGTGAATCCTGTGGTCGATGCGCTTTCAGGCGAACCTGAATTTAAACACACGCCTGTATTTGTGCAGCCGTTTTATATACAGTGGCAAGGTGTACTGTATGTACGTGACGGCTTTGAGCAAATGGTGCAAAACACCATTCAAAACACGGTTTGGTGGACCAAAATTAAAACAGCGAAAGCGACACGTTTTGAGTTGGCAGATCGTAAAAAATTTAGAAACACTGTCCAGCAGCTGAAAACATTACTGCCATTTACCGATGAAAGCTTTGAATGGCTGAATTTGGAAGATCAAACTGCCGATTTGAGTCATACCGTGGTGCTGCAAGATGGGCATTTAATTGCCAGTCTATATATTGCGCAACGCTCTATGCTGCCAGACCGTGATTGGATTGCTGGCATGTTTAAGCGTGAACGACTAAGCGCAATGCACCGCAAAGCGCTGCTGGCAGGTCAGCCGATGAACATGACCAACAGTGCAGGTCCGCTGGTGTGCAGCTGCTTTAAAGTCGGTAAAAATACCATTATCGAAACCATTAAAGAAAAGAATATTACCCATGAAAAACAAGTTACTGCATGTTTAAAGGCCGGCGGCAATTGCGGTTCGTGCTTATCAGAAATTCGAGGCTTAATTAAAGCCTGTCAGACGGAGTACGCAGAATGATGAAGAAAATCACCAAATCAGTAGGCTATCCAGAAACAGACTTGGTTATTTTGGCGGGCGGTCAAGCCCGCAGAATGAACGGTATAAATAAAGTTTTACAAAAATTTGATGATGAAATTCAGCTCATTAAGATTCATCAGTGTTTAAAATCACGGGCTGCAAATGTCTGGATTAACAGCCATCGTGACCATTCAATCTATGAATGCATGATTCCTTCAATAAAGCTGTATAAAGATGATGAAGCGGGTTTTTTAGGGCCGTTGATGGGCATGAAAAGCGCGTGGTCACATGTACAGTCGGATTATGTTTTGTTTGTCCCGTGCGATGTGACCTATATCCCGAAGAAAGTGCTTTCGAGACTGCATCAGGCCATGCAGCGGGATCCATTGTGTGAAGTGGCAGTTGTGGAAATTAATGGCAAAGCGCTGTATCCATTTTGTTTGCTGAAACGAAGCAGTCTCACAATGCTGCAAGCCCATCTTGATCAAAAACAGCGCAGTTTGAAGGGGTGTTTCAGTCAAATGCACATGCAAGTTGCACGTTTTCAAAATAATGCACTCTTTTTTCACAGTATTAACTCTTTAGATGAGCTGCAGCAGCACCGTCAGCTGAATTTTCTCTGAAAGCTGTACTTTTTGCGGAGCTTTCATTTTAAATGATGAGCCTAATGTGCTGTTTTTGAACCCAGAGAGAAAATCTACAGCCAATATGAAGCTTTTGAGCATGATATCTAGCGATAAAACAGACTAATTTTATACCTTTGATAATGGGCTTAACGGCAATTTATATTTTTAATTGCTATTAGTTGTTTGTAAGTTATTGATTTTGTATGTCAAAAAAACAAACCAAATCCTCTGAAATAAATATTCAAAAAAGCGCAAAGTTGGAACACTTATTGCTATTTTTACTGCAAGAAAAGAGGGCGCAAAATTTGTACTGAGCTAAGACAGGGCAAATGACAGCACCATGGAAGATAAACATGAACAGCATGACACAATTACAGCCAGCGACCATTTTTAAGGATCAGTTTGGCCGTGAAAAACGCAAATTGCGCATTTCAGTGACAGACCGCTGTAATTTTAAATGTGTCTATTGTATGCCTGAACATCCTGAGTGGATGAAAAAGCATAATCTTCTTAGTTTTGAATCACTTTACAATTTTTGTGAGTTTATGGTGCTGCGCGGGATTGATCAAATCCGGATCACCGGCGGTGAACCTCTTATGCGTCAAGGCGTTGTACATTTTATTGAACAGCTGCAGCAGCTCAGAAAGCTAGGCCTTAAACGTATTTCCATGACCACCAATGGACATTATCTGAAGCAATATGCACAGGCCCTAAAACAAGCTGGCCTAGATGGCATAAACATCAGTTTGGACAGTTTGTATGAAGCGCAATTTTTCCAGCTGACACAAAAACAATTACAGCCTGTATTAGAAGGTATTGAAGCGGCTCAGCAAGCGGGCTTTGAAATAAAAATCAATACCGTGTTAATGAAAGGTCTAAATGAACAGCAAATCATTCCATTAACAAAATGGGCGCTGCAACAAGGTTTCGAACTGCGGTTTATCGAGTTTATGCCGCTGGATGGTGATCAAAACTGGTCTAAAGCTGCGGTCGTTACCGAACAAGACATACTGGATAAACTCAAGACTGTTTTTGAAGTGCAAACATTGCACGGTCAAGGTGCGTCACCAGCCAGATCTTACTTAATCAACGGCTTGCCTATAGGTGTTATTTCAACCATCAGCAATTCTTTTTGCGGCAGCTGCGACCGTCTAAGACTGAATGCGCAAGGCGAGTTTTTTAACTGCCTGTTTGCCCGAAAAGGTTTAAATCTCAGCCATGAAATTCAGCAGCTGAAAAGCAGTAAAACAACAGAGTTAATGCCGCTCGATGCAATGGCTTTGCAGCAAAAATTAGGCAGTTATATTTGGCAGAAGGAGCAAGGCTTTCATGCCATAACTGCCCAATCCAGCCCATCTAGAAAAATCAGCATGCATATGATTGGAGGTTAAAGATGACTCATATCACCATCAAAATAGAATCTTTTGGCGCTATTGAACGCCTGCTGCCAGAGAATTTGAGTCTGACTTGCTTCGCACAGCAGTCGATTGCAGAGGTTTTGCAGCAAGTTACAGATCAATTTCCGGAGTCGTTCAGCATGCTTGAACGCTGCGCCTGCGCTATGGGAGAAGACATTGTGCCAAGGCAAACCGCATTGATGCAGGACAGTACCATTGTGCTGTTGTCACCTGTGGCGGGAGGCTGAATATGGAGCTCAAGCATATTTCACGCATACAAGACACGGTATTCAGCCAAGCCGATTTTGACAGCATTAAGGCATTTCCTGAATGCGGCGGTATAGGTGTATTTATAGGCGCGGTGCGTAATCACCATGAAGGCAAAGAGGTAAAAGCTTTGAAATATACCGCTTATGCGCCTGTGGCTGAAAAAATGATCCGGCAAATTGAACAGGAAATTCAAGCCAAATACGGCGTGTCATATGTACGGGTTGTACACCGTATTGGCGCGCTGCAGGTCGGTGATACCGCCATTATCGCCATGGCCTATGCGCCGCACCGACGTGAGGCTTTTGCTGCCTGCGAAGAAGCGGTTGAGCGGGTTAAGCATGAAGTTCCGGTCTGGAAAGAAGAGTTTTATATGGACGGCAGCAGCCAATATGTAGAGGGCTGCTGTATTCGTAAAGATCATGTGCCCAAGGCGACAAGTCATGCAGCGCAGCATGCTCATATTCATGGCGAGTCATGTGAACATGCACATCAAAACAGCCATCAGACCATGCATTTGAACGCCAATATTTACCAATGGCACCTATAAAACTCCAAATTTAATACTGCAGACGCAAATGAATAAGACAAGGACAAAGCAATGAAAAATGTGGGCATGAAAGCGGAAAGTTACCGTACAGCCATTGCAACTGGAATACTGCATGCACCGCCACATTGCATTGAACTGCTGCGTAATGGCAATACAGAAAAAGGCGACGCGCTGAAAACCGCACGTATTGCAGGTATTTTGGGCGCTAAACGTACAGATGAACTTATTCCGCTCTGTCATCCGCTGCCGATCTACCGTGCAGATGTGGAATATGAGTTGGGTGAAGCACAGGTCGAAATTATTGCCACTGTAGAAACCATTGGGCCTACAGGGGTAGAAATGGAAGCTTTAACTGCTGTCAGCCTTGCCGGTTTAACGCTGTATGACATGCTGAAACCGCACTGTGAGCCTGAAGATTTATGCCTAGATCAGGTGAAACTGCAAAAGAAAAAAGGCGGTAAATCACATTTTACCCGTGTATTGAAAGAAAGCTTATCAGCGTCGATTATTGTGCTTTCAGATACGGTTGCTGCCGGTAAAAAATCAGATACTGCAGGGCAAAATGTCCTCGAAATTTTAGAAGAAGCAAACTTCAGCAACATCAGCTATCAAGTGATACCGGACAGTCCTGAACAGCTTTTGGCTCTTATTGAACAGCATAAGACGCAATATCCGCTGATTTTGACCGTGGGCGGTACAGGTCTAGGCCAGAAAGATTTAACCGTTGAAACCATTCAGCCGCTGTTAAAACGGGAAATTCCAGGGCTGATGGAAGCATCCCGCAGTTTTGGGCAGAAACGCACCCCTTATGCGGCCCTCAGCCGCGGTGTTGCCGGCTATATTGATGACAGTTTAGTCATTACACTGCCGGGCAGCAGACAAGGCGCAAAAGAATCATTGATTGCCATTTTACCTGCCTTGGTGCATCTATTTGATGTGCAGAAGAATATTCCGCATGCAGGAGGCTACCAATGAACCAAGCCGTATTGCACGCAGGCTGCGGGGCCGAGGCTGGACTGATTTCAGTGGACGAAGCGCTTACGCTGATTCAGACACATACGCAAAGTTTAGCGCATGAAACTTTGGCGCTTCAGCACGCTTTAGGCCGTTATTTGGCGGCAGATGTGCATTCACCAATTCAGCTGCCTTTATTTGCGCAAAGCGCAGTGGATGGCTATGCCATTTGCGCAGCGGGTGAAATTAAACCCGGCGCGCAATTTAAGCTGATTGGAGAAATCCGCGCAGGGCAAACGGCTGAAATAAGCTTAAAAGCAGGACAAGCTGTCCGCATATTTACCGGCGCGCCGATACCTGAAGGCACGGCAACTGTAGCGCGGCAAGAAATTGTAAAGGCGGATAGACAGCAGATTGAACTGACTGCAGCCTTAAGCCCGCATGCAGATATTCGAGATGCAGGTGAGGAAATTTCATTTGGACAATGTTTAGCAGTGCGTGGTCAAAAGCTGACGGTTGGATCAATTGCAGCGCTCAGTATGGCTGGTATTTCACACTGCGAAGTTTTTGCCTATCCGAAAATTGCGGTCGTGATTACAGGTGATGAAGTTGCGCAAAATATAGAAGATTACCGTGCTGGTAAAATATTTGATGCCAATGCGCCGCTGATTTTAGTATGGTTTCAGTCGCAGCACGTCCAAGTTGAAGTGATTCATATTGCAGATGAAAAACAGGCGGTTTTAGATTTATTCAACCGTTTAAAAGACAGCTTTGATTTAATTTTAACGACTGGCGGCGTATCTGTCGGTGATTATGATTTTGTTCGGCCGGCAGCCTTGGACATCGGTTTTCAGCAAATTTTCTGGAAAGTGAAACAAAAACCCGGCAAACCGATGCTGTTTGCACAATATAGACGTCCTGACAGCAGTTCCTGTTATTTACTCGGACTGCCGGGCAACCCCGCTGCAGTCTATGTCGGCATGCAAATTTATACAGATAGATTATTGAAAGCCCTACAAGGTCAAACACCTGCGCTGGACTGGTTCAGCGCAGTCATGACACATGACCTAAAAGCAGATGCACGTGAGCGGTTTTTAAGAATGTCGGCGCACTTTGATAAGCAAGGCAAGCTTCAACTAACTAGCCTGTCTAAACAGCAGTCGCATATGTTGAGCAATTTAATGCAAGCTAATTGCATTGTTCGGATTCCTGCAGGGCAGTCTGTGCAAGCAGGACAAATTCTTCAAGGCGTATTTATTCAGCATTAGGAGTTTGCTATGCGATTCAAATTTATTTTAGCACTAGGACTGAGCTTCATTGCTGGCGCATCTCAGGCGGAAACAGTCAAAATTTATGCTGCAGCCAGTTTAAGCAATGCTATCAGCGATATTGCAAAGCAATATCAGGCACAGAATCCAGACATCAAAATTGTACCGGTATTTGGCGCGTCATCTGCTTTAGCCAAACAGATTGAAGCCGGTGCGCCAAGTGATTTGTATTTTTCAGCAGATGTGGACTGGATGAATTATTTGGTGCAAAAACAGAAAATACCTGCAAAGCAAGTATTCAACATGCTAAGCAATGATTTGGTGCTGATTACGCCTAAAGCGGTGAATATGCAATTTAAAGCCGTGCCGCAGTTTAATTTTGCCAAGGCATTCAAAGGTCACTTATGTACAGGGCAAATGGAGTCTGTACCTGCTGGAAAATATGCCAAACAAAGCCTAACCAAGTTGGGCTGGCTATCAAGTTTGAATGGAAGGATTGTCGGGACAGATGATGTACGATCGGCTTTGGCTTTTGTTGAACGCGGTGAGTGCCAAGTGGGGATTGTTTACCGTACCGATGCGCTGATCAGTTCTAAAGTTAAAATAGCCGGGATTTTTCCAAATCATACTCATCAACCGATCATTTATCCATTGGCTTTAACACATCAAGGCGCAGCTAAACCTGAGGCCGTGAAGTTTTACCGTTATCTTAAAGACCATGCGCAAAGCAAAATGCTTTTTAAGCATTATGGCTTTGGTGTGAAAGGCTAAAGCATGCTCAGCCCAGAAGAGTGGAGCGCCTTGTTTCTGTCGGCTAAGGTTGCCGTTTGCGCCACTGTATTTTGCTTGCCATTTGCTATTGGGCTGGCTTGGGTGCTGGCGCGCTATGAGTTTCATTTGAAATTTTTAGTCGAAGCGCTGTTACAAATGCCGATGGTGCTGCCGCCGGTGGTTTTAGGTTATCTGCTATTGGTGCTGTTTGGTTCAAATGGCTGGATCGGCAAGCTGCTCAATGAATGGGGCATTCAACTGGCTTTTAATTGGAAAGGCGCCGTTTTAGCATCCATGATTGTGTCATTTCCCCTGATTGTGCAGCCGATCCGTTTGTCTTTTCAAATGATTAATCAGCAGCTGGAGCAGGTTGCAGGCTCACTAGGCGCGCATCCGTTACGGGTATTTGCATCAATTAGCCTGCCGCTGGCATTGCCGGGCATTTTAATCGGCAGTATTTTAGGATTTAGCCGAAGTTTAGGCGAATTTGGCGCAACCATTACCTTTGTGGGTAATATTCCTGATGAAACCCGAACCATTCCAATTGCTATCTATTCGCTGATACAGCAGCCCAATGGCGAAGAATCCGCAATGCGTTTAGTGATCCTTTCACTGCTGGCGGCTTTTGGCGCATTGATTGCCAATTATTATATTTTACAGCGCTATCAGCGAAAACTCGGAGCCGGCCATGCTTCAGTGTGATTTTCAGTTTCAATATGCAGATTTTCAATTGCAGGCTCGGCTGCAGATGCAAGAACAGCTGCTTGGCATTATGGGGCCATCAGGCAGCGGCAAGTCTACGCTGCTGAAAAATTTGGTTGGTTTGCTGCAGCCGCAGCAAGGTTATATATCGCTGAATCAGCGTGATGTGTTCGATACGGCGCAGAAGATTAACGTGCCGATGCATAAACGCCATATAGCGCTGATTTTTCAAAAAGCATGGCTTTTTCCGCATATGAATGTGCAGCAAAATCTGCAATATGCGGAGAACTTAGGCGCTCAGGAAAATGCGAAATTTAAATTTGAGCAAGTGATTAATCTGCTTGAGTTACAGCCACTGCTCAAACGGCGGGCGCATGAACTTTCTGGCGGTGAGGCGCAGCGCGTTTCCATAGGACGCGCATTGCTGTCACAGCCTGACTTACTGCTGTTAGATGAACCGCTGACAGGACTGGACCGCAGGCTGAAAGATCAAATATTGCCATTTTTAAACACGGTGAAAGAACAGTTGGCGCTGCCGATGATATATGTTACGCATCATGGCGATGAGTTAGATTATTTAAAAGCCCATATTTTGTATCTAGAAAATGGTCAAATAAGTTTTTAAATAAATATAAATTATATAAGTAATAACAGTGAATTAGATGAAAAAATGGTATTAAGCTGCATCTTAAAGTTTTGATTAGAACTATGAAAAACTCATTTTCTAGATTAAATTGTTACAAAACAAGGGAGAACACAGCGTTTTCCCTTTTTTATTCCTAATGATCTTGGAAATAATGATTTGTACGACTGACCGTGCAGACAGGGAATCTAATCGATGCATGATGATAGCTTAGCCACACATAATTCAACTGCAAAACTGGGTGCAGGGCTATCTAATCGGCATATTACAATGATCAGTATTGGTGGTGTAATTGGTGCTGGACTGTTTGTTGGATCATCTGCTGCGATTGCAAAAGCAGGGCCTGCCGCCGTTCTTGCTTATATTACTACCAGTATTTTGGTTTTTTTAATCATGCGAATGTTGGGAGAAATGGCTGTAGCTCAACCTGACACCGGCTCATTTTCAACCTATGCAAGAAAAGCCATTGGGCCTTGGGCGGGCTTTACCATCGGATGGTTATATTGGTGGTTTTGGGTTTTAGTTATTCCAATTGAAGCAATCGCTGGTGCAGAAATTCTGCATGCATGGTTTCCTTCAATATCAAGTGCTGTATTTGCGACATTCTTTATTGTGCTTCTCAGTTTAGCGAACTTTTTTAGTACTCGGAGTTTTGGTGAGTTTGAATTTTGGTTTTCTCTGATAAAAGTCTTGGCTATTGTAATTTTTATCGGCATTGGACTCACCGCCATATTGGGGTTTTGGCCCTTAGCACCTAATGTAAGTGGTGTAGAAAATCTATTTAAAAATGATGGATTTATGCCAAATGGCCTGGGTGGTGTACTTTCAGCAATATTGATTTCAGCATTTTCATTCTTTGGTGTTGAAATCTTATCGATCGCTGCAGCAGAATCAAAAGATCCTGAGCAAAAAATTAAACGCGCAACCAATTTAGTGTTGTATCGAGTCATCTTATTTTTTGTGGTTTCAATTTTTATAACGGTTGCACTGGTAGATTGGCGTTCACCGCAATTACAACAATTAGGCACCTTCCAATATGTCTTGGTCAGTTTAAATGTCCCTCAATCAAAATTGATTATTGATTGTGTGGTCTTTATTGCGGTTGCAAGTTGTATGAATGCTGCACTTTATAGTTCATCAAGGATGCTATTTTCATTGGGGACACGCAAAGAAGCACCTCAATGGGTCACATCAATTAATGCCTCTGGTGTGCCTGCAATTGCAGTATTGGCATCGTCTGTAGTGGGTTTGGTTTGCTGTGCAGTCAACTATTTATTTCCAGGTCAAGTATTTGGATTTTTACTGTCTACAACAGGTTCAATTGCCTTATTGGTTTATTTAGTGATTGCATTTTCACAGCTTAAATTGAGAACACAAATCGAAAAAAATGGGACTGAGGTTGCGTTTAAAATGTGGCTATTTCCATGGCTCACATGGGCAGTCATTTTGGTGATCTTAAGTGTGCTGATCTATATGTTTTTATCTCCAGCCTACAGTTATGAAACTTCATTATCTTTAGGTGTTACGACATTGGTGGTGCTCTGCGGCTTAGTTGTGACAAGAAAAGCTAAGTTGAAGAATGATTCCGAACTAAATTAAAAAAGTTTCGCTGATAAAAATCGTAATCATGAACCAATGGATTGTCTTTAGAATGTGCCGTGTCAGGGGATTAAAGCGAATGCGTTACGTTATATCTCTATGGCAATCCATTTTTAAGACAAATTCAAAGATTCACTTGACCTTCGACCGACTCCAAGCTTTATAATCGTTAAAATTTTCTTGATTGATACAATATGCGTTCTGCGACATGGATAACAGTCTTAGTCGGATTGTTCATGTTCCAAAGCCTTTGGAACGTGGCAGCCGCTTTCTGTGTGCATGAAGAGCAAACCCAAGTTGTTCAAAGCTATCATTTTGGTCATCATCAAAATACCTTATGCGTCAGCAGTGAAACCAATCCACAGCATTCGTTGCATCAAGCATCTGATGAATCCAATAGCAAGCCAATCAAAAATACCGCAAGTGATCTCAACTCGGTGAAGATCATCAAGACCATTTGCCGTCTATGACGCATTTGATTGTACAAAACCAACAATCGATTCTTTTTATTGCACATCAGGCCTTTGAATATTCGCCAAAATTTGTTTGGACGAATCTTTATCAAGCGCCTGATCTCTTTCTGCAAACACCTCCTCCTGTTTATGCCCCGCTAATGGCGGGGTAGCCTAAAACATTCCCGCCACTTTTTTTTAATAAATGAGTGGGAAAAATCATGTCTTTATATTTTACGGCGTTTATACGTCTAGGCTTAGCTGTTGGTATTTCGACGGCCTTACAAAGTACGTTTGCTAAAAATGTCAGCAATTTCGAATCTGCATTTGCCAAGGTACAATACGACCAAGCACAAACAGATATTTGGCTACTGCCAGTGCTTTACCGCTGCCTTAATTCAGCTCGATCTCAATTACGGTTCATTCATTAGACAGAATGGATCGTATGGACTCAGGATTTATCAATATTTAAAATCAGCAAATCAGCATAAGCCGATATTCACCTGCATTTTCAACAGGTGCGCGGTGCACACAAGGTAAAACTGGCTGTGTAGGATGATCCACCGCTAAACGCCATAGATGACCATTGCCTAAATTTACAGGCACAGCATTGTCTTTGAGTTGATAATGTAAATCAAAAAAATATTCCTTTAAAAAGTCATCAAACTCTGAGTCAGGGCCATCGTATAAAGCTTTGAGTTGATCTCGTATTTCAGGAATTAAGATTTTTTGTGTGACTTGATCATTTGGCACAATATCACTGGAAGCACCATAATACGTACATAAAAAGGTATCGGTAGCGATGGGTGATCGATCAACATGAAAAGAATAAACATCGGTTGAGATGAAATCGAATTCATCATCGCGTTCATAACATTTAAGCAAATTCAGCGAGGGTGATGCACCAAATGCTGTTAATTGTTGCATGTCATTTAAAATGATTTCTCTAGCTAAATGACCTTGCGCTGAAAGCTTTAATTCCTTCAGATCATCTATGGAAATTTCGGTTATATTTTCAATCAGTTCGAGTTTTTCGACTATTTCTTTAAAGTCGCCTTGTAAGCTACGTTGCCAGCAAAGCGCATTCATTTGACCTTCAAAATGACGATGAATCAATTCAGAAAATGTAGTGACTACACCAATTTGAGGATACTGGGAAAAAGGATTGCTCATAAATAGGGATCAAATTAAATCTGAGGCGAAGATACTGCGTGCAAGGAATAGCTAGAAGGATTCACAGTTTTATTTTATCTTAAAACATAAACTGCTATACAAGATTATTCGAGCTTAGGTATTAATCGTTACGCTTTTTGTTTGGCTTTTTGGCGTAAGACATACAAATATAAATTTTCTACTTTTTCACGTGCCCAAGGTGTAGTACGTAGGAATCGTAGTGATGATTTAACGCTTGGATCTATGCAAAAACATCTAATTTCAATTTTATGGCTTAAGCCTTCAAAACCATCGTAGTAATCTAATAATTCATCCAAGATGTCAGCAAGTTTTTTGCCGTGTAAAGGGTCATTGGAGGTGCTCATATTAGATCAATCGTATTTTGGGAGACGATCATTATAACCTGAGCGAGTTGAAAAATGAGAGGGTTTGAAATTGAAATGTGATTCATATTCAATATTTAATACAGTTCCGAAGCTATTTTGCAAGACTAAGATTTCTTAAAAGCAAAGAAGCACTCTAGATAAGATCTTGGGTATGAAGATTTATAAGCGTAAAATCAATAAAAGAAGAATTGGCATTCAGAAAATGATTAATTTAAACAATTCGTTTTTAGTTAGTCAGCCTATACTTCTTTTGACTGTTTATATATGCAGAAATTTATAAGCATCGGTCAAGAAAAAACTCGGATTGAAAAGTCCGAGTCAGGTCTTATTTTTAATGACATGGTGTGCAAGTCATTTAAAAAATCTAAACGCTTAGATTATTTCCAAATAAATGGCGATTTCTTTTGTGCATTCTCAGCTTCATCGGTTGGTTCCAGTGTAATACCTGTGCGGTCTTTAAGTACACAGATTGCAATGAAAGCAATAACAGCCATAACCGTCAGATAGGTGCTTACCAAGAAAATGCCGTTAGCTTTAGTGATTAAAGCTGCAGCAATCAGGGGAGCAAATGCACCACCAATGATTGAACCCAGTGCATAAGTAATCGAAATACCAGAGAATCGAATAGATGCAGGAAAGAGTTCAGAATAATAAACAGCTTGCACACCATAGGTGATTCCAATTCCCATAGCGAGTATTGCTAAACCAAGCATAATGTATACATATTCACCAGTACTAACCAATGGGAATAAGAATAGTGCAGTTAAAATTTGGATGATTGAACCTAAAATATAAATAGGTTTTCGACCAAATTTATCGGACATGACTGCTGAAAGCCAAGTAAAAAATGTCCAAATGACTGCAGAAGTACAGACTAAACTCAAAATTGTTGGTCGATCTAACGCCATGCCATTTGGATTAGTAGTAAAACTTTGAATGAAACCGCCTGCTGTCATATAACCAAGTGAAGTTGTACCAGCAGTAAGAAGGGAAGCTGTTAAAATAAGTTTTTTATACTCAGAAAATAGTTCCCGTATTGGTTTTTTTGCTGTGCCTTTACGCTCTTTTAATTGTTCGAACACTGGACTTTCTTCAACTGAGCGACGAATCCAATAGCCTAAACCAAATAAAATAATACTGAGTAAAAATGGTATGCGCCATCCCCATTCTAAAAATGCGTCACCAGGAGAAACATAAGCGGTCATAATCACCAGAACAAAGGATGCAAGTAACAAACCTAGTGGTACACCTAACTGTGGAAATGAACTAAATAAGCCACGTTTTTTGGTAGGAGCGTGTTCAACAGCCATTAATACAGCTCCACCCCATTCACCACCTGCAGAAATACCTTGTAAAATACGCAATAAAATTAAAATGATCGGAGCTGCGATACCAATATTCTCATAGGTTGGAAGTAAACCAATCATGGTCGTTGTCCCACCCATCAAAAGCAAAGTCATAGCGAGTACAGCTTTACGTCCTAATTTATCGCCAAAGTAACCTGCAATAAAAGCACCAAAGGGTCTGAAAATAAAACTAATACCAATCGAGGCGAAGACTAATAGGGTTCCGAAAGCAGGTCCGGCAGGTGTAAAAAAAAGTTGGTTAAAAACTAAACCTGCAACAGCAGCATAAATAAAATAATCATACCACTCGATGGTGGTACCAACGATGGTTGCTAAAGCAATTTTCTGTGTACTCGATTGTTCGGGGATATCCAGTGCAAGTTCTGGTGTATTCATTTCTATTTGCGAATTATTCATGCGAAATTCCTTTTATTCATGTCCATATAACTACCTACTTTGATTAAAATGGCAGGTTGCTTGATGCAACCAACTGTTTCTATAACCATTGTTTTGTCATTCATTTTGCAACTTCCTGTGCAAAGCTATTATTGAAATATATTTGATACATTTATTATTTATTTTAATTTTAAAAAGTATCATTAATCGAATTTAGGTTGAAATTCATTATTCGTCAATGCTATTTACAAAAAAAAGATACAGATATATCTATGAAATAAAAAAAAGGAATCATATTGATTCCTTTTTTGGTTGAGTCGAAATTATACATCACGCTCGACAAGCGTTAAGATGTCATAGGTTGCAACCAATTCACCACGTTGGTTTTTCACTTTAATGTCCCACACCACCACGCCGTGAGGTTTTTGTTCTGGATCACGCAAGGTTTTTGGTGTTTTTTGCTTACAGGTCAGTTCCACTTGAATGGTGTCGCCAATTTTGACCGGCTCTACAAAACGTAAATTATCCATACCGTAATTGGCAATAACAGGGCCTGCTGCGGCATCTACAAATAAACCGGCTGCTGCAGATACAATAAAGTAACCATGCGCAACGCGTTCACCAAATAATGATTCTGCAGCGGCAATTTTATCCATATGTGCATAGAAATAGTCGCCACTCAAACCACCAAAATTAACGATATCTGCTTCGGTAATGGTGCGGCGTGCTGTTAGTAAACGCTCACCAATACGCAGTTCATCAAATGACTTTTTAAATGGATGCACGCGATCTTCAAAGACTTGTGCACCTGCTGTCCAGCGATGACCAATTTGGGTTAACACATTTGGTGAGCCTTGTAATGCTGTACGTTGCATATAATGTTTGACTGCACGTAAGCCTCCTAATTCTTCACCGCCACCTGCACGACCAGGACCACCATGGACTAAAAGTGGTAGGGGTGAACCATGGCCAGTACTTTCACGCGCACTTTCCGTATCTAAAATATGCAGACGACCATGCCATGGTGCAATTTTTGCAACCAAGCTTTCAATATTTTCATCCGCATTGCGTACAATGGATGCCACCAAACTGCCTTCACCTTTTGCAACCAAGGTTGCCAACTCGCTTTCTGTGCTATACGGCATCAGTGTCACCACCGGGCCAAAGGCCTCAACCTGATGGACGTGTTGTGCATCAAGTGGTTGACGGCAAAGTAAGACTGTAGGTGGATATAAGGCTGATTTTTCATGATATGCACCATTTACCGTGATATCTTGGCGTAAATGACTGCCAAAAATAATGTCAGCATCTTGTGCCAATATTTCGACTTTTTCTGCAACATCGAGCTTTTGTTTATAGCTCGCCAAAGCACCCATCGTCACACCTTCTTGGCTTGGATCACCCAACACGACTTTTTTTAGCTTCTCAATCAAACGCTGTTGCACCGTCTCTAATAAAGCCGTAGGGACAAATGCTCGGCGAATCGCGGTACATTTTTGTCCGGCTTTGGTGGTCATTTCACGGAAAATTTCACGGACAAACAAATCAATGCTTTCATCTGAGGCTTGGGTTGTCAGGATGGCACTGTTGACTGAATCGGCTTCCATACTAAATGGAATGGAATAGGCATTTAAATGCGGATGTGCACGTAATTTTTGTCCCGTAGAGGCAGAACCAGTAAATGTCACGGTGTCCTGTTCATTTAAATGTTCAAAGAGATCGTAGGTTTGACCGCAGATCAGCTGTAATGCACCTTCAGGCAAGAAACCACTTTCATGAATGGCTTTCACCACCGCATGGGTCAACTGAGCACCTTCTGTTGCAGGTTTTACAATACACGGCACACCCGCCAATAAAGTCGGTGCAATTTTTTCCAACATGCCCCAAATCGGGAAGTTAAAGGCATTGATATGTACTGCTACGCCGGCTTTGGGACTCAGTAAATGCTTGGCACCAAATGAACCGTGTTTAGACAGTTGAATAAAATCATCTTCAATCCAAACTTTTTCATCGCTCAGCTCACGGCGGACTAAACTTGAGTAGGCAAATAATGTGCCGATACCACCTTCGATATCAATCCACGCATCTTTACGTGTACAGCCCGTTGCTGCGGCAAGGGCATAATAGTCTTCTTTACGTTCCAATAAGTACTGTGCAATTTGCTTTAATGCATTGGCACGTTGATGAAAGGTCCAATTGGCAACACTTGAACCATGCGTTTTGGCATATTGCACCACGGCTTGAGTGTCAATGCCATGACTACTGACTTGGTAAATGGCTTGACCTGAAATGGCGTGAAATACTGTACGTAAGTCTGCTGATGCAACGTGTTCTTGTCCAAGAACCAATGAACTTAAGCGCAATAAAGATTCCGATGGCTCATATTTGCCATCCACTGAAATGGTATTGTCTTGTGAATTTTGCTCAAGATCCAACATCGATATAACTCCATTTATGATACGTTGTTAATGTTAAATTTATAATATGTGTTTCATAAATTGCATTCAAAAAAACAGATTGTCAATCAAATTCCCTGTTAAAAAAATTATTTTTTAGTATGAAAAAAATATTAATTAAATAAAAACAATATCTTATTAATAGGTGTTAAAAATATTTATATGATACCAATAAAAATCATTTGAATTATTTTTTGTATCGTATTAATTTAAATCTAACAACACTTGGGATAAGTGAGACAACATGAACACGCAACAACAAAGATTTGATGACAACATTGTCAATAATGTATCGATTGAGCCAAAGGATTGGATGCCAGACGCTTATCGTAAAACTTTAATTCGCCAAATTGGACAACATGCACATTCTGAAGTGATTGGTATGTTGCCAGAAGGCAATTGGATTACCCGTGCGCCCACCTTAAAACGTAAAGCGGTATTACTTGCCAAAGTACAAGACGAAGCAGGTCACGCGTTATATCTCTATAGCGCAGCTGAGACCTTAGGCGCAGATCGTGACGATATGATGGATAAACTGATTGCAGGTCGCATGAAGTATTCATCAATCTTTAATTATCCAACCTTAAGTTGGGCAGATGTTGCAGCCATTGGTTGGTTGGTCGATGGCGCGGCGATTGTCAATCAGGTTGCTTTATGCCGTACCTCGTATGGTCCTTATGCACGTGCCATGGTGCGTATTTGTAAAGAAGAAAGTTTCCATCAACGTCAAGGCTTTGAAGCCATGATGCGTTTAGCAGAAGGCACACCTGAACAAAAACAAATGGCGCAAGATGCAGTCAATCGTTTTTGGTGGCCTGCACTCATGATGTTTGGTCCAAGTGATGACAATTCACCGAACAGTGAACAAAGCATGAATTGGAAAATTAAGCTGTTTAGTAATGATGCCTTACGTCAAAAATTCGTGGATAACACCGTGCCACAAGTTTTACAGCTTGGTTTAACTGTGCCAGATCCAGACCTGAAGTGGAATGAAGAGACCGGTCATTATGAGTTTGGTGAAGTGAATTGGACTGAATTCTTTAATGTGATCGCAGGTAAAGGTCCATGCAACCATGAACGTATTGAAGCACGTCGTAAAGCATGGGAAGGCGGCAAATGGGTTCGTGATGCAGCAGCAAGCTATGCCAAAAAACAACAGCAATTCAATGATACGCGCAAAATTGCATAAGCATTTAAGTCATCAATGACATACAGGAAGTTTAATCATGGATAACAAAAACAATTGGTCTTTATACGAAGTCTTCGTACGTAGCAAACAAGGTTTAAGCCATCGACATGTGGGTAGCTTACGCGCACCGGATGATGAAATAGCCTTACAAAATGCGCGTGACGTGTATACCCGTCGCAACGAAGGTATCAGTATTTGGGTGGTCAAATCTGAGTTAATTACTTGTTCACAACCAGATGAAAAAGCGGAGTTTTTTGAACCACATTTGGATAAGGTTTACCGTCATCCAACCTTTTACAACATTCCACACGGCATTGAGCATATGTAATTGGAGGATCACAGCATGACCAATAAAGTTTTATCCGAATTTCTGTTACACATTGGTGACAGCCAACTGATTTTGTCACATCGTTTAGCAGAGTGGTGTGGGCATGCACCTGAACTTGAGCTTGATATCGCACTTGCGAATATTGGCTTGGACTTATTAGGTCAGGCACGTACTGCGCTTTCACTGGCAGGGAGTATTGAAGGTTTAGGACGTGATGAAGATCGTTTAGCGTACTTCCGAACTGAGCGTGAATATCGCAATTTACTGCTCTGTGAACAACCCAATGGCGACTTTGCACAGACCATCGTACGTCAATGGTTAATGGATCATTATCATGCCTTGTTATTTGCCGCGTTAAGCAATAGCAACAATGCCGAACTGTCTGCCTTTGCGATTAAGTCTCTCAAAGAAGTGAAATATCACCAACGTTTTTCTACAGCTTGGATGGAGCGTTTAAGCCTGGGTACGCAAGAAGCGCATGACAAGGTGCAACATGGTTTAAATCAATTGTGGCGTTTCACCGAAGAGCTATTTGCACTGACTAACGATGAAAAACAATTGGTAGAAGCCGGCATTGTTCCTGACTTAACAATATTACCTGCGAAATGGTTAGAACTGATTCAATCGGAATTAACGCGTTTCGAGCTACAACTACCACAAGAGGGAGCCTACCGTAGCGGAGCCAAGCAAGGTTTGCATACTGAACATTTAGGTTATGTCCTTGCCGAGTTGCAATATTTACAACGCAGCTATCCAGAGATGGTGTGGTAATCACAGCGTTCACAGGGAGTGAGTGACATGAACCGAATTCAACACGTTGAGCAGCAATGTTGGGAGATTTTACAACAGGTGTCTGACCCAGAAATTCCGGTGTTATCGGTCTTGGATTTGGGCATGATTCGTGGTGTAGAACTCAATGCAAGCCAAGAGATTGTGGTGCGTTTGACCCCAACTTATAGCGGTTGTCCTGCCACTGATTTACTCAAAGACGAAATCAAAACAGCGTTGTTGGCGCATGACATTCACCCTGTCAAAGTGGTGGTGGATTTATCTGAGGCATGGACCACGGATTGGATGAGTGAATCAGGTAAAGAAAAGCTACGTGAATACGGTATTGCACCACCACAAGGTTCATCTCATCTGTGTGGTACGCATGTGGCGCTGACGGATGGCGTGGCTTGCCCACATTGTGGCAGTGTAAATACACAGCTGTTAAGCGAGTTTAGTTCTACTGCATGTAAAGCCTTATACCGCTGCCAAGACTGCTTAGAACCCTTTGATTACTTTAAATGTATTTAATCTAATGGACATCGATGTGCGCTGAACAGCACAGCAATAAAATAAAAGAAGGATTTTAACAATGAGTCAATTTATTCCCTTAACCATTAAATCAATCCAGCCGCAAACGGAAAATGCCATTTGTATTTCTTTTGCTGTGCAAGATGAACAAACCTCAGCGTTTCAATATCAACCAGGTCAACACCTGACCATTCGTCATCTCACCGAGCAAGGTGAAATTCGTCGTTGCTATTCGATTTGTAGCGATGTGCAAGAAGATATGAGTATTGCCATTAAAAAAATTGATCAAGGTCAATTTTCAACATGGGCAAATGAACACCTCAAAGTAGGGGATGTGTTAGAGGTAATGCCACCTCAAGGGGTGTTTTTCCAAAAAGCAGCAAAAGTCGGTGGACAACATTATTTAGGCTTTGCTGCAGGCAGTGGAATTACGCCAATTTTATCCATCGTGAAATCAGTGCTGAATCGTCAGCAAGATGCCACATTTACACTGGTTTATGGCAATCGTTCATGGAAACAAACCATGTTTGCTGAACAAATCATGGATCTTAAAGATCGCTTTCATCAGCGTTTGCAACTGGTGAATATTTTTTCACGTGAATTGAATGACAGCGAGATCTTTAACGGTCGTATTGATGCTGAAAAGCTCCAGCAGTTAGCCAAAGCCGGTTTGATTCGTACAGATACCGATCACTGTTTTGCCTGTGGTCCAGAAGAGATGATGACGGCCGTTGAGGAAATTTTGCCGACGCTAGGGATTGAGCGCAGCAAGATTCATACAGAACGTTTTAATACAGGTACGACTACAAAAGCATCAGCACAACAAGTTGCGCAACGTAGTGAAGAAAAGGTCAACATTATTTTAGATGGTCGTGAGTTGATCATTGAGGTATCAAAACAAGATGACAGTATCCTCGATGCCGCATTACGTGCAGGTGCAGATTTACCTTATGCCTGTAAAGGTGGGGTGTGTGCCACCTGTAAGTGTAAGGTGCTTGAAGGTGAAGTCGAAATGGCCATCAACTACAGCCTTGAAGAGGATGAAGTTGCAAGAGGTTATGTCTTGAGCTGCCAAGCCCGTCCAACCACAGCTAATGTACGTTTAAGTTTTGATGAATAACGCCGTGTGGAATGAAAGTATGGACATGCAATATCTAAAAAGTAGTTCTCCCAAAACCGGTGTGGTGCTCATTGAACTGAATCGCCCTGAAAAACGCAATGCCTTAAACAATGCTACATTGCAAGAGCTCGCGGATTATTTAACAACCTTAGATAAAGACCGTGAAGTGCGTGCAGTCGTGATTACAGGTCATTCACAATGCTTTGCTGCAGGCGCAGACTTAAATGAATTGGCACAGCTTGATGTAGTGAATATTCAGCAAGATCAACGACCACAGTTGTGGAAGCGCATTGATGAATTTTCCAAGCCTTTAATTATGGCTGTCAACGGTTATGCCTTAGGTGCAGGTTTTGAATTGGCATTGCATGGTGACATTGTGTTGAGTGGTGAAAATGCACAATTTGCTTTACCAGAAATTGGTTTAGGCATGTTGCCCGGGGCAGGTGGAACACAGCGTTTGGCACGATTGGTCGGTCAACAATTGTGTATGCGCTGGGCGATGACAGGTGAAATGATCAGCGCCCAGACCGCATTGCAACACGGGATCAGCAGTCAAATTTGCCCAACAGCTTTAACGGTGCAATATGCCGTTGAATTGGCAGAAAAAATTGCCAAGCAAGCACCCCTAGCGATTCGTGTGATTAAACAGTCGCTAAAAAGTATTCATGAAGTGACCCTAAGCCAGGGTTTAAAACTCGAGCGTCAACATTTTGTGTGGTTGGCAGCAACCCAAGATCGTCAGGAAGGCATTCAAGCTTTCTTAGAAAAAAGACAACCCGCATTTAGAGGTGTGTAATGGATTACCAAACAATTATTGTCGAAGAAAAAAATGCAGTCGGTTATTTAACGTTTAATCGTCCAAAGCAACTCAATAGCTTTAATGAAACTATGCACAAAGAAGTCTCAGGAGTTCTCAAAGCATGGGCAAAAAATGCTGAGATTCGTGCAGTGGTGATTTCTGCGGAAGGTCGAGGTTTTTGTGCAGGACAAGATTTAAGTGACCGCGTGGTTGATCCAAATGCCGATGCACCTGATTTAGGCCGCTCGATTGAAATGTATTATAACCCACTGATCAAACTGATTACTGAAATGCCGAAACCAGTGCTGTGTGCAGTAAATGGTGTAGCAGCGGGTGCAGGTGCCAACATTGCTTTGGCTTGTGACATTGTACTGGCTGCAAAATCAGCATCCTTTATTCAAGCCTTTTGTCGTTTAGGTTTAGTTCCAGATTCGGGTGGAACATGGTTTTTGCCACGTTTGGTTGGTCGTGCACAAGCAATGGCTTTGGCTATGCTTGGCGATAAGATTCCTGCTGAGCAAGCACAACAATTGGGCATGATTTGGCAAGTGGTTGAAGACGAAAAACTGAAAGCCGAAGCCAGCAAATTGGCAGAACATTTAGCGACACAACCCACTTATGGTTTGTCATTGATTAAAAAAGCCATTCATGCTGCAGCAGCTAATAGCCTCGATGAGCAATTGATTTTAGAACGTGATTTACAGCGTTTAGCAGGGCGTAGCAGTGACTATCGTGAAGGCGTACAAGCCTTTATGCAAAAACGTACACCACAATATACAGGATGCTAAATCATGGCAGAACTTCATTTACAGCATGCCCCTGTGGCAGTGATTGGTGCCGGTACCATGGGCATCGGCATTGCACAATTGGCGGCCATGCATGGCCATCCGACCCATGTGTATGATGTCGATCCACAACGTGTAGAAAGTGCTTTTGCTGCACTAAAACAGCAATTACAAAAACGTGTAGATGCCGGAAAAATGGCGGCTGATCTCTTGCAACTGACCTTGTCCAATTTAAACGTGGCAGCGGATTTACACGCATTAGCAGACAGCCAACTGATTATAGAAGCGATTGTAGAAAACAAAGACGTTAAACAAAAGCTATTTCAACAGCTTGCTGATATCTGCTCGCCTGAGACGATCTTTGCATCCAATACATCTTCAATCTCGATTACTGCGATTGCTGCCAATATTCCACATCCAGAACGCGTGGTCGGTTTGCATTTCTTTAACCCCGCACCAGTGATGAAGTTAGTGGAAGTGATTGCAGGCTTAAAAACAGACCCAGCAATTTCTGATGCTTTAGTCAGCTTGATGACAGCATGGAAAAAAGTGCCAGTACGTGCCAAATCCACTCCAGGGTTTATCGTCAATCGTATTGCACGTCCTTATTATGCGGAAGGATTTCGTGCCCTGCAGGAAAATGCGACCACGCCTGAGCAACTTGATTTTATCATGCGTGAATGTGGACGCTTTTCGATGGGGCCGTGTGAGCTGACCGATTTAATTGGCCAAGATATTAATTTTTCTGTCACACAGAGTGTCTATGATGCCTTTTTTGATGAACCGCGTTATCGTCCATCCTTAATTCAAAAAGAATTAGTCGATGCAGGCTGTTTCGGTCGCAAAACTCAACAGGGTTTTTATGACTATCGAACAGAACATTCTAAAAAAGTGTATCAACTCCCTGTGATTTACAGTAAATCACCTGAAAAAATTGAGGTGGTGGTCAAAGGTGATTGGTCACATTCACATGGTTTAATCGCACTATTGCAACAATCTGCACATATTCATCTGCGTATTGAAGCGGCGCCAACGGTTGAAATTCTCATTGGTGATGTGTCTTTACGTTTATCAATGGGGCAATCTGCCGAGATTGATTATGCAACACAAAAAGTGGTGTTGATGGATTGGCATGGCGATTGGTCACAAGCCAAAGCCATTGCAGTTACAGCTTCACCAGCGTGTACAGAGATAGATCAAAAAACGATTGAACAGTTGTTTATCGGTCTTAATATTATCCCGATTTGGTCACAGGATCATCCAGGCTTATATGTGCTGCGTAGCATTGCAATGTTGGTCAATGAGGGGTGCGAGGCTGTTTTACATCAAATTGCATCTGAACAAGACATTGATTCAGCCATGAAATTTGCTGTGAATTATCCTAAAGGACCATTCCAATGGGCACAAGAATTAGGATACAACATTATTTTACAGACTTTGCAAAATCTGTATCGTATTTATGGTGAAGAGCGTTATCGTCCTAATCTATATTTATTAAAAAAAGCGGCACAAGGACATGTGTCAACTCAGCAGCCATTACGCGCTGCCAGTTAAGGATAAAATGATGCAAGATGTATTTATTTTTGATGGGATTCGTACCCCAATTGGGCGCTATGCCGGTGGTTTAAGTAGTATTCGTACAGATGATTTGGCTGCATTGCCGATTCAGTATTTGAAGCAACAACATCCAAATTTGCCTTGGACGGAGGTCGATGAAGTGATTCTCGGCTGTGCCAACCAAGCGGGTGAAGACAATCGTAACGTGGCACGGATGGCAAGCTTGCTTGCCGGTTTACCTGACAGTGTACCTGCCATTACAGTCAATCGTTTATGTGCTTCAGGTCTTGATGCAGTTGGTCTTGCTTCGCGTGCGATTAAAGCGGGTGAAGCGCAATTTGTATTGGCAGGTGGAATTGAAAGCATGTCTCGTGCGCCATTTGTTCAGTCTAAACCGACGAGTGCATTTAGCCGTACACCTGAAATTTTTGATACCACGATTGGTTGGCGTTTTATCAATCCTGCATTTAAAGCCAATTTTGGCGTCGACAGCATGCCTGAAACTGCTGAAAACGTGGCAGAAAAATACAATATCAGCCGTGCCGATCAAGACCAATTTGCCTACAACAGTCAGCAAAAAGTCGCAAAAGCACAGGCTGAAGGTCGCTTTGAGCGTGAGATTTTACCAGTCGAGATTAAAAGCAAAAAAGGTGTAGTGCGTGTTGCTCTAGATGAACATCCACGTGCAGAAACCACACTAGAAGCTTTAAATGCACTTAAAGCACCATTTCGTAAAGAAGGAGGTTCAGTCACAGCAGGCAATGCATCAGGTGTCAATGATGGTGCTGCATGTTTACTCTTAGGTAATAACGCCTTTGCTGAGCAGCATGGTTTAACTCCCCAAGTGAAAGTTTTAGGGATCGCAAGTGCTGGTGTAGAAGCACGTTATATGGGTATTGGGCCTGTACCTGCAGTGCGTAAAGTTTTAGCACAAACGGGCTTAACTTTAGAGCAAATGGATGTGATTGAACTCAATGAAGCCTTTGCAGCACAAGCTTTAGCTGTGATTCGTGAACTGGGTTTAACGGATGATGATGCACGTATCAATCCAAATGGTGGTGCCATTGCTTTGGGCCATCCACTTGGCATGAGTGGTACACGTTTAGTCCTTACCGCAATGCATCAACTGAAAATTCAACAAGGAAAATATGCGCTGTGCACCATGTGTGTGGGCGTTGGGCAAGGTGTTGCCTTAATACTCGAAAATATCAATTCAGGACGTAATTGATTGACATAAAACAAGCTGTCGCGATGACTGCGTAAGGAGTAAGACAATGAATAAAAATGCAATGGAACACATCGAAACCGCATCTGTAGATGAATTACGTCAACTGCAAGTTGAGCGTTTAAAAAAGACGCTCAATCATGCTTATCATAACAGCACGGTGTATAAGCGAAAGTTTGATGAAGCAGGTGTACATCCGGATGATTTTAAACATCTTGAGGACTTAGCAAAATTTCCTTTTACCACCAAAAAAGATTTACGTGACAATTATCCATTTGGCATGTTTGCGGTGCCTCAAGAGCAAATTGTGCGCGTACATGCTTCATCGGGCACTACAGGTCAACCGACGGTGGTTGGCTATACCCAACATGACATCAATATCTGGTCGGACGTAGTCGCACGATCGCTGCGTGCTGCAGGGCTAAGCAGTAAAGACACCATTCAAGTGTCGTATGGTTATGGTTTATTTACCGGTGGCTTAGGTGCACATTATGGCGTAGAGCGTTTGGGTGCTACTGTCATTCCAATGTCAGGCGGGCAAACAGACAAACAAGCGCAGTTAATTCACGATTTTAAACCAACAGCACTCATGGTGACACCATCGTATTGCTTGAATATCATTGAAGCCCTGGAGAAAAAGTTTGGTTCAGCCAAAGACTGTTCTATTAAAACTGGTGTATTTGGTGCTGAACCTTGGACCAATGAAATGCGTAAAGAAATTGAAACGCGTTTAGGAATCGATGCATTAGATATTTATGGCTTATCTGAGGTCATGGGTCCTGGGGTGGCAATGGAATGTTTAGAGTCCAAAGATGGCCCAACCATTTGGGAAGATCATTTCTATCCAGAAATTATCAATCCTGAAACAGGCGAAGTGGTGCAAGATGGTGAGCTGGGTGAATTGGTATTCACGACAATTACCAAAGAAGGCATGCCGGTTATTCGTTATCGTACCCGTGATCTGACACGTTTACTGCCAGGCACATCACGTACCATGCGTCGTATGGATAAAATTGTCGGTCGCAGTGATGACATGATGATTATTCGTGGTGTGAATGTGTTCCCATCGCAAATTGAAGAGCAAATTTTGCAAATTCCACAATTAATTGCCAATTATCAGATTCATATTTGTAAGCAAGGTCACTTGGATACATTGCATATTCGCACTGAAATGCGTCAAGATAGCAGTCCTCAATTGGCGACGCAGCTTGCAAACCAATTAAAATCACAAATTAAAACCATGGTGGGGATTAGTGTGAGTGTTGAAGTGCTGAATGAAGGGAGTTTACCTCGCTCTGAAGGCAAAGCGCAGCGCGTGTTTGATATTCGACAATCCGCTTAAATGAACATGCCTGATGACTAGGTTCATCAGGCAATTCACAGGTAAATGAAAACGCAATGAATCCTAAATTAAAACAAATTATTGATGAGTTTATTCAACGTGAAGCGCTCAGTGGGACTTCATTGGTCATGACCATTTTTGGTGATAGCATTTATCACCGTGGAGGTGTCATCAGTCTTGCGAGCTTAATTCAGCTAATGGACGTATTTGGCTTGAATGAACGTTCAGTGCGTACTGCGGTCTTTCGTTTGGTACAAAATGGCTGGCTGAGTTCAGAGAAAATTGGGCGCACCAGTTATTACCGTATTACGGAAAGTAGTCGTCAGCGTTTTATCATGGCCGATCAAAAAATCTATGGCTTTAGTCATAAAGATTGGGATAAAAAGTGGGACTTGGTGCTACTGAGCTCAGTTGAACTTGAAAACAAATTGGTGTTAAAGAAAGAGCTTGAGTGGTTAGGGTTTGCCAATATTGCAACTAATGTCATGGCTTATCCAGGCTGTGATCAACAAAAGCTGCAAAATTTATTACTTAGTCATCAAATGACCGATCAAGTGGTGGTATTTCGTGCCGAAACCCTAGAACTTTGGCAAGAATCTTATCCCACCATTAAACGTATGGTGGTTGTGAATTGGCCCATTCAAGAATTACATCAACGCTATGAAAAATTCATTAGTGATTTTCGTGAGTTTTTCTATTTTGTCGAGCAAGATGAAGAAATAGATGCCGTCCAAGCCTTTCAAATTCGTATCTTATTGATTCATCAGTTCCGTCGTATTTTACTTAAAGATCCAAATTTACCATTTGAGTTGTTACCGACGGACTGGCTGTCGTTAATTGCACGTAATTTAAGTACCAATTTGTATCAGGCGGTATTTATGGCAGGCGATGAGTTTTTCTTAAATATTGCACGTACGGCTGAAGGCAGTATGCCGCCTGCACACCCACAGTTTTATAAACGTTTTGGTGGTTTAAAACAGCCAGATTTGAGCTATTAAATTAGCGTCTAATTTAAAATTAACAATAAGGATATAACAATGCCGTGCTATGCCATTGATGGCGTGATTCCAGTCGTCGATCCTCAGGCTTTTGTACACCCAAACGCCGTGTTGATTGGCGATGTGATTATTGAGGCAGGGGTTTATATTGGACCTTTTGCTGCCTTACGTGCCGATTTTGGCCGTATTCATATTCAAAAAAATGCCAATGTACAAGATTCTTGTACCATTCATGGCTTTCCAAACAGTGTGACCTTGGTGGAAGAGTATGGTCATGTTGGTCATGGTGCTATTTTGCATGGCTGTGTGGTACGCAAGAATGCCCTCATTGGCATGAATAGCGTAATTCTCGATGAAGCTGTGATTGGGGAAAATGTGATTGTAGGTGCCAACAGTACAGTTAAAGCAAAAGCAGAGATTCCTAACAATATGCTGGTGTTGGGCAGTCCTGCACGGGTGGTAAGAGCCTTAAGTGATCAAGAAATTGCTTGGAAAAGTCATGGTACAGCGCAATATATTGATTTGACCGAACGTTGTCTCAACAGTCTGCAAGAAGTGAAGCCTTTACCCCATGACACAGCAGAACGCTTAACATATAAAAATTTTCAGGCAGATCATGTCTTAAAGCAAGATATGTAAGCTATTTACATATTAAATTAATGTGTCCAAAACGCTATGGTATCGTGTAAATGTCCGCTCTTGATATACAGCGTTGCACCTAATTCAGTGGCATGTAGAGCAAGGTCATGATTTGAAGGCAAACGCATCCATGTTCACGTAGGATATACATAGTGTCCTGAGATGAGCTCACCGGCAAGAATAAAAATTTCAATGCCATGTTCAGCACTTTCAGCCATGCATTGATTGGGTTTTAATTTTTCTAAAAAGTATGTTCACTATTTGATTTAAATAACGGACAGATTTTTTCGATCTTGCTTAATGTACCAATGTGTAGCGTCATGTGTATTTATGCGTGTCGGCATAACTTCATCCTCTGTCATTTGCATGAGTTTTACAAATATATGGCAGCCCATTTCGCTTGATACACGATGGACAGATTGATGTGGATTACGTATATACCATCCTGCAGGAGAGTCTTGATCCTCATTTTCAGTAAACGTTCCAGTTAAAACCAAAACTTCTTCACCAAGTGGATGCGAATGTTCAGGAAATTGAGATTTTGCAGCAAACTCTACAATACTCGTGGTACATGCCTTATCTGCACCAATTTGGTCAAGCATCATACCATTGACTTCACCGCCTGGAGATTTGACCCAATGGTAATCTTGCGGAGTGATGATAATTGGTTTTGAAAAATCAGCATGAAGATGCATAACACAATACACGTTTGTAAATTTAAAGAGAAAATAAATGTAACTTTTTCAACAACACTATACGAGTTTAAACAACATCTCAGCAGTTGAATTATTAAGTGAATTGCAGTGCAATGGGAAGGAGGGACGTCGGTTGTATGTAAAGGTCAGGGCAGGTCCGAGTAATCACTAGGGGCTCAGTACAAGGAGATACTATGATAATTCATGGTTTAATTTAACGGTTCAAAAGTATCCTTACACCGCGTAGCAAGATCAGCATTGTAATTATCTATAAACAAAATACCTGTAGCGACTTTAACTGCTCCACAGCGCCCAAAATTTTATAATTTCAAGCCCAAGACTGAATTTCGTACGAGCAGATTGCGACTTTATATAGTCATGATGTGATATGGACTTACGTTAATTTGCTTTAAAAAGCATATAGTTGCTTGGACTTTTTGGTGATTTTAAAGATGATTATGGTTATATACATGGGGTTCTGCTTGTTTCTTAGGAATTGATCAAGATGCCAAATATGTGTCAAAGCATATTTTAAAATGTTATCAAATTTTTCAAATATGCTGGGAGGATTGCTTGGCGTTAATATGACGCATAACAAGATGACTCTAGGAAAATAGGGTCATTTTTCGATGTTCTGTTTTAAATCCTAAGAAAAACGTCATGTGACAATTTTTTGGAATCAAAGCATTAAACAAGTGATCAATGTGAGAAAATAAGAATAGTTTTTGTGCCAATTAAAGAATCAGAGAATTACGTAAGCCAGACAATAGGTCAGTATCATGTTTAGGTTTGCATAATACTTTATTTAACTTATGTTCACATAAAGTCAGATTCATAAGATAATTTTCAATATTTTTATTTATATATCAGTAAATTATATATTTTTACTCACGGGTTTTAATATCACTGGTTCATGAACCATTATTTAGATTCTCTATCTTATATTTTTTTAATAAAAACAAATTCTTTTTAATAATAATAACTTACTGAGTTTATTCAGCTTTATTTTTCATAAATAAATCAAATCTTAATATTTCAATTTCTGGGTCTAATTAATTATTGTTTGCTCAAGTTGTTATAACAAGTTGAATGCGATGTCGGAACCAACCAGCAAAACGAGCCTGTTGCCTTTGTATGAACAAGTCAAAGGGCAGTTACAACAAAAAATTCAATCAGGTGAATACCCAGCATTGAGTCAATTGCCATCAGAAAATGAGCTTTCAGAGTTGTTTTCTGTGAGCCGCATTACCATTCGTCAGGCGCTGCATAAGCTTTCACAGGATGGTTTGATTTTTAAAGTGCATGGCAAAGGTACTTTTGTCAGTAAGCCGAAAGCCTATCAAAACATCACACAGCTTCAAGGCTTTGCAGAAGCCATGTCATCGAGTGGGCATCACATTTTAAATGAAGTGTTGTCGATTGAATTCATTGAAGCACCGCTCAAAGTCACCTCCAAATTGAAATTGGCTGTACGTAGTCAAGTGGCTGAAATTAAACGGGTACGTTTGCTGAATAACGAACCTGTGTCTTATGAGTTGACTTATTTACCTGCAGAAATTGGCTTACAACTTCAAAACAAACAGGTGGATTTACGTGTTAGCGATATTTTCACCGCCATTGAACAAGACTTATCTATACCACTGGGTTATGCCGACTTAAACATTGATGCCATACAGGCAGATGACGAATTAGCACAGCTACTTTCAGTGGATATTCATACACCTATTTTACGTGTGGAACGACTCACACACGATGCTAACGAACATCCGATTGACTACGAATATTTGTACTTCTCAGGCGAAAGCTTCCAGTACCAATTACGCATTTTTCGTTAATCAGGATCAAGGAAATATTATGGAAACCAAATATTTAGAATATGACATTGTAGTCATCGGCGGTGGAACCGCAGGGCCAATGGCTGCGATTAAAGCCAAACAAGCCAATCCTGATTTAAAGGTATTACTGATTGAAAAAGCCAATGTAAAGCGCAGTGGTGCAATTTCAATGGGGATGGACGGTTTAAATAATGCGGTGATACCGGGTTATGCCACGCCTGAGCAATATACCAAGGAAATTACCATCGCCAATGATGGTGTGGTCAATCAAACGGCCATTTATGCCTATGCGCAAAATAGTTTTAAAACCATTCAACAGTTGGATCAATGGGGCATCAAATTTGAAAAAGATGAAACAGGTGAATTTGCTGTAAAAAAAGTTCATCACATGGGGGCTTATGTGTTGCCGATGCCTGAAGGACATGATGTTAAAAAAGTCCTGTACCGTCAAATGAAGCGTGCGCAGGTCAAAATTAATAACCGTATTGTGACTACCAAACTGCTTAAAGATGAACAGGGTGCAATCAATGGTGTACTGGGTTTTGACTGTCGTAGCGGTGATTTTTATGTCATTAAAACCAAAGCTGCCATTTTATGTTGTGGTGCTGCTGGACGTTTAGGTTTGCCATCTTCAGGTTATTTGATGGGAACCTATGAAAATCCAACCAATGCTGGCGATGGCTATGCCATGGCTTACCATGCAGGTGCTGAACTTGCCAATTTGGAATGTTTTCAAATTAATCCTTTGATTAAAGATTATAACGGGCCTGCTTGTGCTTATGTGACAGGACCACTGGGTGGTTATACCGCAAATAGTAAAGGTGAACGTTTCATTGAATGTGATTACTGGAGTGGTCAGATGATGTGGGAGTTTTACCAAGAACTTGAAAGCGGTAATGGCCCCGTATTCTTAAAAGTTGATCATTTAGCAGAAGAAACCATTCAAACCATTGAAGAAATTTTACATACCAATGAGCGACCAAGCCGTGGCCGTTTTCATGAAGGGCGTGGCACCAACTATCGTTCTGACATGGTGGAAATGCATATTTCAGAAATTGGTTTCTGTAGTGGTCATAGTGCGTCAGGTGTGTGGGTCAATGAAAAAGCTGAAACTTCTGTGAAAGGTCTATATAGCGCAGGCGATATGGCGGCTGTACCACACAACTATATGTTGGGTGCATTTACTTATGGCTGGTTTGCAGGTGAAAATTCTGCGGAATATGTCGTAGATGTTGCAGATTCAGAGCTCAATCAAGCAGAAATTGATGCAGAACGTGAACGGATTTTTGCACCATTAACCCGTAAACAGGGCTTACCCTCAGACCAAGTGGAATACAAGTTACGCCGCTTTGTAAATGACTATTTGCAACCGCCAAAAACACGTCAAAAAATGGAAATTGGTTTACGTCGTTTTGAAGAAATTAAGCAGGATATTGCTCAAATTTCTGCTTCAAACCCACATGAACTCATGCGTGCTGCCGAAGTGTCTGTGATTCGGGACTGCGCAGAAATGGCGGCTCGGGCATCTTTATATCGGACGGAAAGCCGTTGGGGACTGTATCACTACCGTGCCGATTTCCCAGAAAAAAATAATGATGATTGGTTCTGTCATGCACATTTGAAAAAAGATGCACAGGGCAATATGACAAGCTTTAAAAAGCCGATTGAACCCTATGTGGTCGCGATTGAAAAAGCAGAACAAAACACATATGACCAACTGCGTATTCAAAAACAGCAATTGGCGCTTGCAGAATAAATTTTAAAATATTCAAGATACGGAAATATAAAAATGGCACTGATATTTAAAGAAGTTTCACATCGAACTGTAGCTCCAGTCTTGGTCGATGAAGATAAATGTATTGCGGATAAAGGCTGTACGGTCTGTGTAGATGTTTGTCCGATGGATTTGTTGGCGATTGATCCTGAAACCAATAAAGCCTTTATGCAATTTGATGAATGCTGGTACTGCATGCCTTGTGAAAAGGACTGCCCAACCGATGCAATACACGTCAATATCCCGTATTTATTAAAATAAAAGAGACTCATCCATGCGTAAATTAACAACACAAAAAGCGCTAATCAGTACCATCGTCGGTCTAGCCGTTGTAGGGGGGCTAAGCGCTTGTGACAGTAAAAATACTGATAAAACCAATACAAATAGCACATCAGCAAAAGCTGAAACAGTTCGCATCGCCATTGGTACACAAGATACAACCATTAACTGTGCAACGGGTGGTTTACTGATCCGTGAACTGAATTTACTCGATAAATATTTGCCCAAAGATGGTGAATATAAGAATGTGAAATATGACATTCAATGGAAAAACTTTACTTCAGGTGCACCTTTAACCAGTGAAATGGTGGCAGATCGCTTAGATATTGGTGCGATGGCTGATTTTCCTGCAGTCAACAATTTAGCGGCTTTTCAAAAAGCAGGTAAACAAAGTTTATTCTTAAATCCGCTCTCAGGAAGTACTACGGGCAGTGGAAACGCAATCGTTGTACCGACTGATTCCAAGGTGAACTCGATTGCAGAACTTAAAGGACAAACGATTTCTGTTCCTTTTGCTTCGACTGCACACGGCTTATTGCTACGAGTCGCCAAAGAACAAGGCTGGGAGTTAGATAAAGACATTAAAATTATTGCACAAGCACCTGAAGTTGCAGGTCCTGCATTAAAGAGCAATAAGATTGCAGCGCATGCAGATTTTGTGCCTTTTGGTGAATTGTTTGCATATCAAGGCATTGCTCGAAAAATTTATGACGGTTCACAGGCCAATGCACCGACTTTTCATGGTTCGATTGTTGCTAAAAACTATGCAGAAAAACACCCTGAAGTTATAAAAGCTTATTTGCAAGCTACGATTGAGGCAGATCAACTGCTACAAAAAGAACCTGAAAAATATAGTCAGATCATTGCCGATAAAACAGGTATTCCTGCGGAAGTGGTGTATTTATTTCATGGACCACTAGGTTTACAAACTCGAGATTTAACATGGAAACCTGAATATCGCCAAGCGACACAAACAGCCGTCGATACCTTAAAAATATTAGGTAAAAATGACGGGAAAATTGATGTAAATCAATTTATTTCAGAACAATACATTAAAGACGCATTTTCAGCATCCAAGCTCGATTATTCTAAGTCTTTAGCCAATTATGGCAAATCGCCTCTAGTTGCAAAGGATGCCTTAACAGGTGAACCAATTCAGACTTTTAAGCATGTGACACAAATTTGGGTCAAAGGTGAAAACCACGTGCGTAGTTATGAAACGGCTGAACATGCATTCCAAGATTTAAAGAAAATTCAACAAGCGGGTCAACAAACCCGTGTGGTGTATAGCCAAGATTTCCAAAGTGACATCAAGTTACTGTCAAATTTAGCATGGTTCGCAACCAATCAAACGGGACAAATTCAAGCCTTTTTACTCAAAGATGATGCCACGAAGTTTGCGCAAACCCACAGCGGTAAAGTTTATGACTTTAAAGCCGTTCAACAACTCGTGAAATAAAGGCAATCACATTGTCTAGCCTAATCGCCAACAATGAGGAAAGGCATTATGGGAAGTTTAGTTGAAAATCAGGAAAAGGCGCTGCATCCAGCCATTTCTGTAAAATGGGATGCACTTAAAAATCCAAAATTGAGTCAATTTATCTTGGGTACAGTTTCGCTGGTACTGTGCTTATTACTGTGGCAAGCGTTGGCTCAATTTAAGATTAATCTGGTTATTGTGAATTTTAGCAACGTACCGACACCTATTGAAGTTGTTCAAGCTGTTATTTAATTTTTCCAACTACCAACAGCTTTGGCGCATTTAAAAGCCAGTATGTTACGAGTACTGATTGGTTTTGCTTTAGCGGGTGTGGTTGGCGTGACATTCGGCTTGCTGATTGGTCAATACAAAAAAATGTCAGCATTTTTTATGACCCCACTTGAGGTCTTGCGTCCAATTCCTGCGGTGGCTTGGATTCCATTGGCAATTTTAATTTTTCCATCGTCTGAAGCTTCCATGATTTACATCACTTTTATTGGGGCGCTGTTTCCAATTTTATTAAATACCATTCATGGTGTGGAAGCGGTAGATCCTCGATTGATTGCTTCTGCAAAAAGTCTCGGTGCATCTGAATTTTCCATTATACGTGAAGTAGTTATACCAGGGGCTTTACCCAATATCACTACAGGGCTATCTATTGGTATGGGGACATGTTGGTTTTGTTTAGTTACGGCTGAAATGATTTCAGGTCAGTTAGGGATTGGTTATTTCACTTGGGAATCTTTCACGCTACAGAATTACAGCAGCATCGTGGTTGGCATGTTACTCATTGGTGCCTTAGGCATGTTGAGTAGTGCTCTAGTACGTTGGATTGGGAAGAAATTTACCCCGTGGTATCAATTGAGGAAAGCCTAATGACTGAGCATGTGAATCAAACTGTAAAAAAACTCGGTGAAATTGACATCCGTAAATTGTCTTTACACTTAGGACAAGGTCAGCAGCGCTTTCAAGCTTTAAATCAGGTCGATATACATATTCGAGCAGGCGAATTTGTGTGCTTACTTGGACCTTCGGGTTGTGGAAAATCTACATTGCTTGGCGCATTGGCAGGGCACTTGCTATATAGTTCTGGCGAATTATTGGTCGATGCTGAAACAGTGTCTAAACCACATCCTGATCGTGGTTTGGTATTCCAGCATCACACTTTATTTCCTTGGAAAAGCATCATTGAAAATGTGGCTTTTGGCTTAAAAATGAAAGGTATTTCAACAACGGAACGCCAAAAACAAGCACAGCATATGATCGACTTAGTTGGACTAACAGGTTTTGAACAGAAATTTCCTGCGGAACTCTCAGGGGGGATGCAGCAACGGGTTGAAATTGCTCGTGTATTGATTAATCAGCCCAAAGTGTTATTGATGGATGAACCCTTTGGTGCCTTGGATGCGCAAACACGTATTCGTATGCAGCAACTCTTGCTCAATATTTGGCAGGATATTCAAACCACAGTGCTATTTATTACTCATGACATAGATGAAGCACTGTTTTTGGCGGATCGGGTGCTGATTATGAGCCATCGTCCTGGACGAATTATTGAGGAAATTCCACTGAATTTTTCCCGTCCTCGAGACATTGACATTGTTACTTCACCAGAATTTACCGAATTAAAGAAACATTGTATGCATGCTTTAAAGCGTGAAATTTTAGAAGATATGAATCGATTAAATCCTTTGGGGATTCCCAAAAAAGCAGTAGTAGAAGGATAAACCCCATGCCGTTTCAATACCCAGAATTAAAAAATTTAGCTGAAGATGATTTAGATTTTCTTGAACAAATCAATCAAGAAGATGAAAAAAGACGCTTTATTGCACTTATGAATATTGCAGATGAAGAACGTGAAGATTTATTACCATGGCTGCATTATGCTTTGGCACATGACCCAGCGGTGCTAGTTCGTTTAGAAGCAGCAAAACGACTTGAAGGATGGGAAGATGCAGACAGTTTAAATGCTTTGGCAAGTGCACTATTAGACTCAGATATAGAAGTAGTTGCAGCTGCGACACAAAGTTTAAGTGAAGTTAAACAGGCTGAATCTGCTGAAGTTTTAACAGGCTATTTAGTAAGAGAGGAATCTGCGGTCAAAGTTGCGATTTTAAGAGCCTTAAAACCTTTACGTGATCTAAGTTCTTATCAAGAAATTGAAAAACATATTCATCACACAGATGTATTAGTACGCCGTGAAGCGGTGAGTACATTGAGTTGGTTACAGCAAGAACAAGCCGTTAGCAGTTTAAGTCAAATTGCACGCAACGACCCAGATTTAGAGACTCGTCGTATTGCAACAGGTGGGTTAGGTTATGTAAAACAGTCACATCCTGAAGTTATAGATGCTTTAGCCTATGGTTTAGCCTCACAAGATTGGCAATTGCGCGTTGAATCTGCATTAACTATTGGAAAATTAAAATTAGCCTCACTTGAAGAAAATTTGGTTGAATTGTTGTATGACACCTATTGGCAAGTGCGTATTGCAGTGGTGCGTAGTTTAGGACTCATTAAATCCAAACAGGCTTTGGATGGTCTGGCACATAATTTTGACTTTAAAATTAGTAACCTCCGTAAAGAAGTCGCTTTGGCATTGGGCGAAATTGGGGGTAGTCGTGCCGAACAATTATTACAAGAGCATGCAGATGACCCAGACCCTGAAGTGCGTAAAGCGATTCGTATTGGTTTAGGGTTAATTTTGGAGCAAGCCCATGCAGAATAATTCGCAAACAAAACCTACAGATATTCAGTTTGATGTTGAGCGAGATCTCATCCATTTTATTTGGTCGGAAGAAAAGATTGTCACTTTAAGTCATGATCAACTGCGAAATGCATGTCCTTGTGCATTTTGTCGTTATAACAAGATTAAGAAGTTACCGATTTCATCGGTCGATCATGTACAGGTTACCGAGTTGAATAGCCAAGGTTATGGTGTACAGATTTGCTTTAGTGATGGTCATAATCAAGGGATTTTTCCTTGGGAATATTTAAAAAATATTTTATAAAACAATTTAAGATGGATATTTTATTAAATATTCATCTTTTTATTCGTAAAAAATATTAAAAAACAATAATTAAAAAATATTTAATAAATGCATTGATGTAAGGAAAACAACAATAAAATTACATGAAAGTGTTGATGCAGCAAAATTACATGGTCAAACCAATGTAATAGTTGACGTAATAGTGCATGAGAAATTTAATCAGAAGAAAAAACGTGATTAACTTTATAGAGGTGTTGAGTTATACCTCTATAAAAAATGATCTTTTGACATTGAAAGAAAATAAAGTTAATTATGAAACTTTGCCCAAATGGGTTTTATTTTAAAATTAGCTTTATTTTTTTCGATTTCGTTTTTAGCTTTAATTTCTGCTGAAAATGTCAAAATGAATTTTTATAGACAATAGGTCAGTATCATATTTAGGTTTGCATATTACCTTATTTAACATAATATACATTATACGAAATGCTTCAACTTTATTTACTAAGATGATGATTCACAGCCGTTCATTTAATTAAACTTGTTACTGAAAATTAACTAATTTTGTAACTCTATCAGATGTAGACAATCCTACAGTATTTACGAGTATGCATTTATCATCTTCTAATTTTAGATAGATGTTAGATGCAAATATTTCATGGAGATCTATCTTTCTTCCTTGGAACTTCTGTACCTCTTTAATTTTATTGCTTAATTCAAAAATAATATTTATAAGTAATTCGAACAGGATTTCCTCAAGGAATTTCTCAACTTTTTTGCTGATTTTTATTTTTCGATAATGAAACTCCTGACTTAAGATTCTCTTGACCTCAGTATGTCCTAATAACGAGTAATCTAACCAATTAGCACTGATTAAATATCCTACTTGCTCGTATTGACAAGTCGTCCATAAATTGTTGTGAAATTGATTTTCACTTATTTTCCAGTAATACTCTCTCTTTCTATCAGCCCATTTACATTTTTTTTTGCAATGAATTTTATTAATATAATTTAGGTAATTATTAATAAATTCAAAAAATTTAAAATTATTAAATTTATCAGCTTGCAATTTATTTTTATAGTGTTCTAAAATATTATTTATTTCATACTTGTAATCTCTTATAAAAATTAAGACTTCCTTGTCATAATATAATTTTACTTTGGGTGGTCTTTGTTTTATATTCCTGAATATAAAATTAAGATCAGTGTCATTAATTGGGAAAATGTAGTTAAAAAATCCTAATAATCTATTAATATCGCTCTCATTCGTAGCACATATAATATTTCCTGTAATTGGGAAATATTTTTGAATTTCTTTTTCCAATCCGACCACCCAATTTTTTATTTTACAAAATCTCAATGTTGAAACTCTTTCTTTATTTCTTGGCCAATCTAAATTTAAACTAATTGCTAATTCTTTTATTTTTTCAACTCTTGAATAAAAATAGTCATTTTTATTAGATGATGATTCTGTCAATAAATTTATTTTTTGCAATTTAGTCTTGTGTACTGGACATATACTAATCCAATTTTTGTTAAAAATTTCACTATGAAATCCAGTTTTCATACATAATTCGCAGTATAAAAATATTTGCTTACGAGTATTGTTTCCTTTTTCTACTTGTATTCCACTCTCAATGCAATCTAGTTTGGCGTACTTGAATTGAGAGTAGGATTCTAAAATATCCTTATCATTTTTTGATATATGTCTAAAAAAATTATCAAATTTAATTTTATCAGTATACAAGGGCTTTGTTGCACAAAGATTTGAAATGCAAAGCGCCCCTAATTGATCCAAATTTAAGGCGTAACTTGGGTAAGTGGGCGACCTAATTCCGTAAATCTGTTAAGGACTGCTACACGTGCATGGATCTC